>JABDLD010000066.1 GCA_013001885.1 Lysobacterales bacterium
CGATACTGAACGGCCGGTCGATGAATACCGTTACACCCCCAAAGAAATTGGCGAGAATGTCTTTTGCCGCCAGGCCGATAGCCAGGCCGCCAATGCCACCCACCGCCATCAGGCCGGCAATATCGAACCCGAGGGTATCGAGCCCGATCAGCAGAGCGGTGATGACGACAGCGATCCGGACCACGCGTCCCAGTGCATTAACGGTTGTCTTGTCTACGGTCCTGCCATCGAGCTCGGCCTTCTTGATCGTGTTTCGCTCGATTTTCCTGACGAATGTATACAGGAACCATGCGATGGCGTAGAGCAGACCCAGTTGGCGGAGTTTTATGATCATGGCGGCGCTCAACAGGCCGCCTTCCCGGATAGGAACCCATTGTGACGCCAAAGTAATGCCCAGCACCCAGATAACGAAGCTCAACGGGCGGGCAGCTGCCGCAAAGATCGCGTCATCCCACAGGGTGGTTGACTGCTGCACGAGATTCTCGAGTCGCTTCATCAGCTTGCGCTGAAAAAAATCCAGCAATAAAGCCGCCAGCACGATAGAGAATACGATCAGTGCCCAGGGACGCAACCCCGTCGCCGCCGCGAGATTTTCCGCCCATTGTCCTATCATTTCCATGTCGTCAGCTCCGTGCCCTGTCGATTTTCCGGCCCGCCCCAGGAACAGGGTCAACCGGCGTTTAACTGGGGGTCAACGGATGATTTTCAATCTCGCTGTTGCCGGCAAACAAAGCGGGATGGAACGCAGTGCCAGGCGGTAGAGTCTGCGGCGGCGCCTCGTCGAGGCGATCGGTGCCCCAGGCGCGCAGTGATACCAGCCGGTTGAAAATCATTGGCAGATCATACCGAAAAACGTGAGTATTGCCGTCAAGCCCGGCTGCCTGCCGGGCAACCGGTGAAAGCACGGGCCGGGGTATCAGTCCAGAAACTCGATCGAGCGAATTTCCAGCGTGAACGGACCGGGAGTCTTGTCCGCCAGCATGAAACCAATCTGCCGAATGGCCGAGGGCACCACCGGGCCGGCCTGCGGCACAGAGCGCCCGCGAAAGACCGGAACGAATTGATCGAAGGACAATTCAACGGTCTGCCAATCGCCGCTGGTGACAAATTCTTCGCGCCAGGCCACACCGTCAAAACGGCCGTCCTGGCGCAGCCGAAACTGGTAGGTGCGTCCATCCCCGCGCACCTGCAGTTTTACCCCGGTCGCTTTTGCCAGGTCGTCATCGACCAGCCTCCGGACAGAGGCGAAGCCGCCGTTGTTCTCCAGTGACAGTTCGCCTTCGAAACGCAGTGCTTCTCCGCTTTGCACCATGCGCCCGGAAGAAACGCCGCCCATGACGCCGTCATTGATGGCTCGCCACGGGTTCATATCCATGTTCAGCACAATTGTCATCATGATCATTGTCAGCATTAGTGGTATTTTACGCAAAATGAAAATTTCATGGGCAGAATTACGGCGACGCAAGGTTGTGCGCGTGCTTATCGCGTACGTAATCGGCGCCTGGGTGCTGATGCAGATCGGCGACACAGTGTTTGGCCTGCTGGAAGTTCCCGCCTGGGCCGGCAAGGCCCTGGTCGCCACGCTGGTGCTGGGCCTGCCCCTTGCCGTCATCCTGTCCTGGATTTTCGACATCACCCCGGAGGGGGTAGTCGCGACGGATGCTGCTGATCCGCCACCTACCGGACGCTTTGAGTTTTCTGAGTTGGGATCGATACACATCGAGCAACTCGATCTCGGGCGGCCGCAACTCACCCCCCTGGTCGGCCGACAGGAAGAACGCGCAGCCATTGAGAAAAAACTGGACGAAGCGGCCAACGGCACCGGGGGAATCGTGTTGCTGGGCGGAGAACCAGGGGTCGGCAAGACCCGGCTGGCCGAGGAAGCCCTGGAAATGGGATTGCAGCGCGGTATGTTGCCGCTGGTCGGCCACGCCTACGAAGAACATGGCGCGCCCTTTATCACCAGCACGGAAATCCTGGAGGACGTGATGCGCGCGCTGCCTCCTGAAATTCTGAAAAGCGCGTTGGCCGATACCGCGCCCGAGATCTCGCGCCTGCTGCCGGATCTGCGTCGCCTGTTTCCGGATATTCCCGAACCGCTGGAGTTGCCGCCGGAACAACAGCAGCGTTATCTGTTCAACGCCCTGCTCGAATTCACCCGCAGGCTGAGCGAGTCCTGTCCGCTGGTGATGCTGCTGGACGACCTGCAATGGGCCGACGAGTCGAGTGTCCTGTTGCTGGAACACCTGGTGGCGCAGATTTCCCGCATGCGCTTGTTGATCGTGATCACGTACCGGGACATTTCCGCCGACCAGGGCGAGCCGTTCAAACGGGCGCTGGCCCAGTTTTCCCGGCATGACTTCGTTACCCGAATTCCGTTACGCCAGCTGAGCCGTGACGATGTCGGCGCTCTGCTCGGCAACCTGGGCGGCAGCCCTGCGCCGGATGCGGTCATCGATATTATCCACCAGGAAACCGAGGGTAACGCGTTCTTCGTCAAGTCGGTTTATCAGCACCTGGCCGAGGAGGGCCGCCTGTTTGACGCAAAACGGCGCTGGCTGACCGATATCGATACGGAGCAACTCGCGGTCCCCGAGGGCGTCCGCCTGGTCATCGAACGACGGCTTCAGCGACTCAGCGAGCCCACCGGAAAGATCCTGATTCTGGCGGCCGTGGCGGGTCTGCGTTTTGATCTTGGCGTACTCGAGACCGCGCTGGGGGAATCATCGGACGATGCACTCGAAGCGATCGAAGAGGCCGAAACCGCCGGCCTGGTTTTTGCCGCTTCAGGCCAGCGCGACGCGCGCTATGAATTTGCGCATGCGCTGGTTCGGCACACCTTGCTCGACGACCTGAGCACCGCGCGACAGCAGAGAGTTCACCTGCAAATTGCAACCGCAATGGAGCATTCGTTTGGCGATGGCAGCAAGGGCGCCGCAGATATCGCCCAGCACCTCTATCGCGCCGGCACAGCAGCGCAGCCGGATAAAACACGCCGCTACCTGGAGCTGGCCGGACAGCAGGCGCTGGCTGCCGCCGCCGCCGACGAGGCAGCCGACGCGTTCGGTAAAGCGCTGGAGCTGGACATTACCGGGGAACAACGGGCGAACCTGCTGAACCAGAGAGGCGTCGCCCACCGCACCCTGGGCCGCTGGGAGGAAGCGGGCAAAGACTGGCTTGAAGCCTTGCCGATCTTCGAGCAACTGGGCGCCGGCCAGCAGGTTTCCCAAATTTGCTGGGATCTCGCTTACAAGTATGCATGGGACAACGAAATGGCGAAGGCGGAAGCGCTTGCTCACCGCGGCCTGACCGCTGTAGGGGACGAGCCCAGCGTGGCCCGCTGCCAGCTGCTGGCGGCCTTTGGAATGTGCGCCGGCGAGAGGAAAGATTTCCATCTGTGGGAAAAGCATGTTGAGGAGGCCATCGCGATGGCCGGGCAACTGGGCGAGGAGCGCCTGCTCGGAGGCGACATCCTGATGGGTAAGCAATACATGGGCGAGCACTGGTTGAAAGGCGGCCTGCATGCCGAGACAGCAGACCAGTCCATCGCCCTGGTGCGCCGCGTCGGCACGCCCTGGGACCTGTCCAACGCCCTCAGCGCCGCCTTCCTGGGTTACCTGAACAACGGGCGGTTCGACGACGTTGAGTCCAACTACCAGGAGACGATCGACCTGGCCCGCAAGTACGGTAATTTTGGCGCCGAAATGCACGCGAAGATCACGTACGGGCAGGTGCAGTGCTACCGGGGTGAACTGGAAGAAGGCCGCGACAGAATAAAAGACCGGGCCGACTGGTCGCGCTCCGTGGATTTCGCCTGGAAAACCGTGATCATTGGAATGCAGGGTTTGGCGGAATTCTGGACAGGCCATTGGGACCGTGCCCGGCAGATCGCCGAAGAGATTTCGGCAGAGCCGATCGAGGGCACCATGGCAGGTTGGGAAGCCGCCTTCAAAATGCTGCTGCTGGCCTACGAGGGCGATCCCGAAGTTGATGATCTGATCGAAGAATTGAAGCCGCGAATATGTGTGGCCGGCCAGGAAAACCAGCTGGGCTCATGGTGTGCCGGCATGGCCCTGCTGGAAACCACGGCCGTGCTGGGCCGGCGTGAGCAGTGTGCATCCCTGCACGCCTGCGCCGTGCAACTGGATCAGGCCGGGACCCACGTGGTTGTGAACCTGGGGCTCGCCCGGAAATTCGCCGGCATCGCGGCCGCTGCCGGCGGCGACTGGGCGCTCGCTGAAAAACACTTCGATACCGCCGAGGAGAAGGCCGAAAAGATGGGCAACGTTTTGGAACTGGCCGAGCTGTTGCGCTGGCGGGCCCAGATGTTGCTGTGGCGGGACGAAGCTGGCGACCGCGAGCGCGCCAGGGAGACACTCACGCAGGCGCATTCCGCTTACCGCGAAATCGGGATGACCCGGCACGTGGGGATCGCGGATGACTTACTGGACACGCTGGAGCCGGATATCCCCGTCTGAATGATTATTCCGGCGGTTCGAAGCGGCTGAAATGCTCCAGCAGCCAGTCACGGAATGCCGCCACCTTGGGCAGGTCGAAATAATGCGGCGGCGCCACGAAATGGTAGGACCAATCGGCCTTGACGATCGTGTCGATGGGCCGCACCAAACGTTTCGCCTTCAAGTCTCGCGCCACCAGTGACCAGCGGCTGAGCGCAATACCCTCACCCTGCTCGGCCGCCATCAGGATGCTTTGCGAGTCGTTCAGCATTGACCAGCGACTGTCCCTCGTGCTCTCACCCGTCACCCGGAACCAGGCGTCCCACATATCGCTCTGCAGGAACATCAGCTCCCGTTTCTGCAATTCACGGATCGATTTGATGGGGCCATTCTTCTTCAGCCAGCGCCGGCTGCAGACCGGAAGAATCCAGTCGTCAGCCAGTTTCACCGCCTTGACGCCCGGCCAGCCTCCCTGGCCGAACCGCACGGCGGCATGCATGTCACTCTGTTCGAAATTGACCCGCGCATTATCCACGTTGATGCGCAGATCGATATCCGGATGGGCACTGTAGAAGCCCACCAGTCGCGGCATCAGCCATTTCTGCAGAAAAGACGGCATCATGCTGACATTGAGCGTCCCCTCCGAGCGGTCCTGGCGAATCTCCTCCAGTGCCTTGCGCAACTCTGACAGCCCGCGCTGCACTCCGGGAAGCAACTTGCGCCCGGCCGGGGTCAGAGTGACCTGGCGGCCATGGCGGCGAAACAGCGCGACACCCAGGCGATCCTCCAGTGCGCGGATCTGTGAACTGACCGCAGCCGGGGAGACGTTCAAAGCTTTTGCGCCCCCGGCGAAGCTCAGGCGGCTGGCCACCGCCTCGAAAGTGCGCAATGCATTAAGTGGAAGATAAGACATTTGAATTAAGTTTTTCTTAACAATTAACCAATTAAAACCGTTAGTGATTGTCGGCCTTAACCGGTTACATTGTCAATGTCAGAGCCAATCTGGCTGAAATATTCTTGCACTGAAAGGAGATAAGGATATGTTAATTGAAAACTTAAAAAATGCCTACCATGAGTGGGTCGGGCAAATGCCTGCTGCTCAACCCGTCGTTACCGTGCCGCTAAGCCGGTCAGCGGCCAATTCACCGCGCTTCGCCAAGACCGAAATGCAGGCCCGGCGTTTACGGCGCCAGCGCAGACAGCAACGCACAATGCGCCATGCAATTCACGGCTGGTCAGTCAGGACCTGGTGATGGACAGCATTGACACAGCGCTAACCCAAGAATAAAGAGGCCGGATGATAAAAATCCGGCCTTTTTAATTGTGCGGTGAAAATATCCTCTGATCGCGAATGAACCCGCTCCTACTGTTCCTCGAGGCTGACCAATTCGATCCGGAACATCAGGGAGGCATTTTCCGGTATGTTTTCAACTTTTCGCTTGCCGTAAGCCATACCGGGCGGCACCAGTAACATCCGCTTTCCACCCGGCTTCATGCCGAGCACGCCTTCATTCCAGCCCTGCATTACACCATCGGTGCCGATGACGAAAGAAACCGGTTCGCCGCGGGCATGTGAGTTGTAAATCTCCCGTCCACGCACGCCTCGCTCATCGATCCAGCCGACGAAGTGAATGGTGGCTACCTGGCCAGCAATAGCAACGTTGCCCTGCCCGGTCTGAAGGTCCTTAATCCTGAGCCCACCCGCCGCGTTTCTGAACGCTTGTTCAGCCGACCAGGCTCCTGTGATGGTGACCATGCAAAGCGCAAGCACCATCGCGATTTTATGAGTGGCGACAAATTTCATCTCGTGTCCTCTTGCCTGTTTGCAGTTCACGGTGAGCATGCCATATCTCCTTCGCCCCAACTGGAGCGGCACCATTGCTGACCCGACATCAATGCGTGGCCCGCCTTGCTCGGGTGGAAGCAGTCGCCGCCGTTGACGTGCTCGGATGAAAACCGCACGTCGTAGATGTCTACATACTCCGCATTGAGCAGTTGGTTGCCGGCCTGGTACTCCGCCAGCACGCCGCTCAGAATCGGGTTGTAAACGTCCCGGATCGCGGCATGAAATTGTTTGCGGCGCACGCAGCTGGAACCGTCTCCGGGATAAATGTTATCCGGGTCTTCGGCCGAGGCGCTGCTGGCGCAATCATCGGCGGCGCCGTCAAGCAGGTTTTCGCACGGCACGAAGGGCCAGGCAAACAACCGGCACCACAGGTTGCTGCGCTTGGCGTCCCACAACCAGTAGATGGCGGGAATACCCGAAACCAGCACGTTGACTGTTTCCGGCATCGGTGACGCGGCCAGCACGTCCAGCCCGGCCCGGTACTGTTGTTCGAACAGAACCGGATCAGTCATCGCGGCCAGTGAGCTGGCGCAGACATCATTGTTTCCCAGCAGCAGCGTGACCATGTCGGCTGCCCCCGGGTTGATGGAGCCCATTGAATCCACCACGGCCTGCGCCTGGGTGGCGAAGTCGGCCATTACCGCGCCGCTGACCGCCTGGTTGATCGCGCCGTCACGCAGCGAGTTGTTTTCAAAATAACCGGCTGAGTCTCGCGCCTCAAAGCGCTCGTTAAGGCTATTGACGATATCGCCGCCGTCGTAGCCGGTGGACCAGACCGCCTGGTGGTTGGCTGCGCCGATGGTTCCGTTGGCCGCTTCGGCCTCGCCGATGGAGTCGCCGATATTGAACTGGTTCAGCGGCACCGCAGGGGTCACGGCAACGGCGTTGCAGAATAAGTCGCAGGTTTCACTGACACCCCCGTCGTCGCATTCTTCACCGTATTCGACAATACCGTTACCACATTCCGGAACGGCTGCGCCGCAATCCGCTCCGCAGCGGCTGGCGTCGCAGGTGTCGGCCCCGCAACAGTAGCGGTTTTTAGGCTTACCGCCGGTTCTTCCGGCGCAGTCGCCGCAGCTCAGGCAGTCTTCGCCCGCGTTGCACACGCCGTCATTGTTGCATTGCGGCGCATCACAGTCGGCCGGGCAACTTTCAAATGATTCGCTGGGGCCGCAGATGCCGTCGTTGCAAACGTCTTCCGGCGGTGGCTCGTCACTACAATCCTCTGGACAACTTGCCACGGTCTCGCCACCGCTGCACTTGTTGTCACCACAGGACGGCTTGGCCGCAAACGCGTCGCCCGCAGCCAGCAGGCCGAGGCTCAGAACCAGGGCCGCTATCAGTCCAACTCTTGTCTCCAAATTCATGGCTTACTTCCCCTGTGTTTTTTAGTGCTTTCTATTAAAGTATAGCAGCCGGATCCTGCCATTTTCGTCGAGAACGAATCAGCGGGAACCACACGCCCAGCAGGGCAAATGCAAACCCGGAAAAAGGCACCAGCGGTCTGGGCAACAACAGTGCCAGGATGACGCAGATGCCGCCAATGCCGGCTGCGCCCAGCCACATGATCTGGAAGGTCTGCGTTTCGTACGATTCAAAATCATTGAGCAACAGTTCGTTTTTCAGGGAGCCTGCATAGCGGTACATCAAAGCCAGCACCGTGCAAAGAGCGACAAAACCAATTCCGAGAAAAACAAACATGGCCGCTAGTTCGCCAGCCGTATCGATGCTGAAACTGGAACTCAAATACCCGTTGGTAAACCAGGAAAACATCCCCTGGGCCATGATCCGCATGGGATATACGTAGATCAACACAACGATCAACAGCGCCGTGCTGAGTACCACCGTTAACGCCGTATCCAGGCCGTAACGCCGGCTCCACTTGTTGTGCACGTACCAGATCCAGACCAACTGGGCCACCGCCGCGATAAACGCAGGGATTCCCTTGATTGCGCCGACTATCTCGGGAAACGAGGCGGGAATGGCATCAAAAGAAATCACCAGCATCGTGACGGCGAAGGCGAAGGCCGCATCGACAAACACTTCTATCCGGGTCATTTCCAGCCCGCGCATTCGAAACCCACCTTCGATCGGGCAGTTATCGACAAATGTCTGCTTCAGTGGGGCCATGCGGAATAGTCTAGCCCATAGACCGGATATGATCTGCATCATGGCTAAAACAGGTTACCCGGAGCACTCTGAAATGGTCCCCTGACTGCGGGTTCTACCGCAAAATTATGCGCGTCATGAACCTGCTCGCGTTAGCGGAGGGAAACTGCATTGAACAGGAAAAAAGCGCGTAAATCCGGAGTCACAAAGCCGGTCATCAGCCTGAAACGTACTGGCCTGCTTGATTACCTGTGGAAGGTTCAGAATGAACACGGCTATATCAGACCCGATGACGTCGCGGCCTGCGGCGAAGCACTAGGCATCTCCACCATAGAGGTCGAGGGCGTCATCTCGTTCTATCATTTCCTGACACGGCAGCCGCGCGGCCGGATCACGATCTATCTCAACAACAGCCCGGTTGCGGAATGCAAGGGGTTTGAGCGGGTCAGGGAGGCGTTCGAGATGGCCACGGGCGCGCCGTTCAACGGCGTCGATCCGACCGGCCAGTTCGGACTGTTTGAAACCGCCTGTATCGGCCTCAGCGACATGGAGCCGGCCGCTCTGATCGATTTCTACCCGTTCACCAATCTCAACAGCCTCAAAGTCAGGGATATCGCGGCACAGCTCAAGCAGGGTGCCTCACCAGCTGAAATCTGCGATTCCGTGCCCGACCACATCCGGTCGGTTCCGGACGGTGACAAAGCCATCCTGCTGCGTGAGTACAGTCCAGGGGATGCGCTGGCGCAGCTGCGTAATCGCGCGCCGGAGTCGGTGTTGGAAGAACTCACGAAATCGGGTCTGCGCGGCATGGGCGGGGCCTTTTTTCCGGCCGGGCTGAAGTGGAAAGCGTGCAGGGAGGAGCCCGGCACATCCAAGTACGTTTTCTGTAACGCCGACGAGGGCGAACCCGGAACCTTCAAGGACCGGGTGCTGATGAACTCGCTGCCAGGCCTGTTGCTGGAGGGCATGGCCATCGCCGGCTACGCGGTCGGCGCTGCCAGGGGTGTCATCTACCTGCGGGCTGAATACCGCTGGATAAAGGACAAGCTGGAACATACCATCGAGCACTTCCGCAAAATGAACCTGTTGGGGCAGGGCATTGGCGGAATCGAGGGTTTCGATTTCGATCTGCGTGTGCAGCTGGGCGCCGGCGCCTACGTCTGCGGTGAAGAGACTGCGTTGCTGAATTCTACCGAGGGCAAGCGCGGCGAACCCCGCAACAAGCGTTTCTTTCCGACCCAGCGTGGCTACCTGCAAAAACCGACCGTGGTCAACAATGTTGAAACCTTCTGTGCCGCGGCCCGAGTCCTGCAACTTGGAGCCGATCATTACCTGTCGACCGGAACCGCAGGCTCACCAGGCACCAAGCTGCTGAGCGTCTCGGGCGACTGCCGGTTGCCTGGCGTTTATGAAATCGAGTGGGGCACCACGGTCAGGGAAATCCTGCAGCAATGCGAAGCAGACCGCCCCCATTTCATCCAGCTCAGCGGGCCTTCAGGAGCGTGTATTTCAATGCAGGAGGTGGACCGCACCATTGCGCTCGATGACCTGCCCTGCGGGGGCTCTTTCATGATCTTCAGCAGGTCACGGAATATTCTTGACATCCTGCGAAACTACAACCGGTTTTTCAAACACGAATCGTGCGGCCTTTGCACCCCTTGCCGGGCCGGTAATTTCATCCTGGAAAAGAAGCTGGAAATGTTCGCATCAAAACTGGCCCGCCAGTCTGACGTCGAAGACATCCGCTCGTGGGGCAATATCATGAAGTTGACCTGCCGTTGCGGCCTTGGCAAATCGGCCCCCAACGCCCTGCTGATGGCACAGGAGAAGTTCCCGGAATACTTCGAGAGTATCGTGAGACAGAACCCGGAACGTCTCAGCAAAGGCTTCAGCCTCAAAGATGCCGTGCGGGAATACGACCGGTTCAGCAGTTAACCCAGGTTGAGCACCTTACCCATGAACACAGCAAGGAAAACAACCGACCGCATCACCATTACGATTGACGGCAAGAAAATTGAAACCGAACGCGGCCGCAACCTGGTGGAGGTGGCCAATGAGAATGGCATCTTCGTCCCCAGCTTGTGCTACTGGAAACACATCGAACCGCCGCTGGGCACTTGCCGTGTCTGCACCTGCAAAATAGACGGTGTCGCGGGCCCGGCCTGTACCGAAACCGTTGATGACGGCATGGTAGTGGAAGCCACCACTGATGAATTGGTGGATGCGCGCCATGCGATCGTTGAGATGATGTTTTCGGAGGGCAACCACTTCTGTCCCGGTTGCGAGAAAAGCGGGAACTGCGATCTGCAGCACATGGCTTATGAAATGGGCCTGAGGCAGACTCGTTTCCCGCACGTGTTCAAGGACCGGCTGATCGATTTCAATCCCCAGCGCATGATCATGGAACACAATCGCTGCATCAAGTGCCTGCGCTGCGTAAAGGAAGTGTTTACCGATGACGGCAAGGCAGTTTTCTCCTTCAGGTATCGCGGCAACGAAACCCGCGTTGGCGTCGATTACGACCAGGAAGCCCGACTCAGCGATCAGCAGGCCATCGACGCGATGAACCTGTGTCCAACCGGTGCCATAATCGTGCGCGGTGCGCTCCATGCGAAGCCTTTCGGCGACCGCCGGTTCGACCTGGTGTCGATGCAAAAGGTCGCGCCTGTTGAAGAGCCGAAAATCACGCTGCCGAAGGCGAAGAAAACCGTCGCGACCGTCTCATTGGCCGGGTGTTTCGGCTGCCACATGTCGTTACTGGACATCGATCTGAAACTACTCGACCTGGTGAAGATCATCGAACTGAACAAATCGCCGTTGAACGACATTAAGCAGTTCACCAGGCATTGCGACATCGGCCTGATCGAGGGCGGCTGTTGCAATGCCGAAAACGTCGAAACGCTGCGTGAATTCCGGCGTCAATGCGATGTACTGGTGGCCTTCGGCGAGTGCGCCATCTGGGGCGGCGTGCCTTCGATGCGCAATACCATCCCGCTGGGCGAGTGCCTCGAAGAGGCGTATCTAAACTGCAGCACGTCGATGCCGGATGAGAGCTTCGTCCCCTATCACGAAGACCTGCCAAAAATTCTCGACAAGGTCTATGCCTGCAGCGAAATCGTCGATATCGATTACTTCATCCCGGGCTGCCCGCCGGACGCCAACCACATCTGGAAATCGGTGCTGAGCCTGGTGGCAGGGGAGCAACTTCCGGTACTTTATTCCGAATTCAAGTATGACTGAACCATGAGCGCAACACGCAGAAAAATTATGATCGATCCCGTCACCCGGGTTGAAGGACACGGCCGTGTCACGGTCCAGCTGGACGAGGCGGGAAACGTAGACCAGGCCCGCTTCCATGTCGTCGAATTCCGCGGATTCGAGCGCTTTATCCAGGGGCACCCGTACTGGGAGGCACCCCTGCTGGTGCAGCGCTTATGCGGAATTTGCCCTGTGAGCCACCACCTGGCGGCTGCCAAAGCCGTTGACCAGATTTACGGGGTGGATCCGCGAGACCTGCATCCAACAGCCACGATGATCCGCCGGCTACTGCACTATGCGCAGCTGTTCCAGTCACATGCGCTGCACTTCTTTTACCTGGCCTCCCCCGACCTGCTGTTCGGCATGGAAGCGCCGGTGGAAAAACGATCGGTAGGGGCCGTCGCCATGGAACATGGCGACCTGGCACGCAAGGGAATTCAGATGCGCCAGTTCGGACAGGAGCTGATCAAGGCGCTCGCCGGCAAAAAGATCCACGGCATCACCGCGGTGCCGGGCGGAATACACAAGACATTTTATCCCGAGGAACGTGATTATTTTCTGTCGGACAACGTCACGCCCTCGGTTGACACCATGATCCAATGGTCCCAGGAGGTCGTTACGTTCATTAAGGACTACCACGACAAAAATTTCATGTGGCTGGACTCCTTTGCCAGCTATCCCTCGGGTCACCTGGGACTGGTCGGCACCGACGGGGCGCTGGAACTTTACGACGGACGGATGCGTGCGATCGACAGCCGCGGCGAGGTCACTCTCAACGACGTTGACAACGACAGCTACCTGAAGTACTTCGGCGAAGGCGTGGAAAAATGGTCCTATATGAAGTTCCCGTTCCTGCGCCACCTTGGCCGCCAACACGGATGGAACCGCGTTGGGCCACTGGCGCGCCTCAATGTCTGCGATTCTATTTCCACGCCGCTGGCCAACGCTGAGCTACGGGAGTTCAAGGCTTATACCAACGGGCGTCCCAACAACCACACTATGCATTCACACTGGGCGCGTCTGATTGAAATTCTGCATTGCGCGGAACAGATCAGGAACCTGCTCAACGAGCCCAGGTTACTGGAAGAAGTGGAACGGCCGCCCGTCAGTCGGCGCCCGGAAGGAATTGGCATCATCGAAGCGCCGCGCGGCACGCTGATTCATCACTACAAGGCCGATGAGAAAGGCAGCATCACCAAGTGCAACCTGATCGTTTCGACCACGCACAACAACGAACCGATGAACCGGGCGGTGCGTTGGGTAGCGAAAAACGTTCTTGACCAGCAAAAGGCAATCACCGACGGTATGCTGAACCAGGTGGAAGTAGCCATACGCGCCTATGATCCCTGCCTGAGTTGCGCCACCCATGCGATGGGTCAGATGCCGCTGAAGCTTACCGTGTTCGATGCGGACGGCGCGGTCGTTGCTGAACATGTGAAGCACCCGGTTTGAGAATTCTGATCGGTATCGGCAACAGCGGCCGCAACGACGACGGGCTGGGCTGGGTATTTCTTGACCGCATCAAACAGGAAGCGGGCTTTAGCGCTGATATCGAATACCGCTACCAGCTGCAGGTCGAGGACGCAGAGCTTATCAGCCGCGCCAAACACGTGATCTTCGTCGATTCATACCATGGAGTGTTACCCGGCGGGTTTAAGTTCGAGCCCTGCAAAGTTGCCCCGGATAGTGTGTTTACCAGCCACGTGCTCCCGCCCGGGGCGATCCTGCACCTGTGCCGGGAACTCTACGGTAAAAAACCCGGGGCGGACCTAATGCTGATCCAGGGGTCTTCCTGGGAATTGCACAGCGGTTTGTCGCCGGAGGCGGAAATCCGCCTTGGTCGTGCACTGGAATTTTTCAGGAAAAAATTGCCGTTCTGATCAGTCCGTTCCCCACCTACCGACGAACCAGCCCAGAGCGGCTCCGCCAACGGCGTACATGATGAAGCCTTCAACGGCCCACCAGAACCAGATCGCGTTCGGCAGGTTAAACACGCCGGACCAGCCGGCGCCGATCGAGGCATAAATCAATCCCATAACGAAACCGAACTTGAGTCCCCTGACCACGCCACTGCCGGAAAAAGCCGTCCGGATGTTGTCGTAGATCGCCGTGAAAATAAACGTGGTCAGCAGCCCCACTGCAATCCAGCGCGGCATCAACGCCGCCATGTCCGGCGGGTCCTGTTGCAGTTCCGGGCGCCAGAACGCGGCGTTCTCAATATACAGCGGGTCAAGCACACCCTCGTGGATCAGCGGGCCAAGCCCCATGCTTAAAATGAACATGGAGACATAGAACACCAGGCCGCCCAGCAGTATTGTTTTCAGGTTAAGTCTCATGGCTGCACACCTTCATCAATTCGCTATCGATTTCAGTATAGGAGACAGTCACGGGACTTTCCTGAAATGGCAATCAAATCATGGCGTATACCAGATCGGCGCTGTATAGGCGCGCTCCTGGTGGATCGTTTCGGCGTCTTCGGGAATCTCGATACCGTAGCGGAACGCATCGTAGACAATCCAGCGCGGTGTCGGGATTTCCAGCACTCGGGCATAATAAAACGCTCGCTGCTTCGGATCGAAATCCGGATCGGTCCAGACCGTTCCCAGTTCCGAGGCGCCGATGGTGTTGGTCCAGTTGGCTGCTGCGATGTCCACCGTGTTTCCGACTGGAGGCAACTTGCCGTTGGTGTCCGGTTCACGTCCAGGTGACCAGGCCACGTCATAGACTTTTTCGTGTGTTTTTCCTTTGGAATCCAGCCAGCCTTTCACAATCTGGATGCGGTCGAGATTCGCGCCGATCGCATCGCGCAACGCGTAGACCATAAAGGTGGGCGCCACGCCAGCGTTTTTGGCGCGCAGGTCGCCACCCATCGGCACACCTTTTTCATAGCCACGGAAGGCGGGGGCGCGGCTGTTCAGGTCGTCTTCGACGTAGTTCCAGCCGCCGAAGAAACGCACCAGGATGCGCGGGCCGGTGGTACCGTAGACTTCCTTGCGGGCCATTGCATCCCAGATCGCCCTGCGCGAATTGTCCAGGGCCCAGACACCGGTATAGCCTGAAGAAGCCAGCTCATAGCCCTCGAATGCGCCCTGATCGGTTTTGGTGAAGGGGTGCATCATGCGCCCGGGTGATGGCTCCGCATTGGTTGCCTTACCAAAAAAGTTTTCTTCCTCGACGGCCGCCAGGGCCGTGTGACTGTCGGTCGAGCCAATCAGGCCGAACTTGTAGGGATTGGTGCCCAGTTTGTTCTCCAGCATCAACCCGTTCTTCAGCGCCTCGCGGGCATACTCGTACTGCAGCATGTCGTCGGTCTTGGCTTCGGAGAGATCGAGGTTGCCGGCATCCCAGGTTTCATAGGCGGCGAACGTATCATCAGGCGACAAAAGCGGATGCGCCTCACCGTCACCCTTGATTTGGGTGACTTCATACATCGGCTCCCAACGCGCGCGTTTTTCGACGTAGTTGCGGTCGATTTTTCGGCCGGTGTACTGCGCATCGACCGGGAACATATAGCCATTCGACAGGTTGCCGTTATGGGCCAATGCAAGGGCCGAGCCTCCGGTTGTCGCCTCGTAGTTTTCCAGCCAGGCATACAGATCGAGCGGATCAGTAGACCCCATCGGGGCCTGCGTTGTGAAGGGCACGACCAGGCCGGCCTTGTCACCGTTGTCGCGGAAAACCACGTTGCGGTGCATGTTGTTGCCCTTCACCAGCGAGGTCCACTCGAAACCAATGAGCGTCGTGAAAGTGCCGGGATCGTTAAAGCGCTCGGCCGCATCAACGACTTTCTCCCAAATGGATGCATAGGTTTTTCCGCCCGGCGAGTACTCGCCCATCATGTCCGGGTTGATTTTGCCTTGCGAAAACGTCGTAATCAGGTCCAGTGCAGCGGCCACCGAGGCGTCGCCCCCTGCCTGCAGCCCCTTGTACCAGCGCTGGCCCTGCTCGTATTTGAGGATACCGGGGTCACCTGCCGACAGGCTGTTAAAAAAGCCCATACCGTCGGAATGGTCGGCAATCACCAGCCAGTCGAGCGGCCGGCCCAGCTTTACCGGTTGCCCGCTGGAGGCCATAACCTGTTCGCCACGCGCGAAGCGGTAAGCGTCATCCAGGCCGAGACGCGCTCCAAACAGCCCGGCGTCCATCGACAGGCCGGTATGTAAATGTGTGTCGCCCCAATAAACCTGGCTGGGAAAGTTGCGATCAGCATAAGGCGAGTAGGCTTTGCCGGGATAAAGGTCTGAAAGTGATTCTTTCGAGGGAGTGATCTGAGCAGAAGTGGTCATGGCGGCTGCCAGAAGCAGGACCGCGCAAATGAACGTGATGGGGCGGGGCATGGCTTAGCCTCCTCGTGTGAGCATCAGGTTTCGGTATTAAAGCACATTCTCCTACCAGGGAATTTGACTTGCGTCCCAATTGAAGAATTGGCCACTCTGGTTTTGATCAACGGACCGGACGACACTCAGGATGCGAGCAGCCGTCTGGTCTGGCGTATACAGTTTTCCGGGTTTGACACCGCGCTGGAAGGGCCTTGAGAGATCGGTGTCGGTGGTTCCTGGGTGAATCGCCACGATAGAAGCGTAGGGATATCGGTTCCGGCACTCGATTGATAACGTTTTGATAAATTGGTTAAGAGCGCTTTTGGAAGCACGGTAGCCGTACCAGCCACCCAGGCGATTATCGCCAATGCTCCCCACCATGGCGGACAGGGCCGCAAAGGTGAAGGGGTGCTTGCGCGGTTGAGCCTTGAGCAGAGCCTGGGCCACCATCAGCGGCCCGATGCTGTTGACCTCAAATATCCGCCTCAGGTTTTCGGTTTTGCACTGGCTGAATGATTTTTCCGGCTCGATTCCGTCCTCGTGCAGAATTCCGGCTGCGTGGATGGCCAAATCAACCGGCTTTTCGAGGTTGCTCAGAAACTTTGTGAAATTTTCCAGGCCGTCATTCTGTTCAAAATTGAGTACTTGCGGGATCAGCTTTACACCGTAGTGCGTTGCGAGTTCATCCAGGTGAACCAGGTCGCCGCCGGGCCGGTGCGTGGCGATCACGCGCTTCACGTCCCCGTCTTCGAGCAGCGCCGTGGTCAGCGCCAGGCCAATCCCGCGATTGGCGCCAACGACCAGGCAGGTTTCAGGCAAGGTGGCGGCCGCCATCAAAAGGGATGATGCGGCCGGTGATGTAGCCGCTGTTGAGCAGGAAATCGACGGTGTCCTGCATTTCTTCAAGCCCGCCCTCTCGCTGCAACAGGCTTTTACTGAGCGCTTTCTCGCGGTAGGCCGCGTCATCGCCCTCATTGAACAGCACCAGGGCCGGGGCGATGCTGTTGACTTTGACGGCGGGCGCCAGGCTGGCCGCGAAAGACAGCGTCAGGTTGTCCTGGGCCGCCTTGCTGGCGGCATAGGCAATGTGTTTCTTGCTGCCGCGCCCGCTCACGTAGTCGCCGATGTGAATGATGTCAGCCCGGCCCGTGCTGCTAGACTGTAACAACGGGGCCAGGCCGAGGTTCAGTTGGTAAGGCGCACTGGCATGTACCTGCATCATCCGGCGTATGGTTTCCGCCGGCCCGACTTCGTTTCGATCCGGCAGCCAGTCAGAGGCGTTGTGAATAATGGCCCGTAGTCCGGAATAAGCCGACACAATCCGATTAACCAAAGCGGTGATTTGCGGCTCGTCGTAAAAATCGCAGTAGAACAGGTCGGCGCCCTGGTCTCTGAGCTTCTCCAGTTCCGGGCGTTCACTGCGGTAGGTTCCGACCACCGGAATATCCCGGTTCAGAAAGTTCTGCGCCAGGTGCAGGCCGACGCGCCGGCCTACACCGGTGATCAAAACGGGGTTACTCATCAGGGGTTGAGGAATTCGGCCCGCGTGTGGATGTTCTGCTTGAAGCATCCGCCCAGCGCCGTGGTGCTGGTTTGCGAGTTGGAGTCCATCACGCCGCGCGACTTCACGCAGTAGTGCGTTGCATCAATGCTGACCGCCACATCTTCGGTACCTAGCAGAGCCTGCAGGGCCACCAGGATCTGCCGGGTCAGGCGTTCCTGAACCTGCGGACGCTGGCCGAAGAAGCGCACAATGCGGTTGATCTTAGACAGGCCGATGATTTTATCTTTCGGGATGTAGGCGACTTTGGCCACACCGTCGATGGTGACGAAATGATGCTCGCAGGTGCTGGTCAGGTCGATATCGCGAATCTTCACCATTTCATTAGCGCCCATCTTGTTGTCGATCAGAGCGATTTTCGGAAAATGGCGGTAGTCCAGTCCGGAAAACACCTCGTGCACATACATCTTGGCGATGCGGTGGGGGGTCTCCGCCAGGCTGTCATCAGTAAGATCCAGTCCAAGCGTTTCAACCACGTCGCTCATCAACTCCCGAATACGGGCGTATTTTTGCTCGGCGGTCAGGCCGTTCTCGATCATTGGTGTCTCCAGACCCAGATCGATCAGCGTGCTGCGGACCAGGATGGCCTCCGGGCTTAATTCAGCGTCTTCATAGACGACTGGCTTCTTCAGATATACAGGTTCGGGACTCATGATACTTTCTCCAGGTGTCTCATTGGTTTCATCTCATCGCGCTGATATTCCAGCGTCAGCGATACGGAATCGGCAAAGCGCAGAGCGTGGGGCTTATCTATCGTGACCCGGGAAGTAATCACGTCCGGGTGCTCACTGCAGATTTCAAGGACATCAGCCACCAGTTTTTCGAGAAGCAAAAACCGACCATTTTCAACGTGGCTGATAACCTTCTTCGTAACGGTCTTGTAGTTCAACGCCTGCTCAACGACGTCCTCCAGAACGGAATCACCGATGCGGTAATTGATCTCGATGTTAATGACCACGTCCTGTTTTTTCTCCATTTCCTCCGGATTGAACCCGATGAAAGTTCTCAATCGCAGGTTCTTCACATTTATGGTCGCTCTCTTTGAAGGCGCCTGTACATTTTGTAACGGTCGTTTTGGGTTCATTGTATGTTCCAATTTTCAAAGTAATGTATAATTTATGGATTGATATTATCACATATACCTGTACAATATCTATACATAATTTAATCAACCTCTCCATGGAGAACATCATGAAGTTTTTATTTGGTTTACTTATTGGACTTATAAGCATGCCGGCGATCGCCTGCGACAGCGCCCTGCTGGACCAGGATTTCCGGCGCCTCGCCTCAACCGAGGAAGTTAACCTTTGCGATGCCTACAGCGGTAAAGTACTGCTGGTGGTCAACACAGCGTCCAAGTGCGGCAACACGCCCCAATACGACGGACTCGAGGACCTTTATACGGAATATGGTGACGAAGGACTGGTGGTGTTGGGCTTTCCTTCGAACGATTTCATGGGACAAGAGCCCGGGTCTGAAGAACAGATTGAAGAATTTTGCCGCCTGACTTATGGCGTAGAATTTCCGATGTTCGAAAAAACATCGGTCAAAGGTTCCGCCGCACACCCGTTCTATAACGCCCTGGCGGACTCGGCCGGCACCTACCCGACCTGGAATTTCCATAAATATCTGATCGGCCGCGACGGCACAGTGATCCGGGAGTTCAGCCCCCGCACCAAGCCGGATAATGAAGAGTTGGTCAGCGCGATCCAGTCTGCCCTGGCGCCCTGACAGCCTGCGCATATTTGCTATGCTTGGTGCATGAAAAATGAAATATCGCACGAAGGCATAAACACTGAACGTCGCAAACTATTGGTAGCGGCTGGGGCAGGCGCCCTGGCCGCCACCATCGGCGGATCCCTCCGCGCCGAGGCCTCGAAGACCCTGCGCTGGGGCGTGGTCGGCACCGGGGGCATAGCCAACAGCATGGCGCCGCGGATCCAGCAGGCCGAAAATGCAGAACTCGCCGCAGTATCCAGCCGCAGAATGTCGTCGGCCCGGGAGTTCGCAGACAAACACCGGTTGAATCACACTTTCGACTCCTGGACCGACATGCTGGCTTTCGACGGCATCGACGCCGTCTATGTCGCCACCCCCACAAGCGTCCGCGAGGAGATCTGCATCGCCGCGGCCCAGGCCGGAAAACACGTTCTCGGTGAAAAACCGTTTGCCAACCTGCCTTCGTTGCAACGCATTACCGCAGCCTGCCGCTCCAACGGGGTCGGCTTCATGGACGGCACGCATTTTCCGCACCATCCCAGGACAGCGCATATCAAGACCAATATGGTCGAACAGGTGGGGTGGCCCTGGTCACTGGCGTCCGCTTTCCAGTTCGGGCTGGCCGACACGGGCAACATACGCTACAACCCGGACCTGGAGCCCTACGGCGCCATCGGGGACGCGGGCTGGTACAACATGCGCGCAGCGGCGGAGTATTTACCGACTGACCTCGAGATTTCTTCGGTTGAGGCCTTCATGCGGCGCAGCAAGGTAACGGGCGCTGCAGTGGCCGGCAGCGGAGTGATCATTTTCAACGATGGGTCCAGCACGACATGGAACTGCGGTTTCGAATCAGGCGCCGGGGTGATGGACCTGCGGATTTCCGGCGTTGCCGGCGTAATCAAGCTGGATGACTTCCTGTCGCAGCGCCGCAGCGACCAGGCCGGCGTTTACCAGCACCTGAAAGGCTGGGGCAATTCGGAAACGGTCGTGATTCCCTCGAAAAAACCTGGATCCTCGCTGATGTTCGAGGATTTCGCCACCATGGTCGGCGATCCGGAGTTGTTTGAAGCCAGCGTGCAGGTCAGCGAACGCACCCAGGCGCTGCTCGACGCTACCTGGAACAGCGCGATTGAAAATGAGAGCGCATAGGGGGCACTGACCCTTCTTCACTCAAGGCCGGGCGTCAAGTGCAGTGATCAGATCCTGCCAGGATTCAAGTTGCTTGAGATTTTCCAGGCCCGGCTCGACCTGCAGTTCTGCGGAACTGGGACCAACCGCCGAACCGGTGAGAAACGAGAGCAATTCGAAGGCCCGGTCGGTGGCGCCACCCATCGCCAGGCCGGATGCCAATGTAACCCACTGACCCGGCGCGATGAAGGAATCACCCGGCATGGCGGCGAGGGCCGCCTCGCATGCGGTGAGGCTTTGCCCGGTCTCGCCCAGCGCGCCGTGGACCTGGCACAGGGCGCTCATCAACTCGAAATCCCCGGGCTTTTCGCCCAGCCGGGCAGTCAGCTGCTTTTTGGCCTCCAACAACAACGGCGCTGCCGCCTCCGGATTTCCAAAATAATACAGGGTGAGGCCCCGCAGCATGCTCAACGGCGAGTTTTCGCGGTACAAATCAGTATTCGACACCACCTCTGCCGCCGCCATCGCGCCTTCGAATTCCCCGGCCCTCACCAGAAAAGCCCAATAAACCAGGCTTTCATATGGAAGTTCACTGGCTGCAAGGCCCTGGTAGCGCGCGGCTTCCGCGAAGTCACCGTCCCGGCCCGCGAGAATCCATCCGCGCAACTGGTGGCCCGGCGCATGATTGGGATCGATCTCGATCACCTTGTCGAGGTACGTCTGCGCCTCCGGCCAGCGGCGCAGGGCCGCCAGGGTTTCGCCAATGGAATAGAGAACGGTTCGGTCCCGCGGGGCCTGGGGCTCCACCCGCATTAAAAATTCGAGCGCCGTGTCGAAGCGGCCGTAGCGCCGGTTCACAAAGGCAATCACCTGTAGAAGATCTATATTATTCGGATAGGTCGGCAGCAATGGTTCCAATGCCGCCAGCGCCTGCTCGTAATCAAGAAAGCCCCAGTAGTGATAATAGCCTTCCTCGATGTCGACCTCCGGCAGTTCGGGGTCGATTTGACGCGCCCGGTCAATCTGCTGCCGGGCAGCAGCCAGGTAATCCGTGTTCTTTTCCACGGCCCACCAGCGCGCCAGGTTGACGTGGGCCAGCAGGGCATGGGCGGCGGCAAACGCGGGATCCAGTTCCAGCGCGTGGCGCAATTCGATCTCGGCCCGGTCCAGGTCATCCGCGACATAATTCTCGGCCAGGATATGTGCGCGGCGATACGATTCAAGCGCGTCCAGGTCATGCGTCAACTGCCGGTCCAGCTGGTCCTTCTCGGCCGGGCTCAGCGTTGCCTGTAAAGCACTCGTGATCGCCATCGCGATTTCTGACTGAATCGCAAACAGGTTGTCTACCGACAGGGCCCGGTCATAGGTTTCAGCCCACAGGTGTTCATCGGTATCCGTATCGATCAGCTGCATGTTGATGCGAACCTGCTGTCCGGCCCGCTGGACAGCGCCTTCGAGAATCGCCGCAACACCCAGCTCATCACCGATCTGGCGCATGTTTTTCGTGGTGTCGCGATATTCCATCACGGAAGTGCGGGAAATCACTTTCAGGCTGCTGATCTTGGCCAGTTGCGTCAACAGGTCGTCGTGCATTCCGTCGGAAAAGAACTGGTCTTCCTCGTTGGTGCTGCGGGTCGAAAAAGGCAAAACGGCAATGGACTGGCGGCTGGGTTTGGCCTTCATCACCGGTTGCGGCTCCGGCGGGGGCTTGACTTCCACTGCCTCCACCCCGGCAGTTTTCTCGCGCGACCCAAGTTCCAGCGTGGCCAGGTAAAATTTATCGAAAAGCAGGTAGGCAATCGCCACCGCCATTAAGACCAGGATGGCTGTATTCAGCTTTTTTCCGGTCTGCGGAGCGATCGACTGGCTCCGGTCTATTTCCGACTCACGCTTCACACCCTCAGGCGTCAGCTCGAACGCCCAGGCGATGATCAGGGCCGGGATAAAGCCGACGACCACCGCCAACAGGATCAGTTTGCCGCCCCATTCGGGTAACTCCAGGATTTCGCCGACCACATCGGTCAGTTGCAACAGCACCCACGCCGCCACCGCGTAGGCGATACCTACGCGGAAAACATTGCGGCGCTTCAGTTCTTCGATTAATGACATGGGCGCTACTTTAGCAGCAAATTATGGCTGTAACAGAGCGCTTGAGTCTCCGGCTGCCGAATCGGCCATTGGTTGGCTGCGTTAGCGCCTCAGGAGTTCGCTATTGCGCAGGCCTCGCTGGTCAAGTAGCCTGAACGTAAGGGATCTTATCTGCAACGGAATCTGCTTCATCAAAAGAGGAATTAATTCAATGAACATGAAATTTGTTTCATTTGCGAGCGCACTGATTCTTGCCGCTACGCTCACGGCCTGTGGAAAAGACGATTCCGGCAAGACCATGGCCGACAAAGCCAAGGAATCGATGGAAGACGCCGCTGATGCGACCTCCGAAATGGTAGATTCGGCGGGTGAAGCCGCGTCCGATGCCGCTGACGCTGCGGGTGATATGGCCGAAGATGCATACGACGCCACTGCCGAAGCCGCAGAAGATGCCTATGACGCAACGGCCGAAGCGGCCGGTGACGCCATGGAGGCTGGCGAAGAAATGATGGACGCAGCCGGTGAAGAAGCCGAAGAGATGATGGACGCAGCCGGCGACAAGGCCGACGAAATGATGGATGCGGCTGAAGACGCGGCTGAAGAAGCCAAAGACGACGCCGGTGACATGCTGAAGGACAAATCCTCCGGCTAATCGATTTGCCGGAACATCCGGCCTTAATGGCAGATGGCGGCCGCCGTTTTGCGGGCGGTCAGAATGCACCCGCTCAGAAAGGTGCCTTCCAGCGAACGCTTGCCTGACGCGCCGCCACCGCCAAATCCCGCTGCCTCGCCGACAGCGTACAATCCCGGCAGGGGCTCACCCTGCCGGTTCAAGACGCGCCCCTGCAGGTCGGTTTTCAGGCCGCCCAGACTTTTACGACTGATGAAATGAAGCCGGATCGCCAACAGGGGCCCGGCTTTACGGTCGCCGATCGTTTGCATATTACAGGTGCGCAACTTATCTCCGGGCCATTCGCGCAGGTTGCGGATACGGGATATTGCGGGGTCCCGGCTGCGCAGTTCCGGGTCAGCCATCACCCGGTCGTAATTCTCCACCTGAGCCTCCAACTGCCGGCCTGAAATTAGGTTTGTACCGCTCAGCCTGTTCATTTTATCCGCCAATCCGCCCACATCATCGGCGCTGACAAATTCTGCGGATTCTGAAACCATCCGCCGCAGCAATCGGTCGCTGCCGAGCGCCGTTTCCAACAGGAAACGAACCAGCTGGCGCTTGAGAATCCGCGGGTTGTGCTCGGATCCCGAAATGGCCATTTCCTTTGCGGCGATCTTCCAGTTCAACACTTGCCAGGTATAGGGGTGTGCAGCGACCTGGCGACACATTTCACGGGTGTCATAACCGGTGACCATTGGCGCGGGCCCCAGTGGTGAGCCGTCAGGAGTCAGCCACAAACCGGTTTTACACGGAATCAGGCTCAGGCCATGCCCTTCGAACTGTGCCTGGGGATGTGGAATTCCGGCGGCATAGTTCCACATCTCATCAACGTGGGTGAGGCACGCCCCCTGCTCAGCCGCGGCCTGGTGGATTAGACCGTCAGCAAATGGGTGTGCGCCGTTGAGCAGGGTGTCCGGCGCCGGCGGCCAGTGACGGGGCCAGTGCCTGCGCACCTGCTTTTCCGAGCCATTGATCCCGCCGGTGGCGATAACGGTGTTGGCCGCTTCCACCACAAACCGTTCATCCATGGACTCGTCTGTGCCCCGGCAACCCGTAACCACACCGTCAGAAAAATTCAGTGCCGTCACCCGGTGCCGGTGCAGAACCGTCAGCATTTCCCGGTTGGGATGGTGCAGCAGCCGCGTGATCAGGGTTTGTACCAGGACCCGTCCGGTGCCCCACAGCAGGTGATAACGAGGAACCGAGTTTCCCTTGATCGACGATCCGCGTTCGACCCAGTTCACGGCCGGCATGAATTTCAGGCCCAGGCTTTTGACCCAGTCGTAGACCATCGCCCGCGATTCGTTCACGTAGCATTCCGCCCAGGCTCGCGGCCAGCGGTCCGAGGAGTCCAGCTCGCCGAATCGAACCCAGTCTTCCAACGCGAGCTCCGGCGAATCAGCGATCCTGAACCTGCGCTGCTCCGGAGTGCCGACCAGGGCCATGCCGCCAAAGGCCCACAGTGCGAGCCCTCCAAAGCGCTCTTCGCTGTCACGGTCGAGCAACAGCGCCGCCTGGCCTCGGTTCAGCAGTTCAAGCGCCGTGACGATGCCGGCGATGCCGCCGCCGATGACGAGGTTCCGGCAGCGGTGCTCAGTGCTCACCGCAAACCGCAGCCTCGAAACAAAGGCCTTCTCCGCCTGCCGGTATCTTGCCGCTCTTGTCGAAGATTCCCGACAGCCGGAGGTTGGCGATGTCTACCCCCGACTCCGACACCGTAACCAGCGTCACGTGACCGTAAACCACGGTGTAGGGATTCCCCTCCAGCGCAGCCTCAACGGTGGCGAAGTTTTCTTCTTCCGGCAGCGCACAGGTCGTGGCAACATAAAGATTGATTTCCGTGATCTGCTCAGTAACAGAGTTTGCGGCAGATGATGATTTCAATCAAACACACAAGACGCGCCCGAAGGCGCGCCTGGCAAAGTTTCGTTTGAGGATGGCGGTTATTTTGGCGTCCGCAGAACCAGGTCAGCCGAGACACCCGCATGATCGGATGGCCACAAACCATCCGGTACGCTGCGATCGGATTGCTCCGTTCCAAGTACTCTTGCCCGCACTCCGCGCACTTCCGGACCGCCGTAATGGCTGGTCGAGCCACGAGCCCAAACCTGGTCGATGCGCGTGGTCTGGTTGGATTCGATATTTCGCAGGTCGGCGTCCTGGCAACAGGTGAAGCCGTCCTCCGGCGGACCGCCACGGAGCAGCCAGGCATCCTGGAAGCCGGCTGCTGTCATCACCTGGTAGCTGGAAGCGCACCCAAGCGCTGGCGGAAGCGTGCATGTTGGCGGCTCCGGGGTGTCATCGGAATTGAAATCACCGAGCACCACCTGGGGCAGGCCGTCTGCTGTGAGGAAATCCAGCGTGCCTGCGAGTTCCAGCGCCTGTAGATATTGAACCGCGCGGAAATCCGCGTTGCTGTCCACTTCGAGGTGGGTGTTCAACACACGGTAGTTGCGTCCCTTGACGCTAGCCACCACGGAGACCCAGCCGCGCTCAATCACGATAGGGCCCGCCGGGGTTTCAGCCGCCGCGTTGAATTCGAAATTTGCGAAGGCCGGATTTGTGCAAACGACCCCGTCGCGGCAGAGAATAACGTCGGAGTCGATGATCGTGCCGAGATAGTCGGCGTCCGCCAGGCTGGGATTCGCAGGATCGCAGCTGCCGTCTGCATCCGCCGGCACCGTGATGGGCGCGCTTGCGCGAACTGCGGCAACCGCGTAACTGACGCCCTGGTCATTCAAGGCTGACAACAGCAGTTCCAGGTAGTTTTCACTGTAATAGGGAACCTGATCGAGACCGGAGAGTACGACAGTGAACACTTCCTGCAGACCGACGACATCGGCGCCTTCTGCAGCAATTAATGCAGCCAGCGCGTCGGCTCTCTGGGTGAAGTCATTGGCCAGCACCTGTTCAACGGCCTGGTTGGCTGCGCCCATCAATTCACACAGTCCCGGCGCCACCGCAATGCCGAGAATTTCGGCGCCCACGTACAGGTTCTGGGTCATGGCCGTGATTTGCCCGGCCTGGTGGGAATTGTCTTTGCCGGCCGCGACGGGCGAAGAGAAAGCAAGCAGCAGAAAAATCATGCCGGCGAGCAGTGGGGCCGCCAGGCGGAGTGGTTTCGAGTTCATGTTATTCCTCCCGAAAAGTGG
>JABDLD010000068.1 GCA_013001885.1 Lysobacterales bacterium
GTTCACCTCGATCACGAAGAGGTGCCCACCCTTCACGGCGTACTGCACGTTCATCAGGCCGCGCACCCCGAGTTCCAGGGCCAGGCGACGCGTCGAGGAGAGGATCTGGTCGATGGCACTCTTGTTCAGGGTGTAGGGCGGCAACGAACACGCCGAGTCGCCCGAGTGGACGCCGGCCTGCTCGATGTGTTCCATGATCCCGCCGATCAGGACATCCTCGCCATCGCAAATGGCGTCGACATCGACTTCCTTGGCGTGATCGAGAAACCGGTCCAGCAGCACCGGCGAATCGTTGGAAACCTGGATTGCGGTGCGCATGTAACGCCGCAGTTCATCCTCGGCGTGGACGATATCCATTGCTCTTCCACCCAACACGTATGAAGGCCGGACGACGATCGGATATCCGATTTCCTCTGCCAGCAGGACAGCCTCTTCCGCGTTGGTGGCGGTGCGGTTGGGCGGTTGACGCAGCTCCAGGCGTTCCAGCAAGTGCTGGAATCGCTCACGATCTTCGGCCAGATCGATGGAATCCGGCGTCGTGCCGATGATGGGAACACCGTTGGCCTCTAGTGAGCGCGCCAGTTTCAGCGGCGTTTGGCCACCGAACTGGACGATGACGCCCGCCGGGTTCTCGCGGTGGACAATCTCCAGCACGTCTTCCAGCGTCAGCGGTTCAAAGTACAGCCGGTCGGAAGTGTCGTAATCGGTGGAGACCGTTTCGGGATTGCAGTTGACCATGATGGTCTCGTAACCGTCCTCGCGTAATGCGAGGGCTGCATGGACACAACAGTAATCGAACTCGATCCCCTGGCCGATCCGGTTCGGCCCGCCACCGAGCACCATGATTTTTTCCCGTGCGGTGGGTTCCGATTCGCACTCTTCCTCGTAGGTGGAATACAGGTAGGCGGTCGAGGTGGCAAACTCCGCAGCGCAGGTATCCACCCGCTTGAACACCGGCCTTACGTCCAGGCCGTGGCGGTGCTCACGCACCTGTGTTTCCTGTTCTCCCATCAGTTCAGCCAGGCGGCAATCCGAGAAACCTTTTCGCTTGAGCTGGAACATACGTTCTTTCGAGAGAGACTCCAGCTTCTGGCTGCGCAAATCCTGTTCGATGCTGACCAGCTCCTCGATCTGGTCCAGGAACCACGGGTCGATCCCGGTCGTCTCCTGAACGGCTTCCAGCGTCATTCCTTCCCTGAACGCATCGGCCACGTACAGGATGCGTTCCGCGCCGGCCTCGCGTAGTTCACGCATCAGGTTGGCCCGCCGCGACTCCGGCTCATCGCCCTCGAGAATCTCGTTGAAACCGTCGCGCCCGGTCTCCAGGCTGCGCAGCGCTTTCTGCACCGATTCCTGAAAGGTCCGGCCAATTGACATCGCCTCGCCGACGCTTTTCATCTGGGTAGTCAGGACCGCATCGGCGGCCGGAAATTTCTCAAAAGCAAACCGCGGAATCTTGGTGACGACATAATCGATGGCCGGCTCGAACGAAGCCGGCGTGGCACCGCCGGTTATTTCATTGCGCAGTTCATCGAGCGTGTAGCCAACCGCCAGCTTGGCCGCCACCTTGGCAATGGGGAAACCGGTTGCTTTCGACGCCAGCGCGGACGACCGCGATACACGCGGGTTCATCTCGATGATCACCACTTTTCCGTTGGCCGGATTGATTCCGAACTGAACGTTGGATCCACCAGTATCCACGCCAATCTTGCGCAAAACCGCTATCGAGGCGTCGCGCAGGCGCTGATATTCCTTATCGGTCAGAGTCTGCGCCGGAGCCACGGTAATGGAATCGCCGGTATGCACACCCATCGGGTCGAAGTTTTCGATCGAACAAATGATAATGCAGTTGTCCTGGTGATCGCGCACCACTTCCATTTCGAATTCTTTCCAGCCCAGCACCGACTCTTCGAGCAACACTTCGGTGGTAGGTGATAATTCCAGCCCGCGGCTCACGATGGCTTCGAATTCCTCGCGATTGTAGGCGATACCGCCGCCTGACCCGCCCATCGTAAACGACGGCCGGA
Organism: Lysobacterales bacterium; assembly: GCA_013001885.1. Classification (GTDB taxonomy): domain Bacteria; phylum Pseudomonadota; class Gammaproteobacteria; order Xanthomonadales; family SZUA-36; genus JAHEFT01. The sequence continues at coordinate 2,028 of JABDLD010000068.1, forward strand.
TGATCGTCGGGTAACCGATGACCGGCTGCTGCTCCAGCGCCTCCTCCATGCTGTGCGCTATCGCGGCCGCCGGCACTTCGAGACCAATCTCAAGCATGGCATTGCGAAACTGTTCGCGATCTTCAGCCATGTCGATCGCTTCACGTGAGGCGCCGATCATCTCCACGCCATAACGTTCCAGCACGCCTTCACGGGCCAGGTCCAGTGCGCAATTGAGCGCCGTCTGCCCGCCCATGGTCGGCAACAGCACGTCCGGACGCTCGGCCGCGATGATCTGCTCGACGGTGCGCCACTCGATCGGCTCGATATAGACGGCGTCGGCGGTCTCGGGATCCGTCATGATGGTGGCCGGGTTGGAATTGACCAGGATCACCCGGTAGCCTTCCTCGCGCAGCGCCTTGCAGGCCTGTGCACCGGAGTAATCAAACTCGCAGGCCTGGCCAATCACGATCGGCCCTGCACCGATAATCAAGACGCTTTTTATGTCGGCTCTCTTGGGCATCCCTCAGGCCTCCCGCAGCACGGAGACGTTTCCGGCCGCCCTGGCCTGGTCGATGTCACGGATGAAACGATCGAACACACCCGCGATATCATGCGGACCCGGACTCGCTTCGGGATGACCCTGGAAACCGAATGCCGGGGCGTTCGACAGCTCAATACCCTGCAAGGAGTCATCAAAAAGTGAGCGGTGCGTGGCCTGTATGCCGGGCGGAAGGCTGCTTTCGTCCACGGCAAAACCGTGGTTCTGGCTGGTGATCATGACCTGGCCGGTGGCAAGGTCCTGCACCGGGTGATTGGCGCCGTGATGGCCAAACTTCATTTTTACCGTATCGGCTCCGGCGGCAAGACCCAGCAGCTGGTGCCCGAGGCAAATACCAAAAAGCGGCACCTTCAGGTCAATGAACCGGCGGATGGCCTGGATCGCGTAATCGCAGGGCTCAGGGTCTCCGGGGCCGTTCGACAGGAACACACCGTCAGGTTCTAGCGCCAGAACCTCTTCGGCCGGCGTGGTCGCCGGAACGACTGTCACCCGGCATCCACGGTCAATCAGCATGCGCAGGATGTTGCGCTTCACCCCGAAATCGTAGGCGACGACATGCCGCTCAGGCGCAGTTGTATTCCATTGGGTGTTATCGAGATCCCAACTGCCCTGTTCCCAGGCGTAGACCTCACGGGTCGTGACTTCACGCGCCAGGTCCAGGCCTTTCATACCGGGAAACGACCGGGCGAGTTTCACCGCGGCTTCCGCACTGCTGTCACTGCCCGCAACGATGGCGCCACCCTGGGCTCCCTTTTCACGCAGAATCCGCGTCAGGCGCCGGGTATCGATATCCGCAATGGCCACGATACCGTTCCGGGACAGGTATTCAGGAAGACTCTCGACGGCCCGCCAGTTGCTGTGGCGGCGAGGACAATCCCGAACGATCAAACCGGCCGCCATCGGCCGATCCGATTCCTCGTCTTCGGGATTGCAGCCGGTGTTGCCAATGTGGGGATAGGTAAGCGTGACGAGTTGGCGGGCGTAAGACGGATCGGTGAGAATTTCCTGATATCCGGACATTGCCGTGTTAAAGACAACTTCACCCGCCGATTCACCACTTGCCCCGATACTCCGGCCGAGAAAAACGCTGCCGTCTTCCAAAGCCAGCACTGCCTGATCAGTCAAAACTCTTACTCCAGATACGCAAAACGGGAAGGCCTTTGCAGCTTTTCCCGCTTAGAAATTAATCGATTTGTCTTTACCGGCGCCACGACCTCCGGTTGTCTTCTAAGCGTTTAGATTTTAACGGAGCGCGGCGGCCCGTGTCTAACTTTTCCACTCAGGAAGTCATCCGGTCGAAAAATTCCCTTACACCTTTCAGCCACGACTGTGAACGCGGATTGTGCAGGCTGTTGTCCTTGGTGAAGGTGGCTTCGAACTGTTTCAACAGGTCTTTCTGTTCACGGGTCAGCTTAACCGGGGTCTCCAGCACCACGCGGCACATCAGGTCGCCGGTGCGATGGCTGCGCACGGATTTAACCCCTTTGCTTTTCAGGCGAAACATCCTTCCCGTCTGGGTTTCGGGCGGCACTTTCAGCTTAACCTGGCCGTCCAGCGTCGGTATTTCCAGCTCACCACCCATCGCCGCCAGCGTGAAACAGACCGGGACTTCGCAATACAGGTCATCCCCATCCCGCTCGAATATCGCGTGCGGCCGCACCCGGACTTCGACGTAGAGATCGCCGGGAGGCGCACCGTTCGCTCCCGCCTCTCCTTCTCCGGCCAGCCGGATTCTATCACCGTTGTCTACCCCGGCCGGAATCTTGACCGAGAGGGTGCGTGTCTCCCTGATCCTGCCCTGCCCGCCGCAGTCGGTGCACGGATTGCTGATCTGCTGCCCTGCTCCCTGGCAGGCTGGACAGGTTTGCTGAACAGAGAAAATTCCTTGCTGCATGCGAACCTGCCCAACGCCTCCGCAGGTGGTGCAGGTTTGCTTGTTGCCGTCCCTCGCTCCACTGCCGTTGCAGGTCTTGCACTCGCCCAGCGTGGGCACTTTGATTTCGCGGTTGATTCCGCTGACTGCTTCCTCGAGGTCAAGATCAAGCGCGAAGCGCAGATCGGAACCGCGCTGACGCGTTTGCCGCCTGCGGCCCCCACCGCCGAAAATATCGCCGAATATGTCCCCGAAAATATCGCCGACATCGCCTTGAAAACCGCCCGCTCCGCCGGGGCCACCGCCAGGGTTGACACCCTCATGGCCAAAACGGTCATAGGCAGCCCGCTTCTGGGGGTCCTTCAAAACCTCGTAAGCTTCTTTGGCTTCCTTGAAATGCTCCTGGGTCGTGTCGTCGTCCGGATTGCGGTCCGGATGATATTTCATCGCCAGGCGCCGATAAGCTTTTTTCAGCTCATCGTCGCTGGCCGACTTCTGGACGCCGAGAATTTCGTAGTAATCCCTTTTCGCCATTCTTGTTTACTCTGGGTGCTGCGTCAGATTTGCGGACCGTCGGCTGAAAATTCAAGACTCAAAAAACCCGGCCGAAGCCGGGTTTTCCGGGCAGATGCCTGCGCAGGGCTCAACCTTCCTTCTTGTCTCCGTCGACTTCCTCGAACTCGGCGTCGACCACGTCGTCGCTGGCCGGTTCGTCTCCGGCTTCAGCCTGCTCCTGTGACTGAGCCTGCTCAGCGGCTTTCTGGTAGATGACCTGTCCAGCTTCGGAGAGCTTCTCAACGGCCGACTCGATGGCTTGCTTGTCGTCGCCCTTCATGGCTTCTTCGACCTGCTCAATGGCGCTTTCAACGTTCTTGCGTTCATCGTCGCTGACCTTGTCACCCATTTCCTTCAGGCTGGAGCGCGTCGCGTGAACAATGGCGTCAGCATTGTTGCGCGCCGTCACCAGTTCGTGGAATTTACGGTCTTCCTCTGCATGCGCCTCCGCATCCGTCACCATGCGGTTGATTTCGTCGTCCGACAAGCCCGAGCCCGCCTTGATTTCGATTCTCTGCTCCTTGCCGGTCGCCTTGTCCGTCGCACTCACGTGCATAATGCCGTTGGCGTCGATATCGAACGTGACCTCGATCTGGGGTATGCCGCGAGGCGCTGCCCCGATGCCGGCCAGATCAAAGCGGGCGAGCGACTTGTTGGCCGAGGCCATGTCGCGCTCGCCCTGAAGAACGTGCAGGGTAACCGCGGTCTGGTTATCCTCGGCAGTCGAGAACACCTGCGTCGCCTTGGTGGGAACCGTGGTGTTTTTCTCGATCAGTTTCGTCATCACCCCGCCCAGTGTTTCGATTCCCAGGGACAGGGGCGTTACGTCAAGCAGCAGCACGTCTTTCACATCGCCGGCCAGGACACCGCCCTGGATCGCTGCACCCGCGGCAACAGCCTCGTCCGGGTTCACGTCCTTGCGCGGCTCGCGGCCAAAGAATTCGGCAACCGCTTCCTGCACCTTGGGCATGCGCGTCTGTCCGCCCACCAGGATCACGTCATTAATGTCGCCCACCTTAAGGCCGGCATCATCCAGTGCAATCCTGCAGGGGCCTATCGTGCGCGTTACCAGGTCGCCGACCAGCGACTCGAGTTTGGCGCGGGTCAGCTTGATATTGAGGTGCTTGGGCCCGCTGGCATCGGCCGTGATGTAGGGAAGGTTCACATCGGTCTGCTGACCGGATGAAAGTTCGATCTTGGCCCGCTCAGCAGCTTCCTTCAGGCGCTGCAACGCCAACGGGTCGTTGCGCAGGTCGAAACCCTGCTCTTTCTTGAATTCATCGACCAGGTAGTCAATGACCCGCTTGTCGAAATCCTCGCCGCCCAGGAAGGTGTCGCCGTTGGTTGCCAGCACTTCGAACTGGTGCTCGCCGTCAACGTCCGCGATTTCGATGATCGATATATCGAAAGTACCGCCACCGAGGTCATACACCGCAATTTTCCGGTCACCGGCCTTCTTGTCCATTCCGTAAGCCAGGGCAGCCGCGGTGGGCTCGTTGATGATTCTCTTGACCGTTAGGCCGGCAATCTTGCCTGCGTCCTTGGTTGCCTGGCGCTGCGAATCGTTGAAATAGGCAGGCACGGTGATCACGGCTTCGGTGACGTCTTCACCGAGGTAATCCTCGGCCGTCTTCTTCATCTTCATCAGCACGCGGGCGGAAATTTCCGGCGGAGCCATTTTCTTACCGTCGGCCTCGACCCACGCGTCGCCGTTCTTCGCCTCCACGATTCCGTAGGGCACGAGGTCACGGTCCTTCTGGACGACGTCTTCGCTGAACTTACGCCCGATCAGGCGCTTGACCGCAAACAGCGTGTTGGCCGGGTTGGTGACTGCCTGGCGTTTGGCCGGTTGGCCCACCAGAACTTCGTCGTCCTTGGTGAAGGCTACGATTGAAGGGGTTGTGCGGTCCCCTTCTGCATTTTCTATGACCTTGGGTTGCCCGCCTTCCATCACTGCCACGCAGGAGTTGGTGGTTCCCAGGTCAATGCCTATGATTTTACTCATCTGTCTGATCTCCAAAACATACTAAATAATTTGATGCTTCTGAAATGGGGTTGTTCGTCCTGTTTTCAACAATCCCGCTGCATGCCGTTCAGGGCTTGCCCGACACGATCACCATGGCCGGACGGATGAGGCGGTCGTGCAGCAAAAAGCCCTTTTGCAGCACCTCCAGTACCGTGTTCTCTTCCGCCTCTTCAGATGGAACCACCGTCATCGCCTGGTGAAATTCGGGGTTGAACGGTTCACCGACCGGATTCAGGATTTCCAGATCGTGATCCATCATCACTTTTTCGAGCACCTTCAGCGTCAGCTCCTGCCCTTCTTTCAGTGATTCGACCGTCAAGGCGCCGTTCTTGGCTTCCAGGCCGCGTTCCAGGCTGTCCCAAACCTGAAGCAGGTCCTTCATCATGCGCTCCAGTGCCAACTTCCTGGACTTCTCGAGGTCGCGCATCAGGCGCTTCCTGAGGTTGTCCATTTCGGCCTGCATCCGCAACATGGCCTCACGATGCCTGGCCAGATCAACCTCAGCCTGCTGCAGAGCCTCGGCGGTTGCCTCCTCCGACTCCGGACTCTCCGGTTCGCCGGGCTGCTCCTCAGCAGCCTCCGCGTCGATCTCGACCGCTTGCTCGAACATTTCGTCCTTTTTATCCGTCACGATTTCCATCTCCCATGGTTCGGCGGTTAGACCGCGTTACCGTGTGTGAAAGCAATAATTATCCACCGGCAATATGGGGTTTCACCCACGCGATTCAAGCAGATATCCTGCGTCTAATTCGTTGCCGGATCCTCATCTGCGTGCTAGCGTAAGCAACGGTCCGCCGGCAACGCCAAGATGCTCAATTTTCTGCAAATCCGAAATTACGCCATTGTCGAGTCACTCGACCTGGAATTCACCAGGGGGTTTACCTGTGTCACCGGCGAGACCGGCGCCGGCAAATCAATCCTGGTCGACGCGCTGGGCTTGCTTTGCGGTGATCGCGCCGATACCTCCGCCATCAGGAGCGGCGCGACCCAGGCGGAGTTATCGGCGGAATTCGAGATTGCCGGCGACAGCCCGGCTCATCACTGGCTGCAGGATGCGGAACTGGATCACGGAAGCACCTGTCTGCTGCGCCGCATGATCAATGAAAATGGCCGGTCCAGGGCCTGGATCAACGGCACCGCCGTCACGCTGCAGCAACTGGCCGGCCTGGGTGAGCGCCTGGTGGAAATTCACGGTCAGAACGAACACATTCTGCTGGTGCGAAGCGAAGAGCAATTCCGCCTGCTGGATAACAACGGCGGCTACCGTAAAGACCTTGAACAGGTGGCGGCCCGTTTTGCAGCCTGGTCTGTTCTGGAGCAAGAAAAACAGGAATTGCTCGACGAAACTCCGCTCGATGCCGGCGACATGGAACTGATGCAATACCAGATCCAGGAGTTGGAAAGCACCATGCTCACAGCCGACCAGTTCATCGCAATGGAGGCAGAGCACCGGCTTCTGGCCCGCGGCGGTGAGTTGTTGGAGGTGCTGGAACAATCGATCGAAGCACTGGAGTCCGACCGGTCCGGCGCCGGCCCGGTCCTGCACGGTGTGCTGACCCGGCTTGAGGCGCATGCTTCCCTGGACACGGAAATCGCCGGCGCCGCCGAATTGGTCCGCAGCGCCGCGATCAATTGCGACGAAGCGCTCAACGGCCTGCAATCCGCCCGCTCCCGGATGGACTTCGGCCCGGACCGGCTAGCTGAGCTTGAACGCCAACTCGGCGTGCAGCATGACCTGGCGCGCAAACACCGCGCTCAACCGGAAGACCTTCAGCAGGTTCTTGAGAAACTGCTGGACCGCTGCCAGCGTGCAGGATCACTGGAACAACGCCTGGCGAAGCTTCAGGCCGAACTGGACGAGTCCCTGCGCGCTTATCGCGAGGCGGCGGCCAGTCTGTATGCCCGCCGGCGCCAGCGGGCAAAAACACTGTCTGAGGCGGTAACGGCATTGATGCAGGAGCTGGGAATGGAGGGCGGCCGCTTCGAGATCACTGTTGCGCACGATGAAGACGGAACCCCGTCAGCCCGGGGCAGCGACAAGCTCGAATTGCGCGTCACAGCCAATCCGGGCGTGCCGGCCGGGCTCCTTCGAAAGGTCGCCTCCGGCGGTGAATTGTCGCGTATCAGCCTGGCCATCAAGGTCGCCGCAAAGTCAGGCGCAGCGGCGCCGACACAGATTTTTGATGAAGTCGATGCCGGTGTCGGCGGCGATACGGCAAACGCCATCGGCGCCCTGCTCAAGAGTCTGTCCGCCGACGGCCAGTCGCTTTGCGTGACGCACCTTGCACAGGTGGCGGCCTTCGCTGATCAACAGTTACAGGTTCAAAAAATGGCGGCGGGCAGCGAAACCCGGGTAAAGACCAGTCTGCTCGCTGAGGAAGAACGGATCGACGAGATCGCCCGGATGCTGGGCGGAAGATTATCGGACCAGAGCCGGGCGCACGCCAGTGAATTGCTGGCGCTGGCCTCTACGCGTCACTGACCGCGCTTGGGGCGGACGTAAATGACCAGGCTGTGATCCTCGATTTCATAGCCGTGGGATTCGGCAATTTTCTTTTGCGCCGCCTCGATCTCATCGCTAATGAACTCGATGACTTTTCCCGTTTCCACGCAAACCATGTGGTCGTGGTGCTCACCGGAGTCCAATTCGTAGTAAGCCTGCCCGCTTTCAAAATTGTGTTTGGCGACCAGGCCGGCCGTTTCGAACTGATTGAGCACCCGGTAAACCGTCGCCAGACCGATCTCCTCTTTGGCTTCCACCAGGCATCGGTAAATATCATCCGCGGTCAAATGCCTGTCCCGCTGAGTCTCCAGGATTTCAAGAATCCGCTTGCGCGGGTGGGTCACTTTCAGACCGGCTTGTTTAAGGTTGCTGCTTTCCACTGAAATACCACTATTTGATCGAGCGCCAGATATTGTATCATTCACGCTCACCGCACTAAGCGAATAATCCAGCCCGGAAGCCCAATGACCATGCGTTTCATCTTTTCACTCATTCTAATCATATTTGCTTGCTCTGGCTGCAACTTGATTTACAAGCAGAATATCCAGCAAGGCAACGCGATTGAGCAGGATGATCTCGATGAACTTTATATCGGCATGAATCAACGGCAAGTCCTGTTCGTACTGGGAACGCCATCGGTGAAAGACCCTTTCAACCAGGAACGGTGGGATTATGTGCAGACCTTCAGCCGACGCGGCAGCGATCTGGTACAGCGTACTGTCACCCTGATGTTTTCCGACGGGCTGTTGTCGGAGATTGAAGGCCTGGACAACCCATTTGGGGCCAGCACCGGCGATGACGACGGCGGTTCTGCCGCGGACGGCGCGGAAGAATTATCCGAAGTTGCGTCATTCGTGAAGAAGCCAGGTGCTGCCGCTTCGGCCAGCAAGAGTCCCCAGGATGCGGCCGTTGAGTCCGCAAAAGAAGAAGTGCTCGAGGGTGTCGACCCCGATATTGACAGCATCAACGAGCGTGATTCGGAAGACCGTGAGTACCTGCGCGACCAGGGCGTGCTCGATCAGACACCGGACGATGACCTGTCCGTGCCGGACATCGACGGTTAATTCCCTTCACGGCTGGCCTGCGCGCGCTGTCTGCGCATTTCTTTGGGATCAGCGATCAGCGGACGATAGATTTCCACCCGGTCACCCTGCCGCAGAACATGCTGGAGAGGGACCTTTCGGCTGAAAATGCCCACGGCCTTCGGGTCAATTTCCAGGCCGGAAAATTCCGACTTTATACCCGACCGCTCGATCGCCTCGGCAACCGTGCAGCCCTCTGGTACATCAAGTTTGAGCAAAACCTGTTTTTCCGGTGTAGCGTAAGCGACTTCAACTTCCATAAACCTGGTCCGCCCGTTTACTGAAATCCTGCACCAGCCGGTCCGCGATATGGGTAAAGCCGCGGCGAAAAGCCGAAGAAATGACTTTGCTGGAAAAATCAAAACCGAGAACCAGCGTGATCTTGCTTCCGTCTGAGCCGATCTCGTCGAACAACCACTCTCCCGATAGATGTTTGAAAGGGCCCTCTACCAGCGAAAGCGTCAGCCGCTCACCGGGCACCAGCCGGTTGCGTGTGGTGAAAGTCTGGGTGACGCCGCTGACTTTTATCACCAGGGACGCCAGTTGATGCTCCGGCGTCTGCTCGTGCACTTTCGCGTCCAGGCACCATGACAGAAACTGCGGGTAGGCGGGAACATCCCGGACAAGCCTGAACATGTCCATTGCCGGGTGCAAAACAAGGGCGGTCCGTTTGATTTCCATGTCGTGTGTCTGGATCGGGTCGATTCTGTGCGCGGCAAGCATAGCATGTGCAGCCCCGCAG
>JABDLD010000043.1 GCA_013001885.1 Lysobacterales bacterium
GGTCGGGTTCGAAGCTATTTACCAGCAGGTAGAAGGCGACCCGGTCGATGTATCGGAGTTTACCGCCAATCATGCCAGCCTGACCCGCCAGTTATATCCGCTTCTGCAACAGGAATTGAGGATGTTACTGGTTCGACTCGGGCTCGAACAGATCCACCTGCCGTTCGATCTTGCGGCAAAGGTCAATTCATCAGAACAGGATACGATCCGGATCTCCGGCGCTTTGCATTGAGTGGCTGAAGTTCAGCCCCGCCAGGCCCAGTGCCAGGGCTCGTAGGCGACTCCGTGGGGGTTGCCGCGGGGAAATGACATCCGGAATCCGAATTGCTTCGCATGTGCCGTCAACCAGGCAAATGCATCGCTGGCCTCGAACTCTTCTTCCAGAACGGCAAATCCGGGGGTTGTAATATCCAACGCCCGGCCCGTATGGTGCTCGCTGTAACCGGGTGCGGCCGACACCTGCAGGATGTCCCCGATCGCCTGCCCCTTTTCCAGTTTGCGGCGAATGATTCCTTCCTGGTAATCGAACGAGCGAAAAGCCGACACGACCTGTAATTCAACCTTGTCCGAGACTGCTGAGTCAGCCATCGACCGCCAGGCTTTTGCAGCGCCCGGCGCCAGGAACTGTTCCCGCTGAAAAACGTCCGGGCCGATGGAGACCAGGCGGCTCGCCTCCATCTGCTCCGGAATCAGGTGTTGTTCGCCATAGTCAGCCGCGATTCCAATGGAGCCGTGCAGCTTCCTGATGCGTTTCAGATAGCGGCGCCTTTTGAAGAAATAAAAAATGGCCGTTAAGCTCCTGTGCTCCGGTCGCGTAACAGTATACGAAATTAACCCGGCAATAATGATTTTGAATATACTGTGTGTTGGTCAACCACGTGAACCGCAATCCAGGGTCAGTGAATCAGAATGCAAAGTACGATTCTTCTTGCAGATGACGACATCGAGCTTAGCGGCTTGCTGAAAGAATATTTCGAGTCGGAGGGCTTCCAGGTGCGTCTTGCAGCTGACGGGGTAGCCGCGCTGGCTGAAGCGCGCAAGCCCGGGCTGGACCTGGTTGTGCTCGATGTGATGATGCCCGGCATGAGCGGCATGGAGGTTCTGAAGAAACTGCGTAAGGTGAGCGAACTGCCGGTCATCATGCTGACCGCGCGGGGGGATGACATGGACCGGATTTCCGGCCTGGAACTGGGCGCCGATGACTACGTGCCCAAACCGTGCAATCCCAGGGAACTGCTGGCCCGGATCCGGGCCGTGATGAGACGCGGTCAGGGGCCGGGTGAACAGAATCTCATCGTTGTCGACGACCTGGAGCTGAACCAGGGCAGCCGTACGCTGCTCAAGTCGGGAAACCCGGTTGAGCTGACCAGTACCGAATTCAGCATTCTCGCCGCCCTGCTCGCCAGTCGCGGTGAAGTGGTCAGCAAGCGCGACCTCTACGTCTCCGCCCTCGGCAGGGAACCGGTACCGCACGATCGCAGCGTGGACATGCATGTCAGCAACCTGCGCCGCAAGCTGGGCCCGGACCCGCGGGGAGATAACCGGGTCGAGACTATTCGGGGCATCGGCTACCAGTACCGGGTGGCATGACCCCCTGATGCTGTCACTTTTCTGGAAGCTTTTCCTGACCATGTGGCTGAGTATTGTCGGCTTCTCGGCCGCTATCGGCTGGCTGAACGACAAACTCGCCAGGGAGCAATGGGCCGAAGAGCCCGCGAACACGTTTTCGCGGGGAATGATCCGGATTACGCAGCGCGCCCAGCAAGCAATCCAGATGGAGGGAAGGAGAGCCTTGCGGGAGGAACTGTTGAATATTCCCCGGATGACCCGCAGCCATATTTACATCCTGGATGAAGGGCAGAAGGAAATGCTCGGGCGGGACAAGGCGCTGGAGCAACTGGTAGACCGCGGGACCTCGATGGACACGGTCGATTTTCAGGATGCCGAGGGTAATAGTTACACGATTTTCACGGTAAACCGGACACCGCCGGCCACTTTGTTGGCGCCCGGGCCGCAGGGCACCGCAATGCGGCTGATTGCCGCCGCCGCGATCAGCGCCCTGATCAGCTACTTCCTCGCCCGCTCACTGGTGACCCCACTGGAAGAACTCCGTCGCGCGAGCCGCAAGATCGCCGCGGGTGACCTGGCGACACGTGTGAGTAAAACCATGCCGGGCCGTCAGGATGAAATCGGGCAGTTGGCGACCGATTTCGACGTGATGACGTCCCGGCTTCAGGCCATGCAGCAGGCCAACCGGCGACTGTTGCAGGATGTCAGCCACGAACTTCGTTCACCGCTGGCGAGACTCAGCGTGGCGTTGGAGATTGCGCGTAAAAAAGGTGCAGGTGAAATCGAATCGGAACTCGACCGGATCGGACTGGAGGGGGATCGCCTGGAGTCCCTGGTCAACGATGTGCTCGGCATGTTGAGGGAATCTTCGGAAACCGCGGCCAGGCAGGACGCTGAACTGGATCTGACCGACCTGTTGACCGACCTGGTCGAGGTCGTCAATTACGAGGTTCCCGAAGGTAAGCCGGGCATCCAATGGGAGGCGCCGGCTTCCTGCACTTTCCACGGCGACCGGGAGTTGTTGTGGCGGGCACTGGAAAACCTGCTGCGTAATGCGTTGCGTTATACCGATGCGGACCGGGGCGTGATGCTGAGTCTCAAGACCAGTAAACGAAAATCCAGTGCCCTGATTACGGTTCGCGATTATGGATGTGGAGTGGCTGAAGCAGAACTCGAAAAAATATTCGAGCCGTTCTACCGGGTGCAGGAGTCCAGGGACCGCAGCAGCGGTGGGCATGGCCTGGGCCTGTCTATCGCAGCTAATGCCGTGCAGCGGCACGGGGGCAGCGTCCGGGCTGAAAACGAAGATGGGGGCGGACTGGCGGTGACGATCAGCCTGCCTCTGGACTTGCAACCGGTTTGAAAGGTCCGCCGTTGCTCAAAGCCTCACGCCCGGTCGGCGCTGAAGGCGAGAACGGCATCCACGTGTTCCAATTTGAGTAGGGCCATCAGCAGGCGGTCAACACCCAGGGCCACACCGCTGCATTCTGGCAGGCCGTGCCGCATAGCGCTGAGCAGGTTCAGGTCGATGGGCGCCTTCTCTTCGCCCCGTGCCTGGCGGGTTTTTGTTTCCTTTTCGAATCTCGCCTGCTGTTCGTTGGCATCCGTGAGTTCCTGGTAACCGTTGGCGAGCTCCAACTGACCCAGATAGACTTCAAAACGCTCCGCCACCGGTGGATTATCCGGCCTGATGCGGGCGAGGGCGGCCTGCTCCGGCAAAAAATCGTGGATAACCGTTATCGTTTCCCCAGGCAGGTTGGGTTCGATCACTTCACTCAGAATCAGGTCCAGCCACTCCGGGTGGGACAATGATCCCGCCCTGATGCCGCGTTCGGCCGCGGCATCGGCTAAATCCGACTCCGTGCATTGAAAGGGATCAAGGCCGGTCTGGGCGATGAACATATCGTGGTAGGTCCAGCGCTGTACCGGCCAGTCATCGAACTGGCCTTTTCCGCAGAGCCGGATCAGTTCGGTCACCTCAGCTGCGAGCTCAAGATAATTCCAGCCGCAGCGGTACCACTCGAGCAGAGTGAACTCCGGGTTGTGAAAACGTC
>JABDLD010000034.1 GCA_013001885.1 Lysobacterales bacterium
CGCCCAACGCCACACCAGCGCGAGCACCACCAGGGCCAGCGCGCCGGCCACGGAGATGCCGAGCCAGGCGACCAGAACCGGCAGCGAAAACAGAAACAGTGAATGGACCAGGAGTCGTTTACCGGACATAGTCCGAGCCTAAACGTTCCGTTCCAGCGCCGCAATGCGCTCTTCCAGCGGGGGGTGACTCATGAATAGCCGTTTCAGTCCGCCGGCCTTGCTGCCCGAAATGCCGAATGCGGCGAACTCGCCAGGCAGGTCTTCATGTTCAGACCGGCGTTGCAGTGCGCGTAGCGCCGACGCCATGTTCTGTCGGCTCGAGAGTTGCGCGCCGCCTTCGTCAGCACGGAATTCACGCCGGCGGGAGAACCACATCACGATCATGCTGGCGAGGATAGAGAGGAAAATCTGGGCCACTATGGAGGTGATGAAGTAGGCTGGACCGTAGCCTCGCTCGGTCTTGAACACCACCCGGTCTACCACGTGCCCGATTACCCGCGACAGGAAAATGACGAAGGTGTTCACCACTCCCTGGATCAAGGCCAGCGTCACCATGTCCCCGTTAGCCACGTGCGAGACCTCATGGCCCAGCACGGCTTCAACCTCGTCTGAATTCATATGATTCAGCAATCCGGTGCTCACGGCTACCAGTGCGCTGTTACGCCGCATGCCGGTAGCGAAGGCGTTGGGTTCGGGGGAATTGAATACGCCGACTTCCGGCATGGCTATACCGGCTTCTTTCGCCTGGCGCTGCACCGTGCTGAGCAACCATTGCTCGGTTGTATTCCGGGGCTGTTCAATGACCTGCACCCCCATCGATCGTTTGGCCAGGAACTTGGACAATGCGAGGGAAATGAAAGATCCGCTGAAACCGATCACGGCTGACATGATCAGCAGTGCCTGCAAATCCAGATCGACCTGGTTTTCCGCCAGAATTCCGTCGATTCCCAATACCTGGAAGACGACACTGATCAGGACCAGCACGGCTGCATTGGTTGCGAGAAAGAGCAGAATTCTCATCATGGTGATGTTTGCCTCAAAGTTGGTTCGTCCACAGGAAATCAGCCCGAATGAACGGGTTTTCAAGTGCTGACACCAAATTCTCCGGGTTGCGGCCATGATTTTCCTGTGGTCTTATCGTGCAAACCTACGAAGGCAGCAATGCATGGCCCACTGGCCGACCCGATTCACAACTCTGGACCGCTTTTTTAACCGGTTCACCCGGTTGCGCCCGGGAGAAGGGCGCAGCGTGTTAACGTATTTTTGTTACGCGCTGTTGATGATGGTCAGCTATTACATATTGAAGACCATCCGGGAGCCCTTGTTGCTGAGCGGCTCCTCGGCGGAAATGAAGAGCTATGCCTACGCCTTGACTGCCGTTGCGCTGTTCATGATCATCCCGGTTTACAGCGCGGTATTCCGCCGCACCGGCAAGCAGCAGCTGACCCGCTACGTCACGGGCTTCTTTTTGTTCAATCTCCTGATCTTTTACCTGCTGGGCAGGGCAGGATTTGACATCGGGTTTGCGTACTACGTCTGGGTGGGTGTGTTCAGCGTGATGATAACGGCCCAGTTCTGGGCGTTCGCGGCTGACAGCTTTGACGTAAACAGCGGCAAGCGGTTGTTCCCGGTGATCATGGTTGGAGCCACCATTGGCAGCCTGGTGGCGCCTTCCTTGAGCGGGGCTCTGTTTCCCACCACCGGCCCCTGGGTATTGATGCTGGCGGCGATGGGTTTACTGGCCCTGACGCTTCCACTGGTGCGTTGGACCCGGGCATCGATTCCGCCGGGTTCCCGGAGTCTCGCCGGGGAGCCTGACGAACAGCATAGCGTTGGCTTCATGGGCGGTATTTCGCTGGTGTTCAGTGATCGGTACCTGCTTTTACTGGCACTTCTGATCCTGCTTTTGAACTGGGTGAACACAACAGGTGAGTACATCCTGGCCGAACTGGTTGTCCGCCATGCAGACGCCGCTGTCGCGGCCGCTTCGGATGTGGATAAAGCCAGCTATATCGCGAATTTCTACGGGACGTTCTTTTTCGTCGTCAACCTGCTGACCCTGATATTCCAGGTTTTTCTGGTCGCGCGGGTCATACGCTGGATCGGAATCCGAGGCTCAGTTCTGGTGCTGCCGGTCATTGCCATAATAGGTTACGGACTGGTGGTGTTCCTCCCGGTGTTCAGCATTATCCGCCTGGTCAAGATACTGGAGAATTCAACGGACTACTCGCTGATGAATACCACGCGCCATGCGCTCTACCTTCCCCTTTCGGCTGCGCAAAAGTATGAAGGCAAGACAACGATCGAGGCGTTTTTCTGGCGCTTCGGCGACCTCGCACAGGCGGGAGCGATCTATGCGGGCCTGAACTGGTTCCATTTCGGCATCGCGCAGTTTGCCCTCGTCAACATGGTCCTTTCCCTGATGTGGCTGATGGTCGCCTGGCGCGTTGCCGGTCACTACAGGAAAAAACAGCAAGCCGCCGGCGCGCAGCCGTGAATTGCCGCTTCTGAAATTGGTGTATTCTTTCCGCCAACCATAACAATGCCTTCCAACAGGGAATTGCCATGTTCAGCAAATTGAAGGTTCCGCACACGCTGGTTCTGCTTTACGGCATGATCCTTTTGGCTTATGCGCTGACGATGTTGTTGCCTGCCGGGCAGTTTTCCACGGAAATGAACGATCACGGCCACGAAGTCGTCGTGCCGGGCACTTACGCGGTGATCGCCGACACCGAGTCTTTGCCTGTCTGGTCACTGTTCACCGTTATTCCCCGCGGCCTGGAATCGGCGCAGGGTATTATTTTCTTCGTCTTCATCATCGGCGGCGCACTGGCAGTCATTCGCGCCACAGGCGCTTTGGACGCGGCACTGTCCGGGGTCCTGAATCGGTTTGGTGGACAGCCCGCTCTGCTGATCCTGATGGGGATGCTGGCGTTCGCTGTCGGTTCGTCCACGATCGGGATGGCTGAAGAATACATTCCGCTGGTCGCCATATTAATCACGCTTTGCGTCGGCATGCGAATGGACACCGTTGCGGCGATCGGCATCATGGTCGTTGGCTACGGTATCGGCTACGGCACAGCCGTGATGAATCCGTTCACGGTACTGGTTGCGCAGGAGGTTGCCGGGCTTACGCCGGTCTCCGGCATCGGTTTTCGGCTGGCGCTTTTCCTTCCGTTCTTTGCGCTGGGTTACCTGCACGTGATTCGTTACGCCAAAAAGGTGCGGGATGATCCGGCCGCCTCGCTGGTGGCGGATATTCCCGAGGCTCAACCGCCTGCTCCGCCCGAGACGGGCCCGATCACTATCAGGCAACGGCTGGTGTTGTTGGCCACGTTGCTGGCCCTGGTCGTCGTGGTGTGGGGCATTAAAGTTCACCAGTGGTATTTCATCGAACTGGGCGGGATCTTTTTTGCCCTGGCACTCGTTTGCGGCTTGATTTACCGGATGTCAGCAGATGACATGGCGCGCAATTTTATCCTCGGGGCAGGGGAGTTGATCGGGACTGCGCTGCTGATCGGTTTTGCCCGCGCGATTGAAATTACGCTGAGCGATGGCCAGGTTCTGCACACCATCGTCAATGGGCTGTCACAGCCGCTGGTGGCAGTCGGACCTGAACTCTCCGCGACCGGCATGCTGTTCATCCAGAGCATCCTGAATTTCTTCATCCCGTCCGGTTCCGGCCAGGCTTATGTGACCATGCCGATCATGGCGCCGATTTCCGATATCGTCGGAGTCAGCCGGCAGGTCGCGGTGCTTGCTTACCAGATGGGTGACGGCTTCATGAACATGATTGTACCGACCAACGCGGTCTTGATGGGTATCCTTGGGATCTGCGGGATCCCTTACGGCCGCTGGTTCCGGTTTATCCTGCCGCTGATGCTGCAGCTGTTCGTGTTGGGCTCCATCACCATGGTTGTAGCGGTGTTGATCGGGTACCAGTAAGGACCCGTCTCAGCCAGTTCAGGGCAGCCAGGCTAGAACTGCATCAATTTAACCGTAACATAGCCAAAATACAGGGAAAGAATGACCAGCGCCTCTCTCTTGGCGACGCCGGGGCGGGCGTAAAAGAACCCCAGTACGACCAGGGTTAACACCAGGATGAACGGCAGATCGAACTGGATGAACTGCCGCTCCACGGAAACGAGAGAAATGGACGCAGCAATACCGAGGGGCAGCAGCGTGTCGAGTATATTGCTGCCGATGATGTTGCCAACCGACATGTGGGTTTTCTTTTTCATAATGGCCGAGATGGAAATGGAAAGCTCGGGCAGGCTGGTGCCCAGGCCAATGATCAGAACCGAGATCAAGGCCTCGCTGATATCGAACGAATAGGCGATATTGACCACCGAGGTGACCGTAATTTCGGAGCTCCAGGTCACTGCGCCCAGGCCGATAAGGAGTAAAACCCAGGATTTGATCCCGCCTCCGGCCAGCTGGCCGGGCTCTTCTTCGGGTACAGTTTCGCCATTCATTAGGGCCATCACGTAGGCAACGTAGCCGGAAATGAGGGCCAGGCCTTCGATTCGGGTGATCTTTCCGTCCATGGCCATCAGGAACAGCAGCACGGTCGCCCCCAGCAGGACCGAGCCGTGCCGGACAACGAACGCGCGCGGCAGTGTCAGAAAGCTGATCATCCCTGCGAAGCCCAACACAAACCCGATTTGTGCCACGACGCTGCCAATCGACGTGCCGACCACGACGCCGGAGACATCATTTCCCATCAGACCCTTTATGCCTGTGTCGACGGCGACCGCGATCTCGGGAAGATCACTACCGATCGACAGGATGACCAGGCCGACAAAGAACTCAGACAACTGGTGGCGCCGGGCAATTGCCAGCGCACCGCCCACGGTGAGTTCAGTCCCGAGCCAGAGCCCGGCAATACCGGCTAAAAGTAGAAGAAAGTCCATTGGCGCAATAGACTACCAGCACCGGGCCAGATCAGCAGCAATTTCGTATTGCGGGGTTTCAGAAAAAGCAAAAGTGCAGGACAATGCAGAGACTTACCATGGAATATCCGGGATGACCAATCACGAACTACAGGAAAGGAAGAACAGGGCGTTCGCGCGCGGAATGGGCAACGGCCTCCCCATCTTTATCGCGCGCGCGAAAAACGCTGAACTTTGGGACGAGGAAGGCAAGCGCTATATCGATTTCGCAGCAGGAATTGCGGTCGTCAATACCGGTCACAGCCATCCGGATATTGTCGACGCCGCCAAGCGGCAGCTGGAGGCGTTCAGCCATACCTGCGTGATGGTGACGCCCTACGCCAGTGTGGTCGAGTTGGCGGAGAGAATTACCGAGATCGTGCCGATCGAAGACGCGCGGGCGATTTTCGTATCAACCGGCGCCGAGGCCGTGGAGAATGCCATCAAGATTGCCCGTGTGGCAACCGGCCGCCCGGGTGTCATAGCGTTCAGCGGAGGGTTTCACGGCCGCACCAATCTGTGCATGGGGCTGACCGGCAAGGTGGTGCCCTACAAGAAAGGCTTCGGCCCGTTCACTCCGGAAATTTATCATGTGCCTTTTCCCGCCGAATATCTCGGAGTCGCTGCTGCGGACTCCATCGCGGCGCTGGAGCAACTGTTCAAAAGCGACATCCAATCGGACCGGGTTGCGGCCATCATTGTCGAGCCCGTGCAGGGCGAAGGCGGATTTTACCCGGTGCCTGACGGCTTTCTTGAAAGGTTGCGTGAATTATGCGATTTACATGGTATCGTATTGATATTAGATGAAATACAGACAGGGTTCGGTCGAACCGGTCGCATGTTCGCAGTGGAGCATTCCGGTGTTGAGCCGGACATTATCACGATGGCCAAAGGTATCGCGGGTGGATTCCCATTGTCCGCCGTCGTCGGTAAAGCCTCCATCATGAACGCACCCGAGCCGGGCGGCCTCGGCGGCACCTACGCGGCGTCGCCGCTGGGTTGCTCGGCCGGGCTTGCCGTTCTGGACGTAATTGAAAACGAGTCCCTTTGCGAACGCGCTACGGAGGTTGGGAACCGGCTGAGGGCAGGTTTGCACAGCCTGCAGGAAGAACACCCCGACCGGATCGGTGACGTGCGGGGCATGGGTGCGATGGTGGCCATGGAGCTGATCTCACAAGGAGATTCGAACCAGCCCAACCCGGACCTGACCAAGGCGCTGACGGCCAGGGCAGCCGAGATGGGTTTGATCCTGCTTTCCTGCGGTGTGCGCGGCAATGTCATTCGCATTCTGGCGCCGTTGACCATTCCGTTTGATCACCTGGAAGAAGGGCTGCTCATTCTGAAAAACGCATTTCGAGACTGCATTCAATCTCAAGGAGACAAAAGCTGATGTCAATCACCCTGGTACTGCTAATCCCGGTGCTGATCTTGCTGTTTATCTGGATCGGCAGCCTGTGGCTGGTCAGGGGCGAGGACCTCGCGGCCTATGATCACCCGCTGGACCCGGCCGGGGCGGAGACGATCGCCTCACAGGGCGGAATCAGCGTTGAGCACGGACACGCGGTGACCGAGATCGCGGCAATGGGCGCCCAGGTGGGGGGCATGTCCCGCAAGCAGATGCTTCAGCTTACGCGCGATTTCATGGAGGAAGTGCCCAGCGGCAAAACGTTCAGCTGCGAGTTCGTGCCCACCCAGGTCAACGGGAGGCCCGCGGAGTGGGTGCTCGCGCCGGGTATCGATCCGGCGCGGCGCGTGCTGTACATTCACGGCGGCGCCTTCATCGCGGGTAGCCCGAACAGCCACCGGACCATCACGTCCCGGTTCTCGGAGATTGCCAATGCCGCCGTTCTGGCCATCGACTATCGCCTGATGCCAGAGCATGCGCGGCGGGAAGGTATTGAAGACTGCAAAAAGGCGTATCGCTGGGTTCTTGAAAACGGGCCGACTGGCCCGGCGGAGCCTGCGCGGTTATTTATGGGCGGAGACTCCGCCGGCGGTAACCTGTCGCTGGTCCTGGCGGCCTGGATTCGCGATGAGGGGCTCAGGTTACCGGATGCGGTCATCGCGATGTCACCGCTCACCGATTCTACCTATTCCGGCGCCAGTATCAGGAACAACCTGGAAACTGATGTCATGCTTGGCCCGCTTTTCGGGGGGCTGGTGAAGATTCCCCGGGCCGTTTTGAGCTGGATATATTTTATCGAGAACAAGGTCAGGCCGTCTCACCCGGAAGTGTCGCCCGTCTTCGGAGATCTGGGCGGACTTCCGCCGACCCTGCTGCAGGTCAGTGAAGCCGAGATGCTGCTCGACGATTCGCGGCGTTACGTCAACAAGGCGCGCGGTGCGGGTTCACCTGTTTTTCTGCAGAGTTGGGGCGGCCTGTTGCATGTGTGGCAAATATTTTATCCGGAGGTGCCCGAGGCCCGGGCGGCTTGGGAGCACATCGGCGCTTTTCTGCAAAAGGCGGAGCAAGGGATTAGCTGATCAACCGCAATCACCACTTAAGGGCAGGGCCGAACTCGGTCTCTTCCCCCGTTTGACGGCGGACGGCTGTTCTCTGGTTGCTGCCGCGCAGAATCCTGACCTGGTAGTAAGATTCCCTTGCCAGGGCTTTACCCGCGCCGGCAGACCAGCTTTTGCGAAACAGACGCTTGGTCGCTGCGATCGCATCGGGTGAGTTTTGCATCAGCTTCCGGGCGCGTTCCAGTGCGACAGCCCCGGGTTCATCGGCCAGCATGGTTGCCAGGCCAAGTTCCAAAGCCCGGCTTCCGCTCAGCTGTTCGGCCGTCATCGTAAGCCACATCGCCTGGTCCCGCTCCAGCAGTTCCCTCAAAGCCAGCGTTCCGCCCATGTCGGGAACCAGGCCCCACCTGGCCTCCATGATCGATAGCGACGCGTCGGGCTGCACGATTCTGAAGTCGGCGCCCAGGGCAATCTGCAGACCGCCGCCCCAGCAGCGGCCGTGGATGGCCGCGATAACCGGAACCGGCAACTGGCGCCAGCCCACGCTGACCTGTTGCGCCAGGTTCGCCCTCCAGGGAAACCACTTCCACAGCAATTTAAGCATGTCTCTCCGGTTGCGCATGATCGACTTGACGTCGAGGCCGGTGCAAAAATCTATTCCTGCGCCACTCAGCACGACCGCCCTGACCGAGCGGTCCGCGGCGATCGCCTGTTGAGCTTCGGTGATCGCGCGGAACATCTCGAGGTCCAGCGCATTGTGTTTTTCCGGCCGTTGCAGGGTTACCCGGGCAAGCTGGTTTTCAACCTCCAGGTCCACACGATTTCGGATTTTCATTTTTACTCGATTCCTGATGCTCGCTCGCTTTAAAATAACATTATTACCGCGCTGAAAATAAGGAAATCCCTTGTCGCCCGACCGCAAGCTGAAAATTTTCATTCCCTGTTCGGAATTGACGCCAATGGCCAAAACCGGGGGACTCGCCGATGTCTGCTCAGCATTGTCCGCTTACTTTGATGCGAACGGCCACGAGGTTCGCGTACTGGTGCCGTTTTATCCGTCATTGGATACGGCCGGTTACGAACTTGAGAACGTCAAACAATTGCAGGACATGGAGTTGACGTTGGGTGACCGCACCTTCCATTACTGGATTGTCAAGGCGGTTTCCGATCTAGCCGGGCCCGATGTTCACCTTATTCAGTGTCCCGAACTCTACAATACCGAGGATCTGTATTCCGGGCCTGACGAACACCTGCGTTTTGTCCTGCTTTCACGCGCCGCCATCGAGATGTGTCAACGGATCGACTTCGTTCCGGACATTTTCCACTGTCACGACTGGCACACGGCCCTGGTGCCGCTGTATCTCAAGTCGGTATACAGCTGGGACAGGAAGTTCAGTGAAACCCGCTCCGTTCTCACCATTCACAACATTGGCTACCAGGGCGTTTTTGGAGCGGATATCGTGCAACAGATCGGGTTGGCTGAAACAACCGGCATGCTGGATCAGGACGACCTCGATGGCGGACGGATCAATTTCCTCAAAAGCGGCGTTATGCATGCAGACCTGCTGACCACGGTCAGCCCGACCTATTCTCGCGAAATACTGGAACCCGAGTACGGCATGGGGTTGGAGGGCCATCTGCGTGCGCGCGGCGGATCGGTCATTGGGATTTTGAATGGCGTCGACTATGCAGAATGGGACCCGCAGCATGACCCGCTGATACCGTTCAATTACTCACAAAAGGACCTGATCGGCAAGGAAAAGAACAAGCGGGCCCTGATGGAGGAAATCGGGCTGGATTACCAGTTCGACAAGCCGCTGGTCGGGATGGTCGGCCGGCTGTCCTATCAGAAAGGCATCGAC
>JABDLD010000074.1 GCA_013001885.1 Lysobacterales bacterium
ACGACCGCCGCTCAACCGGATCCATTCAACCTGCACGGTTTTCTGCAGCAGCGGTTTCAGGGCCACGGCGACGGCGAATTCAGCGCTGCCTATAAACAGCGTTCCATCGGCCTGCTCACCCACGGTCAGGTCGGTACCGGAGACACCAAGCGCCGGGATCAGCATCAAGTCAAACTCACCTTTCATTCGGACCGGCATGCCGGCGCGGTCTGACAGAACACGCTCCAGCAGGTGTCGGGCACCGGCGGACTCCAACCACCAATTAGCCGCAAAATAGAGCCCCGCCGGAAGCAGCACGAGCAGCACCAGGGGCCACCAGAACCGGTTTCGGCGGCGCTTGCTCATGCGCGTAGTGGTTGCACGGCGGACTGGTGTTGCGTGGTTGTCGCGTCTAAACTGGCGCGACCCGGAGAGCAGGAATTGAATCGATGGCCAACATAGATATGCGCGCGCGTCACACGATGCCGGCTGAAACTGCACAGGACGCGGCCGACGAACTCGCAGGTGACCTGGCCAGGAAATTTGAAATCAACTACGGCTGGGACGGTGATCACATTCATTTTGAAAGACCCGGGGTTCACGGCACCATCACTGTCCGCGAGAACGAGATAAGAATCAAGGCCGTTCTGGGTCTGATGCTCATATTCCTGAAGCCGTTGATCGAAGAAGAGATCACGGATTACCTGATCAATCACTTCGGCTGCACTTTCGACTGAGCCATCATCGGCCGGGTCATTCAAAACCGAAAGGCTTTTCCTGTCCGGCGAACATATTCTCCATTGCATCCCATTCACGCCGATACACGGTTTCGTTGAAAAACCGGACATCCTTCAGCGCTCTGAACGACCCAAGCCCGGCCTCCAGGAATTCCTGCAGCTTACCGAAGCCAGCCGCGTGAGCCGGGCCACGCAACAGGCGCACCAGCGTATTGACCAGGGGTTTGTTCACCAGCCTGTCAAGATCGTAACCCAGCTTGCGGATCAGTTGAATCTGCCGCTCGCGGCCGGGCCGGTCGCTGCAGGCAAGGTAGGTCTCACAATAACGTGCCATGTCGAGTTCCCGGTAGCCCTGCTGCTCCATGTAGGCCGCCATTCTCATGTCAAACTCCAGGCTCATGGCCTGTAATTCAAACGCTTCGGACATGATGTAGAGCACCTTGTCGGGCAGAAACCGCTTCATCACGGGCATAACCTTGCTCATATCCTCGTCCCGGTCCCGAAAATCCAGGCCGCCGTAAAGCTCTGACAGGAAAAAGTTCACGGCCAGGCGATAAGCCTGCTGACGAATCAGGTCCTCGAAGGTCCGGGCCAGCCGCTGTTGCTGCCATTGCTGCAGGCAGTCGAAGGCGTTGAGCGGGAAGTCCCTGCCGTCAATTTCGGCGCCAAGAACGTGATTTCTTTCCAGCATTTCATACAGCCGCTGTGCGCCAGGCTTTTCCATCGGTCCGCTTTCCCTTCACCCGCCTAAAACTACGCCGTCAGAATGGTTGACTTGAAGCATATATCCGGCCCCCGTCATTACGTAAGATATGGAATCATGCTAACCCTACATCAAGCCAGAAAACCCAAATATTCCGGCGCCCCGCGCATCGGCCTGGCCATCGCCGGCGGCGGTCCGGTCGGGGCCATTTATGAACTGGGCGCGCTGCGTGCCGTCGACGAAGCCATCAACGGGCTGCGGCTGCACGATGTCGATGTCTACGTCGGCGTCAGCGCCGGCGCGTTCATCGCCGCCAGCCTGGCCAATAACATCACGATTTCCGATATGTGCCGGATTTTCACCGGTCACAAGCATGCGGAGCACCTGTTTGAGCCTGAAAAACTGCTCAAACCCGCCTATCGCGAGTACATCAGCCGCGCCCGGCAAGTGCCCGGTGCGGTGTCTGACGGCTTGCTCGACATCCTGAAACACCCTCTCCATGCCAGCGTTGCCCGGCTCATCGGGTCCCTGGGCCAGGCGATACCCAGCGGTATTTTTGACAACGAAGCCATCAACCATTTCCTGATGGAGGTGTTTGAGTCAAGCGGAAGAACCAACGATTTCAAAGATATTGAACGTAATCTCTACATCATCGCCGTGGATCTGGACACCGGCGCGGCCGTGCGTTTCGGCGCCAGCGGCAATAACGATATTTCGATTTCCCGCGCGGTACAGGCCAGCGCGGCCCTGCCGGGCATGTATCCCCCGGTAAAAATTGGCGATCGCTATTTTGTCGATGGCGCGTTGCGGCGCACCATGCACGCCTCGGTGGCGCTCGATGAAGGCGTCGATATTCTGATCGGCATCAACCCGCTGGTTCCCTATGATTCCAGCGCCCAACAGGAAGACACGCACATCCCGATCAAGAAACTGATCCAGGGCGGCCTGCCGCTGATTCTCTCGCAAACGTTCCGCGCGCTGATCCAGTCCCGTATGAACGTGGCGTTCCGAAAATATCGCGAGACCCACCCCGCCACCGACCTGCTGCTGGTGGAACCCAATCGCGGCGACGACGAAATCTTTTTTACCAATATTTTCAGTTTTTCCAGCCGGGTGGCCCTCTGCGATCACGCCTACCGCCTGACGCGTATGGATCTTCTGAGCCGCGCCGATGAACTGGATGAAACACTCTCGAGGCACGGCCTCAGCCTCAATCGTAAAGTGCTGCAGCAGACCGGCAGGTCACTTCAGGACAGCCTGAACGCCGAATGGTCGGGCCACAGTCAACTCGGCCGGAACCTTTCGCGGATTCTCGATGATCTCGAATGGGCGCTGGAGCGCCGCGCCGGCTAATTTTTACCAGTGAATGCCCCGCATCAGGCTGGCGAAGGCCACCTGTTCCTGTGAGGCCTCGGCCTGGTCGCCTTTCACTCCTTTAGCCGCCGCTGACTCCGGGAACATCCGGAACGCGCTGTTCATGACGATCTCGGAAACCTTGGGCGCCACGGCATGCAGCACCTGCGCAAAAATCCCCAGCCGGGTCGCAATGCGCTGCGGCTGGTAGATCACCGCTTGTTTAACCATGGCGGCGGCGTCTTCCGGCGTAATGGTCGGCACGTTCTCATAGATCTTCGTGGGCGCAATCATCGGGGTCCTGACCAGCGGCATGTTGATGGTAGTGAATTTCACTCCGGTGTCACTGTACTCCGACGAAGCGCAACGTGAAAATGCATCCAGCGCCGCCTTCGACGCCACGTAGGCCGAGAATCGGGGCGCATTCGAAAGCACGCCGATGGAGGAGATATTGATGATGTGTCCCTTGCGCCGCTTTTCCATCACCGGAAGCACGCCCATGATCAGACGCAGGCTGCCGAAATAGTTCAGTTGCATCGTGCGCTCGTAATCATGAAACCGGTCGTACGAGGAAGCAATTCCCCGGCGGATCGAGCGCCCCGCGTTGTTGATCAGGATGTCAATCGCTCCCATTTCCGAGTAAATACTCTTGAGCACGGCGTCGCAGGCTTCCAGTTCGGCCAGGTCGGCGGAAAACGCCTGCGCCTCGCCGCCCTCTTCCTGAATGTCGCGCACCGTATCCGCCAGTTTCGCCTTGTCGCGCGCGACGATGGCCACGCGGGCTCCGGCCCTGGCCATCATCAACGCCGTGGCCTCGCCAATGCCGGAAGAGCCGCCCGTCACCACCACGACCCTGCCGCCGACGTGCCCGCGCAGGCTACGGTCGATAAACAGGTCCGGATCGAGATGGCGCTCCCAGTAATCCCACAGTCTCCAGGCATAGTCGTCCAGCCTGGGCAGCACGATACCGCTGCCTTTGAGCAATTTCTGTGTCTCGCGGGAATCGAACCTGGTCGGGTAATTGATGAACTTCAGCACGTCGGGCGGCATGCCGAGGTCCGTCATCACTTCGCGGTAAATCCGGCGCACCGGCGGCAGCATGTACAGGCCCTGCTTGATCACGCCGGGGATGTAGTTGAACAGCCTGGCATCCACGCGCATGCTCATTTGCGGCGCATGCGCCGCATCGGCGAACAGGTTCAGGACCTCTCCGATGCGCTTGGGCTTGGGATCCGTCAGGTGAAAACACTTGCCGTCCTGACCGGCCTTGTGCGCGATGTGATCCAGCGCTTTGACTACGTAATCGACGGGCACGATATTCAACCGTCCGCCCTCCAGGCCCAGCGTCGGCATCCAGGCAGGCAGGGCCCGGCGCATTTTCTGGATCAGCTTGAAGAAGTAATAGGGGCCGTCGATCTTGTCGATCTCACCCGTTTCCGAGTCGCCCACCACGATACCGGGTCGGTAGATGCGCCAGGGAATGCCGCATTTTTTTCGAACCAGCCCTTCGGAATCATGCTTGGTTCGGAAGTAGGGATTTTCCAGTCCAACCGCTTCCTCGAACATGTCCTCCATAAAGGTGCCCGGATAGAGCCCTGCCGCCGCGATTGAACTGACGTGGTGAAAGCGCTTTGCATTGACGCTTTCGGCAAACCGAACGGCGTTCGACGTGCCTTTGATATTGGTTGCTTCCTGCGACGCCGCATCGGCCTTGAGGTCATAGATGGCAGCGAGGTGAAAAACATGTGTGATCTTGCCATCCAGTTTCTTGCGCTGCGCCGGCGAGATTCCCATGTACGGTTTAGTCAGGTCGCCGGTAACCGGAACGATTTTGCTGGCCGGGGCGCCCCAACGGTTCTTCAGCTCGTCCAGTTTTTTCATCGAGCCCTTGCGCACGAGCACGTAAACTTTACCGCGGCGATTGAGTAATAGTTTGATGAGGTTCTGGCCGATGAAGCCGGTTCCGCCTGTAACGAAATAACTCATGTCATTAACTCCAGAATGATGTGCTGATCCCGAGATGATACGATCATATCAGAACAGCCGGAATCGGGCGTTTACAGAAACCAAGCGGGAGAAAATGACACATGACCGACACGAAAGACAAATTCGAACAGGCCGCCCTTGCTGCCAAATCACTGCCGGAGCGGCCGGATGACGAGACCATGCTGAAACTGTACGCCCTGTACAAACAGGGTTCCGCCGGCGACGTGCAGGGCGAAAAACCCGGCTTCTTCGACTTCGTGGGAACAGCAAAATACGAGGCCTGGAGCAAGCTCAAGGGAACCGGCGAAGAAGACGCCCGCACGCAATATGTTGAACTGATCAAAAAGCTCGGCGGAAAGTTCTGATCCGTCGCTGAGGGTAAAACATGGCGCGGCGCGACACCAGGGAACTGATCCTGACCACCAGTCTCGAGCTGTTCAACGAATATGGCGAGCCCAATGTCACCACCAACCAGATAGCGGACGAGGCCGATATCAGTCCGGGCAACCTCTATTATCACTTTCGCAGCAAAGACGACATCGTGCTCGAATTGTTCAAACGGTTCCTGGTGCGGTTTCAGCCGTTGATCGAAGTCTCCGGAGAATCGCTGCTGCAGGCCGAAGACCTGTGGTTTCAACTCCACCTGAGTTTTGAACTCAAGGGCCAGTTCCGCTTCCTGTACCGGAACCTCATGGATTTAACGGCCCGCATCCCCAATCTCGACCATGCCATGCGCGGATTATTGCAGCGTGAGCGGAAGTCGGCATTGAATTCCCTGGCTGGACTGGAGCAGGCGGGTGTTGCCGTTTTTGACGATTGGCAGAGGGAACTGCTGGCCGACAGCATCCTGTTGTCCCTGACCTACTGGATTCCCTTTGTCGAGCTGTTTGAACCCGACGGGGCAGAAGACGGTTCAGCCCAGACGCGCGCCATTGCCCGAGTGCTGCTTATCGTCACCCCGCATTTTCGGGAACCGGAAAGAAGCCAATTCACCACCCTGGCCCGCCGTTACCTTACCGAAGTGGAATAAAAAAAGGCCGGCGGGGGCCGGCCTCAAGGGGGGTATCAGGATTTCCTGATAGTGTCTGGCCCGTCCGGGGTTGGACGGGCCGGAACCTTGCGTTGTAGATCAGGCAGCTTTGGGCTCAGCCTTCGGGGCGGCTTTCTTCGCTACCGGCTTCCTGACCGCAGCTTTCTTCGGAGCGGCCTTCTTCGGCGCTGCCTTTTTGGCTACGGTCTTCTTCGGAGCGGCTTTTTTCGCTACCGGCTTCTTGACCGCGGCCTTCTTCGGAGCGGCTTTTTTAGGGGCCGCCTTTGCTTTGGGCTTGGCAGGCGCGCGCTTCACCGTTCCGGTTTTCTTGTCGAGCGTGGCGACTTTCCGGGAAAGCTCCTGGACGCGTTTGGTCAGGCTGTTGATATCATCACGGGTCGGAATTCCCAGGCGGGCAAGCACACGGCTTACACGGTCGTCAAAGATGTTTTCCAGCTTGTCCCAATTGGTGCCGGCCTGTTTACGGACCGATTCAGCCTGGTCACGCACGTCATCCATGCGGGAATCGATGTCACCGCTGAAGCCCTTCACACGGCCTTCGACTTCACCACGGATGTCCTTGACACGTGTTTCGACTTCACCGCGGATGTCTTTTACGCGGGTTTCAACTTCACCGCGAAAATCCTTGACGCGTGATTCCAAATCGCCGCGGATTTCTTCAAAAGCGCCTTCCACGTCCTTACGGGTCCTTTTTTCCACCTTGCTTCCTTCTTTTACCAGCTTGTCGAAGAATTTATTTCCTTCGTCGAGGATCTTTTCACCTTCCTGCTGGGCCACGCTGAAAGCGCCGAGGCCGGCGAGCCAGATTTCCCGCGCAGAATCGACTACCGGGTTTTCTGCCTTGCGGACAGCGGGTTTACGTTGTACTTTCTTCTTTAACTTCTTAGCCATTTCAAGTCTCCTAGTTCGGGGGGTTATCCAATTGACGGATTAATTCTAGAACCAGAAATTAGAGCAAACACACTAATATGAAAAATTGGCAATCTTTTCCTCACAGCAGTTCTGATTACGACTACACGGGCCGGAAACTGAAGGCCGGCTGGGACCAGCTGCACCTTGGAGACAGGGAGCCCTTCCCTGATGACGGGGAACTGCGGGAAGCCTGGAGGTGTTTCCACCGAGGGGAATTTCAGCAGGCAGTTGAGCTTGCCGACGCATTCGGCCTGGCCGGCCATGCAGTGGCGAACAAGGCCACCGGCATTCATGCCACCTACCTGGAAGACAGGCTGCAGAACAAAACCGCCCTTTTCCAATCCGCGATCGAGCGGGCTGAAAGAGCCATCCTTGAATATCCCGATGACGTCAACAGCCACTATTTCCACGCGTTCAACCTCGGCCGCTACAGCCAGAGCATTTCGGTGGTCAAGGCGCTCAAGCAGGGCGTCGGCGGTAAGATCCACAAAAGCCTGGAGCGCGCGATCAAGCTTGAGCCGCTTCACGCGGAGGCACACACCGCGATGGGTATGTACCACGCCGAGATCATCGACAAGGTCGGCAAGCTGATCGGCGGCATGACTTACGGCGCCAGTGAGGCCAGGGCCCTGGAGCATCTGAAAACGGCCCTGAAGCTTACGCCGAATGCGCCGATCGCCCATATCGAATACGCTAACGGGCTGTACCTGCTTTACGGAGACAAGGAACTCGACCAGGTGACGGAGTTGTACGTCAAGGCGGCTGAAATGAAGGCGCTCGATGCAATGGAAAGGCTCGACATCGAGTCAGCGCTCGCAGAGCTGGAATAATCCGCTGATCGGGCAGTAATTACTTTACAAAACTTACGAAATATCATAGATTTATTATAGATTTTGACAGGGATGTATCATGATCAGTGAAAAAAATACCTTAATCGGCCACCTCGTGGAAGCCAACGGCGCAGACTTCGTCGTCCAATTAATTTCCGAAGACGAGGGTTTCATTCCCGAAGTTACGGTTGGCGGCGTTGAAGTCAGGATCGGCCAGATCGGCTCCTACCTGATGGTTCGCCAGACCGGTTCCTACGTGCTGGTCATCGTGGAAAGCATGTGGCAGGAGGTTGAACCGGAAGGCGGTCTGACCAGGATGGTCCGGGTCAACCCGCTGGGCGAAATCACCGCCAAGGGCGGTTTTGAGCGCGGCGTCGCGCACTTCCCCACACCCGGCGCGGAGTTGCACCTGGTCACCGGCCCCACCCTGGAACTGCTGTTCTCCAAGTACAGCGCGGCGGATTTTAAAGTCGGTAAGCTCAGCTCGTTCGACACGGTCGACGTATTCATCGACCCGGACGCATTTTTCGGCCGCCACGCGGCGATACTGGGCCAGTCGGGCTCGGGTAAATCCTGGTCCGTGACCAGTTTCATCCAGTCCACGCTGAAAGCGATGCCGAACGCGCACATCATTATCCTCGATTTGCACGGCGAGTACGGCTCGAAAGACTGGGACCCCAACACGCGCCCGCCCTTCCCCGAAGGATCAGTCCGCTGCATCAAGGCCAGTGAGCTGGAAATCCCCTATTGGCTGCTGACTTATGAAGAACTGATAGAACTGCTGATCGATGATGACGACCCGAACGCCTCGGTGCAGATCGCGTTCCTGCGCGGCTCGCTGCTGGAATTGAAGCGGGAAGCCAACGAGCACCTCGATCTGGGGCATATCACGGTAGATTCGCCCATTTTCTTTTCCATGGACGACCTGGTCAACCGCTTCAAGAACGCCAACGAAACGACCGCAGATTTTGGTAAATCAAAAACCGCGTTGACCGGAAAATTCGATCAGTTGCTGGTGAAATTACAGAGCCGCCTCAACGATACCCGCTACGATTTCCTGTTGCGGCCGCAAAAGCGGGTCTCTTCCGAGTCGCTGGCCGGTCTTCTGCGCGACTTCGCCGGCCTCGGTGATCCCAGTGCCAAAGTTACCGTGCTTGACCTCAGCTCCATCCCGTTCGACGTACACCCGACGGTCACCGCGCAGATCGGCCGGTTGGCGTTCGAATTCAATTACTGGAATCCTAACTGCCGGGACTTTCCGCTATTCCTGGTAGCAGAAGAAGCCCACTCGTACATTCCCAGGGCCCACGTTGGCGGACACCAGGGGACCCGGCGCAGTTTTGAGCGGATTGCCAAAGCCGGCCGAAAATACGCGGTTGGCTTGTGCGTGGTGAGTCAGCGCCCGAATGAACTCTCCGAGACGGTCTTGTCCCAGTGCAGTACGTTTATCTGCCTGCGCATCACCAACCCGGACGACCAGGAATACGTGCGGGCCCTCGTGCCCGACGCGGCGCGCGGCATTCTCGAAGCCCTGACGTCCCTGGCGCAGGGTGAAGCCATCGCCACCGGTGAAGGCGTGCCGATGCCGGTCCGGTTCCGGGTGACGATGCCCGATCCGCCGCCAAATGCGCAAAGCATCGAATACGCGGGCATGTGGGCAAAAGGGCCGCAGGACACTGATGTGGAACACATCGTGGATTGCTGGCGACGCCAGCGGCGTTAATCCCGGACCAGCGCTTCTGCAAGCAGTGGCGCTTCCGGCCTGTCGACCGGCAGCAGCAGGCTCAGGTACACCAGTTTCTCGAATTCAGGCCGGAACCGGTCAATAATCTGGTGCGGCTCCGGCACGAGTTTGCGGTCGGTGATCACGCCGAAAAAAACCTGGCCGTCGTAACTGAAGATACTGATACCCATTCCGATGCTGCCGTTCTGCGGCACCCAGAACATCATGTCCTTGACCCGCTCACCGGCAAAATAAAGCGGTTGCTGAGGCCCGGGCACGTTGGTCAACACGGTTGTCGCCTTGTCGCTGAGCAACTGCAGCGCCGGCTTCTGCAGCGCTGACGGCCCCATTCCCAACGCGGCCAGCAAACCGAACGCCACCGTGGCCTGCCGTCCACTTTTCAATTCGTTCATGCGTTCACTGACAAAGCGAACCCTTTTCAATGGATTGCTTTCGCCGACGGGAAGACTCAGAAACACGAGGCCGAAATGGTTTCCCAACTCGCGGGCGTGTTCCAGCGGCCGCAGATTGACCGGAACGGTTGCCCGGATTTCCGTTCCGGCGGAAGGCCGCTCACCGCGATCCAGCAGATAGCTGTTGAGCGACCCGGTCACGGTCGCGATCAGCAGGTCGTTCACCGTGCATCCCAATGCCTTGCTCAGTGCTTTGACCTCGTCCAGCGGCAACGGCTCGGCCCAGGCGACTCTCTTGCGCACGCCCAGCCGGCCCTTGAATATCGTTTTCGGATCGTCCGGAAGGCTGACCGAGTGCACCAGTTCGCGCGCCAGCCCGGAGGCTTCGCCGGCAAAGTGAGCCGCCCGGTCGGGGTCGGCCAGCACCCGCAGTCCCTCCTCGGTCACCTTTCGCGTCCAGTGCCTGGCCAGGCCAAAACCGTTTTTTGCCGGCTCGACCAGGCGGCGAAAAACGGAGGACTGTTCAACCTGGGTCTTGCGCCATTCGGCTGGATCAAGGGCCGCCGGAGGCGGCTCCGGGGCGGTGTCTGTGAGGGACAGAAAAACCTGCACCAGGGCGATTCCGTCGGCGTAGCTATGATGGATTCGCTGAACTATGACCGGGCCGCCGGCGTAATTTTCAATATAGTGAAACTGCCACAGAGGCCGGGACGGATCGAGCGCTGTGCTCGCCAGGTCACTGACAAACTCTTCCAGCTCAGCCTGATCTGCTTTACCCGGCAGCGCCACGCGCCGCACATGCGCGTGGATTTCAAAATCCTCATCCGTCACCCAGTGCGCCCCGGTTGGACGATCCACGGCCTTCTGACGAAACCGTTTGAATGCCAGCCAGCGGGTCCGGATTGTGTCCAGTAAACGTTCGTATTCGACGGGACCAGCCAGCGTCACGACGCCGGTGATCATCATCAGGTTGGTGGGCTGCTCCATGCGCAGCCAGGCGGTGTCGACCTTGGCGATGGGCTCGCTTGTACGGATCTGGGGCATGACCGTTCAGACGGCAACTTTCAGCGCATTCTCTGAGCGCCGCTTCTGCTTTTCTTCATCCGAGCGCATTTTTCGGATCTTTTCGAGGTAACCGTCCTCCACGCCGGTGATGTACTCGCCGGAAAAACAGGACGTGTCAAACTGGTGGATGGACTCGTTGCCCTCTCTGCAGGCCGTTATCAGATCCTGCAGGTCCTGATAAATCAGCCAGTCTGCACCGAGTTCCTCCCTTATCTCTTCCTCATTGCGCCCCGCTGCGACCAGTTCCTCCGGGGCGGGCATGTCGATGCCGTAGATGTTGGGGTAGCGCACCGGCGGTGAGGCGGATGCAAAGTAAACCTTGCGCGCGCCGGCCTCCCGCGCCATCTGGATGATCTTTTTGGAGGTTGTACCGCGAACAATGGAGTCGTCCACGATCAAAACGTTCTTTTTGCGGAACTCGAGGTCGATCGCGTTCAGTTTCTGACGCACCGATTTTTTCCGCTCCTGCTGACCCGGCATAATGAAGGTGCGCCCGATATAACGGTTCTTGATAAACCCCTCACGGTACTTGACATCCAGATCGTAGGCCAGCGGCAGCGCCGCGGTCCGGCTGGTGTCGGGTACCGGTATAACCACGTCGATATCGTGATCCGGACGCTCCCGGAGAATTTTTCGCGCCAGCGCCTGCCCCATGCGCAGACGGGCCTTGTACACCGAAATGTCATCCAGCAACGAGTCGGGGCGCGCAAAATACACGTATTCGAAGATGCACGGAGAAAGCTCTTGCTGATGCGGGCTGACATGGGTGTGCAGTTCACCGTCGAGGGTGATAAACACCGATTCACCCGGCTCCACGTCACGCATCAGCGAGAATCCCAGGACGTCGAGCGCGACGCTCTCAGAGGCCAGCGCATACTCCAGGCCCTCTTCAGTCTCCCGGCAGCCCAGAACCATGGGACGGATTCCATACGGATCGCGAAAACCCAGCAGGCCGTGCCCGCAGATCAGCGCAACCGCTGAGAAAGCGCCCTTGCAGCGCTGGTAAACCGCATCCACTGCGCGGAAAATGTGTTTCGGCTTGAGCTGCTGCGGCTTCTGGTCCTGCAACTCGTGGGCCAGAACGTTGAGCAGCAACTCGGAGTCGGATTTGGTGTTCAGGTGGCGGCGATCGCTGTCAAACAACTGTTGCGTCAGTTCTTCCGTATTGATCAGGTTACCGTTGTGGCCCAGTGCCAGGCCGTAAGGAGAATTGACGTAAAAGGGCTGTGCTTCCGACGAGTCGTCCCTTCCGGCCGTGGGATAGCGGACGTGCCCGATGCCGGCGGCGCCGGTCAACGGGCCCATCTGTTCGGGCCCGAAAACGTCCCTGGCCAAACCGCTCGACTTGTGCAGCTTGATCTGCGGACCATTCAGCGTGGCGATACCGGCGGCATCCTGGCCGCGATGCTGCAGGATAGTCAACGCATCGTAAAGCGAGGGAGCGACCGTGGTTTTACCGACAATTCCGATTATTCCGCACATTTTATCTGCCTCTGTGAATTCGGCGACAGTTCGGTTGCGCGAGATTTTAACACGCTAAGCCGCTTCCGGAACCTGATCGCCGCCAGACTTTTCATCTTCTTCTTCTTTCGGATCGAATTCGAGTTGCTCCGCCACGGAATCCGGAAAGTACCCGGCTACCCATTTGACCATCGGCATCAACCGGCTGATGGTCCGGGATTCTTTCCACCACGGGTCGCCGGGGATGGGCGTGAACCCGGAAACCAACAGAACCACCAGAATGATCGCCAAACCCCGGGCAGCGCCGAATACGCCGCCGAGCAAACGGTCGGTGCCTGTCAGCCCCGTACTTTCCACCAACCGCCCCAGCAGGTAGTTCAGCAGGCCACCGATCAACAGCACCGCGATGAACAGGCCGGCAAACCCCATGGCCACGCGGGCTGAAGGCAGCGTGACGGCGTTTTTCATCAGGTCTGCCACGTCGCCGGCAAAATAGTAAGCAACCAGGAAAGCAGCGGCCCATACCAGCAGCGAAAAAACTTCCTTAATGAATCCCCTCAGTGCGCCGACGACGACTGAAACAGCAATGACGGCCAGAATCGCATAATCCGGCCAGGTCATTAATCCGCGCTCATGACCACACCGTCGATCGACAGGCGCTGTTTGATTAACTGATCCGCCCGGATGGCCGCTTCGCGCTCCAGGAAAGGTCCGACTCGCACCCGATAGGTGGTCGATCCTGACGTGCTGACCGACTCTTTGTAGGCTGACATCGATTCCAGCCGTAAACGGGCGACGAGTCTATCTGCGTTACTGTCGCTGGAAAAACTCCCAACCTGGACTACCCAGCGCACCAGCGGATCAGAGGGCTGGGTCACCTGAGCCGCTTTCTCGGGCTGCAAATCCATCACACGTGGCTTTATGTCTTTTACCTGGGACTGAAGCCTGCCGGCGACGGCCTCCGCTTCCGCTTCGCTGGCAAAAGGGCCCACGCGGACCCGGTGTAGCGTACCGATGTCTGACTTTACCGTGTCCAGCATGACCGAATGGCCGTATCCCGTCAGCGTATCCGACAGGCGATTGGCGTTTTGAACCGAACCGAAACTGGCGACCTGCACCAGGTAGCGGCCGCCGCTCTCTGCTGCCGGAGCAGCTGCCGGCAGATCGCGAGCCGGATCGAGGGGCGTAATCTGCAGTGCATCCTCGCCCGTGACAGCGGGGTCCGGAGCAGGCTCGGCTACGATTGCTTCCTGCCCGGCAGGCTGGTCGCCAGGTGGCTGGCCGGTAAGCTGCTGATCGGCGGGCTGCTGGTCTTCCGGAGATGACGGCGGTTCCGGCACCGGCAGCGTCGCCGCGGGAGTCTGTGAAGAGTCCTGTTCCGGCGCCGGGTCCTGCCGGCCAATCGGATAGCGGCGAGTTTCAAAATCCAGTTCCGGCGGCTGCGATGGCAGTTCAATCTTCTGCGTCTCCCGCGAATCTCCGTCCGGACGTCCGCCCAGCAGCATCGGTAATACGACCACTGCGAGAGCGATCAGCACACTGGCGCCAACCAGTCTTTGCTTGAGCGCTGTATCCATTTAACTGATTACCCGTTTACCCTATCGCTGGAAGAGGATTCTATCAGCATCCCGGGGCTGCTGTCGTGATTGCGGGCCCGGGTATGCGCCAGGGTCTCGGCCGCGGTGTAAAAGGAACCGAATACCAACACCCCGTCGTGCGGGCCGGATTCTGCAAGAGCGGCGTCGATGGCCTCACTGACCCGTTCGTATTCTTTCACCTGAATCGGCAGGTGCGCCTCCTTCAGTCTCGCGGCCAGCTGCGCGCCCGACTGGCCGCGGTCGTCCTCCAGGCCGGCACAGTACCAGCCGCTGACCAGCGGCATCAATTCGCGCACCACGCCCGCAGCGTCCTTGTCGGCCAGGATCGCCAGCACACAACGAATGTTTTTCAGCTTTTCTGCTTTGCGGGCGTCGATCAGCGCAGCGGCAACCGCCCGGGCCGCCATCGGATTATGCCCCACGTCCACCCAAACGGCCGGCGACTGCAAAATACGTTGAAAGCGGCCGCGAATGGATACGGACCGCAATCCGGTCGCCAGCGCCCCGGGCCGGTCAGCCGCCGTGGGAATGAGTGTCAACAGCGCCGCGACGGCCGTGGCCATATTATTCAGCTGATGCGGGCCGTCCAGCGCGGGAAGCGGCAGTTCAAGCGACAGCCCGCCGCGCGTGAAGCGGGCGTGGCCGTTTCGCCGTTCGATACTGAATTCCCGGCCCAACCGCTGCAGCGGCGCTTTTTGTTGCCCCGCTGTTTCCACGATGGTCTCCGGAGGATCACTCTCGCCCGAGATCACGGGCTTCAGGGGCCGGATGATGCCGGCCTTTTCCCGGCCGATACTCAACAGGTCGTCTCCCAGATAGGCCTGGTGATCGAGTCCGATGGGGGTGATCACCGCGCAATCAGTGTCGATCAGGTTTACCGCGTCCAGGCGGCCGCCCAGGCCGACCTCCAGCACCGCAAAATCAAGCTCTGCGCGCGCCAGCAGATCAATCGCGGCCAGGGTTCCGAATTCGAAATAACTCAGATCACGATCGCCGCGGGCCGCCTCGATGTTGAGGAAGGATTCGATCAAAGCCCGGTCGGAAACAGGCTTGCCGTTGACGCGCACGCGTTCGTTGTAGACCGTAATATGCGGGCTGGTATAACTGCCGTAACGATACCCCAGCGCTCCAAGCAAAGCGCACAGTGTGGCCACGGTTGAGCCTTTGCCGTTGGTGCCCGCAACCATGAATACGCGCGGTGCGGGGCGCGGGCAACCCATCTGTCGCCAGACTGTACTGCAACGTTCCAGGCCGAGGTCTATGGCAACGCCGTGCCGGCGCTCAAGCAGCGCCAGCCAATCCGCGAGGTTATCGGGTAATGCGTCGGGTTTCAAAAATTGACGGCCTCAAGAGGCGACGAGTTCACCTGAAACGATTTTCGGTCGCCGGCCGCCGGACAATAGTCTGAGCAGCCCGGAGATTTCCTCCCGCAGTTGCCTGCGGTCGACAATCATGTCGACGGCGCCCTTTTCCAACAAAAATTCGCTGCGCTGAAATCCTTCGGGCAGCTTTTCCCGAACGGTCTGCTCGATAACGCGCGGTCCGGCGAATCCGATCAGCGCGCCCGGTTCGGCGATATTGACGTCACCCAGCATTCCGAGACTGGCCGAAACACCGCCGGTGGTGGGGTGGGTCAGGACCGAAATATAGGGGATGCCCTGCTCCGCCATCTGGCCGAGAACAGCGCTGGTTTTCGCCATTTGCATCAGCGACAGCAAGCCTTCCTGCATGCGGGCCCCGCCGGTGGCTGAAAAACAGACCAGGGGAGCGCGCAGGCGCAGGCATTCTTCCGCGGCCCGGGCAAATTTTTCGCCGACAACCGAACCCATTGATCCGCCCATGTAGCCGAATTCAAACGCGCAGGCCACCGTTTCGCTGCCTTCGAGGGTTCCGGCGAACGCGATCAGCGCGTCTTTTTCCCCGGTGCTTTTCTGCGCCGCCGTGATGCGGTCGCGGTATTTTTTACTGTCGCGGAACTTCAGCGGATCTTTCGGTTCCAGGTTCGCGGCCAGTTCGCGGGTGCTGCCGGGATCGAGAAAAGACTCGAGCCGGACCCTGGCTTTCAACGGCATGTGGCTATGGCACTTGGGGCAAACCGCCAGGTTGCGCTCGAGTTCGGGCCGGTAAAGAACAGCGGAACACGCATTGCACTTGGTCCAAAGACCTTCCGGCACGTTGCGTTTGTTTCCGCCCTCGGTGCGAATCCGGGCGGGCATCAGTTTCTGGAACCAGCTCATCGCCTGCTATTGTCCATCGCCTTGCGGATCGGTGCAAGAAAGTCGCGCACCCTGTCCTGCGCTGCTGCCTCGGAGGGCGCATCGGCCAGCTGTTCAATCAGTGCGCTTCCAATCACGACACCATCCGCCAGGCGTGCAACGGCCGCGGCGCTTTGCGCATCCTTGATCCCAAACCCCACCGCAACCGGCAGCCCGGTATGGGAACGGAGTTCGTGCAAAGGCTGCTCCAGGCTGGCTTCCTGAAGTTGATCGGCGCCGGTAATGCCTTTGAACGACACGTAATAAAGGTAGCCGCCTGCCTGGCGGGAAATGCGCTCCATGCGCTCCGGCGTGGTAGTTGGAGCGACCAGGCAAATCGGATAAATGCCGTGTTCGTCCAGCTCGCCGCGCAAGTGGACCATTTCTTCGGGCGGGCAATCGACCATCAGGATCCCGTCGACCCCCGCGGCGGACGCGTCACGCGCAAATTCTGCGTGGCCGTAACGTTCGATCGGGTTCAGATAACCCATAAGGACCACCGGCGTGTCTGCGTCCTTTTCACGGAACGTGCGGACGGTGTCCAGCACGCCCTGCAGCGTGACGCCCCGTTCGATCGCCCGTTCGGAAGCGAGCTGGATGACGGGCCCATCAGCGGCCGGGTCTGAAAACGGCACGCCAAGTTCCAGCAAATCCGACCCGGATTCGACCAGTGCATGCATGATCCCGGCGGTCCAGTCGGGATCAGGATCACCCACCGTAACGAACGGGATCAGCGCCGCGCGGCCAGCGCCGGCAAGCGCTTCAAAACGCCGGTCGATTCGGTTCGTCACAGCGAAATTCCCTCCAGTTCCGCGACCGTCTGTACATCCTTGTCGCCCCGACCCGAGAGATTGACCAGAACGACCTGGTCCGGTCTCATTTCCGCCGCCAGTTTCATCGCGTGAGCCACGGCATGGCTGCTTTCCAACGCCGGCAGGATGCCCTCCAGCCGGGTAAGCTGATGAAAGGCCGCCATCGCGTCATCGTCCGTGATGCCTACATACTCCGCCCGCCCGGTGTCCTTGAGCCAGGCGTGCTCCGGCCCGACACCCGGATAATCGAGGCCGGCGGAGACCGAATGGGTGTGCACGATCTGGCCGCCGGCATCATCCATCAGGTAAGTGCGGCAGCCGTGCAGAACGCCGGGCCGCCCTGCGCACAGTGAAGCGGCGTGTTCCCCGGTGTGCAGGCCATGACCGGCGGCCTCCACGCCCACCATGCGGACATCCGCGTCACCCAGGAACGGGTGAAACAGCCCCAGTGCGTTGGAGCCCCCGCCGACACAAGCAACCAACGCATCGGGCAGCGTATCGTACTGCTCCAGCATCTGGCGCCGCGCTTCGCGGCCGACAACGGCGTTGAAATCCCGCACCATCACCGGGTACGGGTGCGCTCCGGCCACCGTTCCGATGATGTAAAATGTGTCGTCAACGTTGGTCACCCAGTCCCGCATGGCCTCGTTGAGCGCGTCCTTGAGTGTTTTGGAGCCCGAGGTGACCGGCCGGACTTCAGCGCCCAGCAACTTCATCCTGAAGACGTTGATCGACTGGCGGTGAATATCCACCTCGCCCATGTACACGACGCATTCCTTGCCGAGCCGCGCAGCCACGGTTGCCGAAGCCAGCCCGTGTTGGCCGGCGCCCGTTTCGGCGATGATCCGTGACTTGCCCATGTACTCGGCCAACAGGGCCTGGCCGACCGTGTTGTTGATCTTGTGCGCACCCGTATGGTTCAGGTCTTCGCGCTTGAGCATGATGCGGGCGCCGCCGGCCACTTCAGTCAGCCGCCGCGCGAAATAAATCGGTGAGGGCCGCCCGACATAATGGGCCAGGTCCGCATCCAGCCGGGCCATGAATTCATCATCGGTCCGCCAGCGGTAATAGGCCTCTTTCAGTTCCTCGTGCGCGTGGATCAGTGTTTCCGAAACATAGGTTCCGCCGTAAGGGCCGAAATGGCCCTGCTCATCGGGTTCGAAGGAGTCGGGAGCGATAATTGCTGGTTCAATACTCACGTTTTGCCTCTTTAATGAATTCACACATCAACGTTTCACTTTTTATACCGGGCGCGGTTTCCACGCCACTGGATACATCGACCGCCCACGGCCGCACTTGTTCCACCGCCTGCCGCACATTACCGGGGTTCAATCCGCCGGCCAGCACCAGGGGCAAACCGGAGGCGGCAATCAGGGACCAGTCAAACACCCTGCCGGTGCCGCCCACGCCGCCCGCGGCGTGACTGTCGAGTAACAGTGCGGCCGCATCCGGGTATTCACGCTCTGCGCGCTGCATGGCCTGTTCCGAATCCATGCTGACTGCCTTGATATACGGCAATCCGAACTGCCTGCAAAAATCCGCTTCCTCGGCGCCGTGAAACTGCAGCAGGTTCAGCGGAACCTGCTCGAGGACGCTGGCCACGGCAGCGGCGTCCTGGTCCATGAACAGACCGGTTCGGCAAACGAATGCTGGCACCCGGGCAACCAGTCCGGCCGCGTTCTGCGCCGTCAGCACCCGTTTGCTGCTCGGCGCAAACACGAAACCCAGCGCATCGGCGCCGTTCTCTACTGCGGCGGCTACGTCCGCGCTGCGGGTCAAACCGCAGATTTTTACCTTCACCGGGTTCAAGACAGGTTCCAACCGCGCGGAAACGCCGCGATGTGGTCGGGAAGCCCATAGGATTCAGGGTATCGCGCGCCCAAAAAGTACAGGCCTTCCGGCGGCGCCGTCGGTGCTGCTTCTGTACGGTCTTTTTTGTCGAGTACCTGTTTCACCCAGGACGCCTTTTCCTCACCGCAACCCACCCGAATCAGGCAGCCGGCGATATTGCGCACCATGTGATACAAAAAACCGTTGGCGGTGACGTCCAGCGAGACGGTATCCACCGATCGCTCGACCGATATGTGCTGGATTTCCCGCACCGCGTGCCGGGCCTGGCACGCGCGCGCCCGGAAGGAGGTGAAATCGTGCTCTCCCAGCAGTGCCTGGGCCGCTTCATGCATCTTATCAGCGTCCAGCGGCGTGCGACACCAACTCCGCCGATGGGCGTCCAGCGCCGGCCGTATCCAGCGGTTGAGCAACTGGTAGCGATAACTGCGCGCGAAAGCGCTGAAGCGGGCATGAAAGCTGTCGTCAACTTCCCGGATCCACAACACACTGATGCCGTCCGGCAGGTTGCTGTTGAAGCCGAGTATCCAGGACCGCTCGGGACGGGTTGAGTCGGAATCGAAATGGGCTACCTGGCACAGCGCGTGAACGCCGGTGTCGGTCCTCCCGCTGCAGGTGACGCGTGCTTCGTGATCTGCGACGCTGGCTACAGCACGCTCGACACAGCCCTGCACGGTAGGCTCCTGGCGTTGAATCTGCCAACCCAGAAACGCACTGCCGTCATACTCTATCCCAATGGCGTATCGCATCACCGGGCCAGAGGGGGCGCTGTCACGGAACCAGGAGGTCCAGCATCTTGCGGGCCTCTTCGCGCTGTTCCTCGGTGCCGTTATTCCCTACTTCCTCGAGAATGACCCTGGCGGCTTCCTTGTCGCCCATTGAAATATACGCTCTGGCCAGATCGAGCTGAATTTCCGGATCCGAACTGTCTTCGTCCAGCACTTCAGCGTCGCCGGAATCAGAACCGAAGGTGTTGACCTCGCGCTGCTCTTCAGCAGTCTCTTCCGCATCAGATTCGGCTTCTGTTTCCCCGGCTTCCACTTCGACCGTTTCCGTTGCATCTTCGGCGGAGGCGGAATCGTCGTCTTCGGAATCCTTCAGGACCCGCAGCACCTCCTCCGCTTCGTCCTTTATTTCACGCAACGGATCTTCGTCCGAAGCCGCGGCGGCATACTCGTCTCCGCTTCCCCGGCGGCTCAACAGCCAACCGCCAATCGCTGCGGCAAGCACCAGCAGTCCGATCAGCCAGGCCGAATACTTCTTGTACCAAGGCGCATTTTCAGCCTCTTCCGCCGCCCTGGCCAGACGTTCCTCCCGCAGACGATTTTCCATGTTGGCAGCATCTGCGTCCTCGATGCTGTCGCTTTCGGCTGATGCAACTTGCGCTTCCAGTTCCCTGATCCGCTCGGCCAGGTACTCATTCTGCTGCTGCTGTGTGATCAATTCCTCTTCCGTGCGCGCCAGGTCTTCCCGCAGCGCGGATACCGCAACCGAGGCATCGGCCCCGGCTTCATCGGACTCTTCAAATCCGTAAGCGCTGTCTAGCTCGCTCTCGGCCGACGGCGGCACCAGCTCCAGCTGGGGCGCCAAGTCCGGCTCGGACCCGTATTCGGTATCGGTTTCAGCTGCTGCAGATTCGGTGCTTGCTTCAACCCCGTCCTCTGCGGCCTCTCCCTCTGGGGCCGACGCCTCATCCACCGGTACTGCCGCGGACTCCGGAGCAGCCGTCTCCGCCTGGCTGGCCTGTTCGTCCGCAGCGGCAGCTTCATCCGCCAACAGAGGAGTGGAGGGGCTGGTCGCCGGCTCTGCCTGCCCGGCACCCCGGAAAGCGTCGGCCTGGGCGGAAACTTCATCGATCGCTGACGCCATGGATATCTGCCGCACATCGTCCACCTGCGGCATCCGCAAGATTGCGCCGCGTTTCAGCAGGTTGATGTTGTTCCGCAGGAAAGCCTCGGGATTTTCACGTTGTATCGCGATCATCACCTTGTTTAGGTCCAACCCGGTGCCACGCGACCAGTCGGAAGCAATGCCCCACAGGGTTTGTCCGCTGGCGACCGGCCCATACTCGCCCTCGG
Source organism: Lysobacterales bacterium (assembly GCA_013001885.1). GTDB lineage: Bacteria > Pseudomonadota > Gammaproteobacteria > Xanthomonadales > SZUA-36 > JAHEFT01. The sequence goes on from JABDLD010000074.1 coordinate 20,805, forward strand.
CAGGCAGGCGCGGAGAAGTGGCGGCGGGCGCGGGCTGGACTTCGCTTGGCGGGCGTTCGGCCGGCGCAGCGGGCGGCTCGACTGTGTCAGCCGGAACCGGAACAGCAACGGGCGGCGGAGCTTTGCGCTGTTCAATTCGGGGAATGGGGGCGGCTTGAGCGATCGTAACGGGGTCCAGAAAAACCGTATACTCGCGCAACAGGCGCCCGCTGGACCAATTCACCTCAACGATCAGCCGGACCACCGGGTTGCCGACCGGCAGCGTGCTGGTCGCCATTATGTAGGCGTCGCCGTCGGCATCTTCAATGGTAAATCCGATGGGAACAGAAACAGACTCCCGGCTGGCGCCGATCAATTCGTAATCCGCAGCCGATGCCAGTTGCGCCCTGACCGTGGTCAGGTCATCGGTTTCACGGCTGATCAGGTCAATTTTGACCTGCAGCGGCTGGTTGAGGAAGGATTCCACGGTCGCGTCACCCAGTCCCAAAGACCAGGCGGCCGGGCTGAATGTTAACGATGCGGCGGCCAACAAGGCGGCTGCGCTAATTCGGTTTTTGGTATTCATGAGTCCCTCCGTCACTCCCTGACGTTTTGAAGAACTGGATTGAATTTCCAGATTCTATGCAGAGTTTACGATTGCTTGGTCCCTGTTTCCACCGGAAATCTTGTTTTGTTCCAGACGGTACATAATCTGAATCGCGTTCAAGGCGGCTCCCTTGCGGACATTATCCGCCACGACCCACATGTCGATTCCGCGGGGATGGCTGATATCCCTGCGCAAACGGCCGACAAATACCGGGTCTTTTCCTGCCGCGTGCGTAACGGCCGTCGGATGGATCATACCGTCACCTTCGACCACCTCGACGCCCTCCGCCCGCTGCAGCAAATCGCGGCAGCGCTCGATGCTGATATCCTCGCGGGTCTCGAAATGCACCGCCTCGGAGTGGCCGAAAAACACCGGCACCCTGACGGCTGTCGCGTTAACCAGGATTTCCGGGTCGGAAAAAATCTTCTGGGTTTCCCACACCATTTTCATCTCTTCCCGCGAGTAGCCGTTATCCAGCAACACGTCAATTTGCGGCAAAGCGTTGAAGGCGATCGGCTGCGCGAATTTACTGACCTCGGGGTCCTTGAAATTGAGCCGGGCAGCCGTTTGCAGAGCGAGTTCTTCCATGCCGAGACGGCCGGCGCCCGATACTGACTGGTAGGTGGCGACGTTGATCCGGGCAATACCGGCTTCGCGGTAGACCGGAGCAAGCGCAACCACCATCTGGATGGTCGAGCAATTCGGGTTGGCAATGATGGCGCCGCCGGCAATGCCGTCGAGGGCTTCAGCATTAACCTCGGGCACAACCAGTGGAATATCATCGTGGTACCGGAAGGCCGATGTATTGTCGATGACAATGGCGCCCGCGGCGGCCGCTTTGGGAGCGTACTCTTCACTGACCGAACCGCCGGCGGAAAATAAAGCGTAGTCGACGGTTGAGAAGTCAAATGCAGACAGCTCTTCGATCGTCAGCTGCGTGTTGCCGAAATCAACATCCTGGCCGGCAGACCGTTCGCTGGCAAGCGCCGTCACACGATCTTCGCGGTGACCCAGATCTGCCAGGATAGAGAGTATTACTTCACCGACGGCGCCGCTGGCGCCGACGACGGCGATCTTCGGTTTACTCATGCAATAGTCCGCCTGTTTCTGTCAGATATCCGCGCATCTTAGCCGTTCTGCGCTCGGTGTAACAGCACATGGTCCATCAGCACCAGCGCCATCATGGCTTCGACAATCGGGGTCGCCCGGATACCCACACAGGGGTCGTGGCGCCCCTTGGTGACGATCTCGACTTCATTGCCGTCGATATCGAGTCCGCGGCAGGGGATTCTGAGGCTCGAAGTCGGTTTGAACGCGGTACTGACGACAACATCCTGCCCGCTGGAAATGCCGCCGAGAATGCCGCCTGCGTGGTTGCTCAAAAATCCGTCCGGGGTCATTTCATCACGGTGCTCGGTGCCCATTTGCGCGACACAGTCGAAGCCGGCCCCGATTTCGACGGCCTTGGCGGCATTGATGCTCATCATCGCGCTTGCCAGTTCGGCATCGAGCTTGCCGTAGATGGGTGCGCCCAGGCCGGCGGGAACGTTCCGCGCGATCACGTTGACCCGGGCGCCGGTCGAGTCGCCGGACTTGCGCAGCCGGTCCATGTACGCTTCGAGTTCGGCAACCTTGTCCGGATCCGGGCAGAAAAACGGGTTGTCATCGATGCTGTCCCATTCCATCCGCTGATCGGTGCGGATCGGTCCCAGCTGGGCAAGCCACCCCTGGATATCGACATCGAGCTCTGCCTTGAGCCATTTTCGCGCCAACGCGCCGGCGGCCACGCGCATCGTGGTCTCACGGGCCGAGGATCGCCCTCCCCCGCGGTAATCGCGCATACCGTATTTTTTCCAGTAGGTGTAATCCGCGTGCCCGGGACGGAACTGGCGCTTGATGTTCTCGTAGTCTTTCGAACGGGCATCGGTATTCTCGATCAGCAACGCGATCGGCGTGCCGGTGGTTTTGTCTTCGAAAACGCCCGACAGGATCTGAACATCTTCCTGCTCGCGGCGCTGAGAGGTATGGCGGCTCTTGCCGGTTGCCCGCCGCAGCACTTCTTCGCGGATTTCCTCCGCGGTGATCATGAGGCCGGGCGGACAGCCGTCGATGACGCACCCCACTGCCGGTCCGTGGCTTTCGCCGAAGGTAGTGACACGCAGAACGTGTCCAAAGCTGTTATACGACATTCATTCGCTCCCTGATCAAACCTGCCACCTCATCGTGTGCCTCTGCCAGTTGTGCGCGGTCGAGTACGAATACGCCGGAGCCACCGTGCTCGAACTCCAGCCAGATGAAAGAAACGCCGGGCAGGCAGGCCTGCAGCCGCTCCGCGCTCTCTCCCACTTCGCACACCAGGACGCCATGCTCGCTCAGAAAACGGGGCGCGTCCACCAGGATGGACAAAACCGCGTCCAGTCCGTCCGCTCCGGATACCAGCCCCAGGCCCGGTTCCGCCCGGTATTCCTGCGGCAGGTCCGCCATCGACGCCACCGGCACGTAGGGCGGGTTCGACACAATCAGATCATACCGGCATTCGGCGACGGACCGGAACAGGTCCGAGCGGATCAACGACACCCGGCCGGCCAGGCGGTGGCGCTGGCGGTTGCGGTCGGCCACGGCCAGGGCCGCCTCGCTGATGTCCGCCGCGTCGACTTTTGCGCCGGGCAAATACACGGCCGTCGCGATGGCTATACAGCCGCTGCCGGTGCACATGTCCAGTACCCGGTTAATCCGCTCCGGGTCGGCCCACGGCCTGAATTGCTCCAGGATCAACTCGGCCAACGGCGAGCGTGGAACCAGCACATTCTCATCAACCTCGAATTCGAGGCCGGCGAAGCGCGCCGTGCCAATCAGGTAGGCCAGCGGGCGGCGGCTGCTGCAGCGGGCTTCCAGCAGGCGTTCAACCCGCGCCAGCTGCCGCTCGCCCAGTTCCTGCTCCCAGCGGTCAAAGCTGCCGTCCAGAGGCGCACCGACCGCATGCAGCACCAGCCAGGCGGCCTCGTCGCTCGGATTGTCGGTTCCATGGCCGAAGCTCAAGCCCGCTCTTTCGAGCTTTTTTGCGACCCGTTCAATACACTCGGTTATGATCATGTGCCGAAGTATAATGGCAACATGGCTCTGTTCGAAAAACTGTTTTCCGGTATCCAGTACCTGCTCCCGCATCACCTGCTTTCCCGGCTGGTGCATGCATTCATGCGCATTCGGCTGGCGCCGGTCAAGAACACCCAGATCGCGCTGATCGGCAGCATGGTGGGCGTTGAGTGGGCTGAAGCCAGGATCGAGAGCATTTCAGAATTTGAACACTTCAATGATTTCTTTACCCGGGAACTGAGGGACGGCGCGCGCCCCATCGACCCGGATCCCTTGTCGTTCGTCTGTCCAAGCGACGGCAAGATCAGCCAAAGCGGCAGGATTACCAACGACCGCATCGTGCAGGCCAAGGGTGTGCACTACTCGGTTCGATCTTTACTGGCCAATGATGCTTCCTCGCCGGAATTTCTGAACGGTTATTTCCACACCGTCTACCTTTCCCCGCGCGATTACCATCGCGTCCACATGCCGTTCGGGGGAACGCTGCAGCGCATGATCCATGTGCCCGGCCGCTTATTCAGTGTGGCGCCCTACACCGTGCGGCAGGTCCCCAACCTGTTCGCCCGCAATGAACGGGTCATCAGCCTGTTCGAGACTCCTCACGGCCTGATGGGCGTTATCCTGGTCGGGGCCATGCTGGTTTCCAGCATGGAAACGGTCTGGTCAGGGGTAGTGACGCCGCCCAGAGGCCGGAAAATCGTGACCGGCGACTGGTCGCGCCGCGGCATCGAACTGGCGAAGGGGGCGGAAATGGGCCGCTTCAACATGGGGTCGACCGTGATCCTGCTGCTGCCCGCCGCCACCGTTTCAATGATTGAGCATTTCGAAAGCGGCGATGATGTCGTGATGGGCCAGAGACTCGGCCGCCTGGGCTGAGCGGGACTGCTCCCGACCCCGCCCGCCCCGGGTATCAGGCAATCACCACCCGCACTGCCGACCGGTGTTCTGTTCGTCGAGCCAGGCCTGCAAAGGCGCGAAATAGTCCAGAATGGCGGTGGCGTCCATCTCGGGTGAACCCGTCAGGGCTTCCAGCGCTTCCGGCCAGGGCCGGCTTCGGCCCATTTCCAGCATCGCGTTGAGGCGCTCGCCCGCCGCCTCGCTGTTATAGATCGAGCAGCGATGGATCGGCCCCTCGTTACCGGCAATTTCACACAAAGCGCGGTGGAACTGGAACTGCAGGATATGCGCCAGGAAGTACCGCGTGTAGGGCGTGTTGCCCGGCACGTGATACTTGGCGCCCGGGTCGAACGCATCCGCAGGCCGCTCGCGCGGAGCGCGCACACCCTGGTATTGCTCACGTAATTGCCACCACAAATCGTTATAGCCCTCCGGCCCGACTTCGCCGGCAAAGACCTTCCAGCGCCACTGGTCGACCATCAGCCCGAACGGCAGGAACGCGATTTTACCCAGCGCCTGGTTCATCAGTAATCCCAGATCACCGGAGGCGTCCGGAACCTGTTCCAGCAGATCCAGCTGAGCCAGGTATTCCGGCGTGATCGACAGCGACAGCGTATCGCCGACCGCCTCGTGGAAACCGTCGTTGGCGCTGCTGCGGTACAGGTAGCTCTTGTCCTTGTAGGCCCGCTGGTAGTAATTGTGACCGAGTTCGTGATGAATGGTGTTGAAGTCCTCGGCATTCACGTCGATGCACATCTTGATGCGCAGGTCATCCTGCTCATCGATATCCCAGGCGGAGGCGTGGCAGACCACGTCGCGGTCCGCCGGTTTCACGAACAGGGAACGGGACCAGAATGTTTCGGGCAAAGGTTCAAAACCCAGCGAACTGAAAAAAGCCTCGCCGGTCCTGACCATTTTCAGCGCGTTGTATTCCTTGTCCAGCAGGATTTCGGTGAGGTCGTAACCGGCGTCGGATTGCGGCGGGGCGACCAGGTCGTAGATGTTGTCCCAGCTTTGCGCCCACATGTTACCCAGAAGGTGGGCGGGAATCGGCTCGCCTGCCGCAACCGTCTCGCTGCCGTAAACCTCCTGCAGCTGCGCACGCACGTGGCAGTGGAGCGCCTCGTAAAGCGGGCTCACCTGTTCCCACAGCCGGTCCAGTTCACCCGGGAACTCGGCCGGATCCATGTCGTAGGCCGAGCGCCACATCGTGCCCAGATCGTCAAAACCCAGTTCAGCCGCGCCCTCGTTGGCAAGCTCTACCTGGCGGGCGTAAAGATCTTTCATCGGCGGTGACACGGTGCGCCAGCCTTCCCATGCCTCGAGCAGTTCAGCCGGGTCCCTTGACTCGCCAATGATGTCCTCCAGTTGCCCGAGCGCGAGGCAGTCACCATCTTCAAGGCAGTAACTGCCGCGCCCGTAGAGGCCATTGAGCCTGGCGCCTATCTCGGCCTGTTCGGACGTTTTTTCCGGATCCATCGGCGCGGGAATGACGATTCCGCTCTTCAGCATGTTGAGCTTGCGCGCCGTGTCGTAATCCAGCCCCTCGACGTCATTGAACCGGGCTGCCTCGCTCGCGACTGCCACCTGGGCCGCGGTGAACTGTTCACTGGCGCGTGCCGCCAGCAACTCGGTGTCTTCGGTAATGAAATTCGCCAACACCCAGGCCACGCGCTCATTGTGCTGGCCCAGTTCCGCCAGCTGCTGTTCGGCGTCGGCCACGAATGCAGCGGCGTCCGCCGCTGTCGGTCCCGCCGGTAAAGCCGCCGCAACCGGTTCAGCCGCGTCGTTCTGTTGCTCACAGGCGGTCAAAGCGAGAACGCAGGCACAGGGCAACACAATCCGGTTCAGTATGTTCATTTCGGGTTCCCTTCTCGGTATGAATGGGTAAAGCAACAGGCTAGCAGAACTGAAGCACGGGCTCTACACGGCATATAATGAAACCATGAACTGGATCATGTCACTGGCTGTACTGTTGCTCGCAGTCCCTGCGCACGCCCAGCAGACAGAAGCGTCCCCGCTCGCACCCGTCAGCCTGCAGGCGCTCGCCGCACGGGCCGATGCCGTCGTGCTGGCCCAGGTCAGGGACACGGATTACCTGCGGCGGCGGGACATACCGGTCAGCGGAAGCGCCTATCTGAAGGTGCTGATTCCGTACAAAACCGACCGCAGCGCCGACCTGATCGAGGTTTATGAAAAGGGTCTGCACGACCACGAGTGCTATTTTCCCAACCCGACGGTGTTCGAGGAGGGCCGGCGCTACCTGCTTTTTCTCCGCCGGGATGAAGAGGATCCGGAGCGCTACCGCGGGATGCCGGAGGGCTGCGCGCTGGATGTGCTGGTGGCTGACGACAATCGCTACGTGCTGCGCTACCCGGTGACGGGAGTCGCCCTGTCCGATCCGTTGGAGGAAATGGCGCGCCCGGTCACTTTCGGCGACGGTTACGCCGTAGTTGACGAAGAGGACCTGTTGCCGCAGGAGCGGGATCGCATGCTGAACGCCGGGCAGATCAGGCGTTACGGGGAGGGCGAGTGGATTTACACCACCGGTGTCGACCTGGCTGAAGCACGCCGGCTGATCGGAGTTGAAGCCCTACTTGACTAGGCGGTAACAGGGCTCGTATTCCTTGCCGCCCGGCAATTTCATGCGGCTGTCGGCGACAAACGAACTCAACAGGCCGTCCAGGGATTCCATGATGTCGGCGTCCCCATCAATCTCGAAGGGACCGTTTTCCCGGATAGACTTCACACCCTCCGGTTTCACGTTTCCGGCCACGATGCCCGAAAACAGCTTCCTGAGATTGGAGGCCAGAACATGCAGCGGGAGATCCCTGCTCAGTTCCAGCGACCGCATATTTTCATGCGACGGCGTAAACGGGATCTGGAAAGACGCTTCGATATTCAGCAGCCAGTTGTAGTAGAACGCATCGTTGTTGGCAATCCGGAATTTACGCACAGCGTTCATGCCGCGGGCCATGATCCGCGCCACCTTCGGCGGATCACCCACCACGATACGGTATCGTGAACGGGCCGAGTCACCCAGCGTCAACCCGATAAAGTGGTCTATCTGTTCAAAATAATCGGTGGATCCCTCGGGGCCGGTCAGTACCAGGG
>JABDLD010000075.1 GCA_013001885.1 Lysobacterales bacterium
GCTTTCCGAGGATAACCGGAAGCTTACAGCCCAAGCCGGGCTGAATGCCTTCGAGTGGGATATGCGCTATCCCGGCGTGGAACGGTTTGAAAAACTGGTTCTGTGGAACGACAGCCTGGAGGGCCCAAAAGCCGTTCCGGGCACCTACCGGGCGACTCTGACGGTGGACGGGGGCCAGGCTCAAACCGTTGCACTGGAAATCCTGCCTGACCCGAGGGTCGAAACATCCGCGGCAGATTTACAGGCACAATTCGACTTCACCTGGGATATCAATCGCAAACTGACTGAAACACACCGGGCAATTACCCGGATTCGCGACACCCGGGCCCAGCTGGAGGCCCTTCAGGAGCGCGTCGAAGGCCAGGATCAGTACCGTGTTCTGGCCGAGGCCGCCACCGATCTGAACGACCGGCTCACCGGGATTGAGGAAACGCTCTACCAGACTCGGCTGGAGGCGCCACAGGATCCGCTGAACTTTCCGATACGCCTGAACGACAAACTGGCGGGCGTGATGCGGGCAGCATCGTTTGGCGATCATCCGCCCACCCGGGCGCTCGTGGCCGTGCGCAACGAACTGGTTACCCTGATCGACGCAGAACTGGAAAAGCTGGACTCCCTGCTGGATTCCGATATTGCCTCTTTCAACCAGGCCATTCACCGCGAGGGCCTGCCTGCCGTCGCCGTCACAAAATAATGATCTGGATCGCTTATACTGCGTTCCGCAAATTTTTTTGTAGGGAGAACGCCTTTCATGTCCAATAACAAGCTTCTGCTTACCGTTATTGCCGTTGCCGCTTTGCTCTGTTTTCAAACGACTGAAGCCCAGGCGCCGCCGGTCGATCCCGTTTCCTTCAATTTTGACGGCGGCATCGCCATCCAAACCAGTTCGGACCTCAAGGACAGCAACGGCAGTTTTTCCGCCAATCGGTGGTTTGTCAGCATGGGCGTAACCTACGCCTGGGATTATCGCAACTCGATTGGACTGTCGGCAGGCGGCGGCATCACCAAGTACGATTTCGATGAAGAAACCGGATTTGGCGGCGGCATGCCGTGGGAAGAAATTGAAGACACGCGAATTTCGCTGGTTGGCCGCTTCGGTTTTGGGGAGAGAGGCTCGATCATTTTGATACCGTCAGCGCGCTATAACGGCGAAAAAGATTCGAAATCGAGCGATGGCCGCACCTATGGATTGTTCGCCGCGGCCGCATGGCGGCTCAGCCCCGACCTGACGATCGGTCCCGGTATCGGCGTGTTTTCCCGGATCGAGGACGGCACCCAGGTGTTTCCCATCCTGGTGATCGACTGGAACATCAGCGAACGCTGGAACCTGTCAACCGGCCGCGGGCTGGCATCCTCCCAGGGACCGGGCTTGCGGCTGAGCTACCAGTCGAATGAACGCTGGTCTCTGGGGCTTGCCGGGCGCTATGAGAATATTGAATTCCGACTTGACGAAAACGGTACGACCCCGTCCGGCGTCGGTCGCGACCAGTCCATCCCGCTGGTGGCGTCTGCCGTGTGGGAGCCAAATCCAACGGTCAAGCTTTCCCTGTTTGGGGGCCTGGAATTTGGCGGCAAGCTCAAGCTCAAGGATTTCTCCGGTGAGTTCATCAGCGAAACCAAGTACGATCCAGCGCCCATTTTTGGCGGTACTTTCGAGCTCCGCTTTTAGGAAATTTACCCGGAGCGGGGGCTGGCCGCACCTCTTTTAGCGAACGATAATGGTTTGTCCGGCCCGCGTTGTGTCGTCTCTGGACCCGCGCTGCGGTATATTTCTGCCCCTTGCCACGGCCGGCCGGTCCGCCATCCGTTGCAGCCAGGCTTGCAGGTTGACCAGGCCGTTGATGTCGATGCCGGACCACTCGTGAATGACGGCCCAGGGCCAGGTCGCGATATCGGCAATACTGTATTCGTCACAAAGGTATTTCCGGCCCGCCAACTGTTTGTCCAGCACAGCGAGAAGCCTCTGCCCCTCGTGCTGGTAGCGATGGATAGCCGCCGGAATTTTTTCTTCGAAATAACGAAAAAACACGTTGGCCTGCCCCATCATTGGTCCGACCCCGCCCATCTGGAACATCAGCCACTGGATCACGCGCGAGCGTGCTTTGGGCTCTTCCGGCAGAAACTGGCCGGTCTTTTCCGCCAGGTACAGCAATATCGCGCCGGACTCGAACACCACGAAATCATCATTTTCCCGATCCAGGATCACCGGGATGCGGCCGTTGGGATTCATATTCAAAAATGCCGGGGCTTTCTGCTCCTGCTTGGCCAGGTCGATCTCATGCACCGAGTAATCCAGGCCGGTTTCCTCCAGCATGATGGAAACCTTGTAACCGTTTGGCGTTGGGGATGTATAGAGCTCGATCATGACGTGATTGCCTCGAAAAGGCGGCATTGTAGCAGCTGATCAAGCTATGATGGACTCCATGCGGTATGTTCATAACGCCAGGAACGTTCGATAAATGCTCGCATTTTTCGGCGTTGTGCTCGGAATTGCGCTGCTGATTGCCGGCGGAACGGCACTGGTCCAGGGCGCTTCGCAACTGGCCACCCGCATGGGTATCTCGCCGATGATTATCGGCTTGACCATCGTGGGTTTCGGCACCAGCACACCGGAGCTGATGATCAACATCATGGGTGCGGCGAGCAGCGAAACGGCGATCGCTTTCGGTAACGTGGTCGGTTCCAATATCAGCAACCTCGGCCTGGTGCTGGGTGCAGCGGCCCTTATTCAGACCATCGATATCCAGAGTTCGGTGGTGCGGCGCGAAGTACCGCTGCTGTTGCTGATCACCACGATCATCACGGTTATGGGGCTGGACGGCGTGCTCGAGGGCACCGCGCCGCGGATCGGCCGCGCCGACTCCATTATCCTGTTTCTGTTGTTCGGAATATTTCTCTACATCGCGATCCGCGACATTGTGCGCACCCGGAACCAGGACGTACTCCTGACCGAGATCAACGAAACCTCTTTTGTATATACCCGTTCTTCCGGGCGCTTCCTGTGGCTGCTGATCATTTTCGGTTTTGTGCTGCTGTTTGCCGGCGGCGAAACGACCATCCGGTTCAGCGTGCAGCTGGCCGAACAGGCCGGAATATCCAAGGCGGTGATCGGTTTGTTTGTGGTCGCCATCGGCACCAGCATGCCGGAACTCGTGACTTCGGTTATCGCCGCCATGAGGAAAGAATCGGACCTCGCGCTGGGCAACCTGCTGGGATCCAACGTTTTCAATTCGCTGATTGTTCTGCCTTCCAGCGGCCTGATCGGCGGCATCATGATTCCGCACGGCGGAATCGCTGACCTGGTGGTTTCCTGGCTGTTCACGGCGGCACTGATTCCCGTGTTCTTCCTGGGAAACGCAAAACTGAATCGCCCGATCGGCGTTGTCTTTCTTTTGGCCTATTTCAGTTACGCCGCTTTCAGGGTCGTTCTGAACGATCACTGACAGGCGCCGGCTTAAAACTCAGCCCGGGATCAACGGCGATATAAAAGCCCTGCGGTCACGAAACCAAACCTCGCTTTCGGTCTTCAGCCTCGGCAGCGGGATCACGGTCTTCTGGGTTACCCCGCCCGCCGCCCCCGGCGGTCTCCAGCACCATGCGTTTTCCCTCGGGGATGATCTCACGACCCATGCCAAGCAGTTCGGTACCGTCATCAACGTAAACCCGGGCCGTTTTGCCGGCGGCGCCGCCCTGTCGACCCCGCGGCGCGTGCCTGATGCGGTCGAACATCTTGGAAACGGCGAACGCCTCGCCGCCGGCATGCGCAAATTCCATGATCTGGCCGACACCGCCGCGGAACTCGCCTTCGCCCCCTGAATCCGGACGGTATTCCTTACGCCATATGATCAGCGGCGCGGTGTTTTCGGTAATTTCCACCGGCGTGCTGCGGACGCCGGACGGAAAGGCCGTACAGTCCAGGCCGTCCTTGCCGGGACGGCCGCCGGTACCCCCGGCATAAAATGCATTGATCACGAACGGTTCTCCCTTGCTGCCCGGAATGACGCCGCGCCCGCCCAGAAAAACCGGCCCGAACAGGCAGGAGGCGCCCTCGGCGGGAACGTTCCCATCCAGGGGTTGCTCCAGGCAGCCAAGCACAACATCGGGCAACATCTGGCCAATGGTATGCCGGGCCGATACCGCCGCAGGACGGGGCGCGTTCAGAATACAGCCTGCCGGCGCGGTGACTCGCACGACCCCGAGAGAGCCGGCATTGTTTGGAACGTCATTGCCAATGACACAGCGCACACCAAAAGAAGCATAGGCCTGGGTATAAGTAAGGGGCACGTTGATGCCGTGTCCGCAGACCGGGGAAGTCCCTTCGAAATCGACATCAATACCAGATTCGCCAATCGTCACGGCGCAGACCAGGTCCACCGGTTCATCATATCCGTCAATCCGCATTTCATTGCGCCAGGTGCCGGACGGCAGTTTGCGGATTTCCTCCAGCATTGCATCGTGCGAATTGGTGATGATCATGTCCGCGCCGTTATCGAGACTGCTCAGGCGAAATTCCCGCATGGTTTCCACCAGGCTTGCCGCTCCGGCCTCGTTGCAGGCTGCGAGGGAGTACAGGTCCCCCTCGGCCGCCCGGGGATCCCGAACATTTGCACGGATAATCTCGAGCAGGCACTCATTGGCTGCGCCTTCACGGAACAGGTAGCCCATCGGAATATTGAGCCCTTCCTCGAACACCTGGCGGCCGTCCGGGCCAAAACCCAGGCCGCCCACATCAGCGATGTGCGAGGTAGCGGCGAACAGGGCGACCGGCGAACCGTCGAGAAAAACGGGCGTGACCACGGTGAAGTCGTTCAGATGCCCGGTGCCGTACCATGGGTCGTTGGTCAGCAGCACATCCCCGGGTTTCAAGCCGGTAACCGGAAATTTTTGCAGGAAAAACCCGACACTGGCGGCCATTGCGTTGACGTGGCCCGGTGTGCCGGTCACTGCCTGGGTGAGCATTCGGCCGCGCGTATCGAACACCCCGGCCGACAGATCGCCCGCCTCACGCACCGTGGTGGAAAACGCCGTCCGCACGAGCGTCTGAGCCTGCTCTTCGACTACAGCCAGCAACCGGTCCCAGAGAATTTGGGTATGAATACGCTCGAGAGCGGCGGGCTTATTCAATGCTGTTCTCCCGTCGCGTCATCACAATATGTCCCCGCTGATCGACTTCCGCTTGAAAATTCGCACCCACCACGGTGGTTGTCTGGCTTTCGGTGATCAGCAACGGGCCCGGCAATCGATTACCGGGCCTGAGTTGGCTCCTCAGGTAAACGGGCGCTTCGAAAAATTGTTCGAGCGACGGCTCGAACAGGCGTTGTGATGCAACCGGCTCCGGCAACGGACAACCCAGCTCAATTTTTTCTACCTCTTCTTCGAAATCTACCGAGGATGCGCTGATTGTAAGCGTCCAGCTCAGCACCTCGATATCAACCCCTTCTATAATCCGGCCGTACAGTTGGCGATAGGCCGCTTCGAATGCTGACCGGAAGATGTTCCCGTGCTCCGGCCGGTAGACTTCCGACGGCAAAACGACCGCGATTTCGTGACCCTGACCGGTATAACGCATGAAGGCGTGCCGCGTTTCCGCCAGTTCCTGCTCCGGACTTCCCTGGCGAACCACCTTCAGCGCCTCGCTCCGCATTTCCTCCATCAATGCATTGACGACATCAGCCTGCAGGCGCGACAGGTTTTGCCGGCGGCTGCGCACGACTTCATAGGCAACCGGCGCCAGCAGAAAACCCACCGCTGAGCCCACGCCGGCTTCGGTCGGAATTATGATCCGGTTTACACCGAGCTTTTCGCCCAGCCGGGCGGCATGCAACGGCGCGGCGCCGCCGAAGGCAATCATGTCGCGCTTGCCCAGGTCCATCCCGAATTCCGCGGCATGCGCGCGGGCGGCGGCGGCCATGTTTTCATCCACCACTTCGCTGACACCAAATGCGGCGCCATTGACGTCCAGATCCAGCGGTTCTGCAATTTCATTGCGCAACGCGTCTGCCGCCGCTTTGCTGTCGAGCTTGAAAGCGCCGCCTGCGAAAGTGCTGGCTACGATGCGGCCAAGGCACACATCCCCGTCTGTCACCGCCGGCCGTTTGCCACCTCGGCCGTAGGCTGCAGGCCCCGGCTCGGAGCCCGAACTTTCCGGGCCGACCTGGATTCGCTTTAATTTGTCGACTCGCGCAATGGAACCGCCGCCTGCGCCGATTTCCACCATTTCGATCACCGGGATTCGGACCGGCAGTCCGCTGCCCTTTTTGAAGCGATACACCCGGTCCACTTCAAAACTTCGCGACCTCAAGGGCTCAAAATCGTCGATCAGGCAAAGCTTGGCTGTCGTGCCGCCCATGTCGAACGAGAGAACTTTATCTAACCCGGCGTGGCGCGCCACCTGTTGGGCCAGGATGGCGCCGCCGGCCGGTCCGGATTCAACCAGCCGGATCGGAAATTTCACGGCAGTCTCCAGCGTCGTCAAACCGCCGCCGGAAGTCATCAGCAGAAACGGGCAGTGGAAACCCCGGGATTTCAAGTCGCTTGCAAGCCGCTCCAGGTAGCGGGCCATCAAAGGCCGGACGTAAGCATTGGCACAGGCAGTCGAGAGGCGTTCAAACTCGCGGATTTCAGGACAGACTTCAGAGGCCAGCGTAACCGACAGCTCCGGACGGGCAGCGCGCAGAATTTCCGCGGTGCGCTGTTCGTGTTCCGGATTGACGAAGGCATGCAGGAAACCAATGGCAATGCTCTCGACCTGGTGTTCGTCCAGCACGGGCAAGGCTTCTTTGATCGAGCGCTCGTCAAGAGGAATCAGAATCCGGCCGTCCCGGTCCATGCGCTCAGGTACCGGCAACCTCAAGTACCGCGGCACCAGAGGCCTGGGCCGGTCGATCATCACATCGTATTGCTCGAACCGGTCTTCATGCGCCATCTCCAACGCATCGCGGTGGCCTTCGGTCGTAAACAGTGCAGTGACGGCACCGCTGCGTTCGATCAGGGCATTCGTTGCCAGCGTGGTGCCGTGGATAATCAGACCGACGCGCGACGGCTCCACTCCGGACTGCTGCAGCACGTGGTTGATGCCTTGCAACACCGCCTCGCCCGGATGCGCATAGGTCGTCAACAACTTGGTAGTGAAGCGGGGACCACCGGAAACCTCCAGCACCACATCGGTGAAAGTGCCGCCGATGTCGACCGCAAGACGAGCGCTGGCAGATGAATCCACGGCTGTATTTCCCTCCTGCTCGTCCATTGGAGCCATCTAGTTTAATGCATTCCCGGGATGATCCTAATTAATCAGCAGGTGAACCCAAATGCTCGATCCGTAGCCCAGCGCAATGACCGGTGCCCACTTGAGATGCGAGAAAAACGAATAGGATCCGCGCGCCTGGCCCATCATTGCCACTCCCGCTGCCGATCCGATGGACAACAGGCTGCCGCCGACTCCGGCCGCCAGCGTTACCAGCAGCCATTGGTCCTCACCCATAACGGGGTTCATGTGCAGCACGACCACCATCATCGGAATATTGTCGACCACAGCCGACATCACGCCGACCAGAACGTTGGCGACGGTCGGCCCAAGCTCCACGTAAAGGAACTGTGAGAGACCTCCAAGGTAGCCGAGGAACGTCAATCCGCCGACGCTCATGATGACCCCAAAAAAGAACAGCAGCGTGTCCCACTCAGCGCGCGCAATTTCGCGGAACGTATCGTAGGGCATGACATCACCCGCCATGTGCTGATGGCTATTGGCGGCAATTTCAGTCTCTTTTCGCCGGAGATAAAAACCAAACAATTGCAGACAGGCTAAACCCGTCACCATGCCCATGAAAGGCGGCAGATGCAGGTAATTGTGAAAGGACACCGCCATAAAAACGGTCAGGACAAAGAGCATCATGATGCGTTTCGCGCCCATGCGCATCTCCACTGCCTCCGCCTGCTTTTCAGCTGCTCCATTCTTGACGGCAATGGAAAGGAACAGCGCAGGAACGACGTAGTTGACCACGGAGGGAATGAAGAGCGCGAAAAACTTATGGAAGGCCAGGATTCCACTCTGCCAGACCATCAGCGTCGTGATGTCTCCAAACGGACTGAAGGCGCCACCGGCATTGGCGGCCACCACGATGTTTACGGAACATACTGAAATGAACCGTTTGTTGTTTCCGCCTACGGCGAGCACCACGCCGCTCATCACCAGCACCGTTGTCAGGTTGTCAATCAGGGCGGAAAGAAAGAAACTCAGCACCCCCGTTGCCCAGAACAGGGTGCGTAATGAAAATCCGCGGTTGATCAGCCAAACCCTGAGCGCCTTGAATACCCGCCGCTCGTTCATTGAGTTCACGTAGGTCATCGCGGCCAGCAGAAACAGGAACAGCTCCGCGTATTCGACCAGGTACTCCCGCACGGCCGGCTCGAGGCTGGCCTGGTTTCCCGTGCGGGTGTATTCGAAACCGATGATGGCCCAGATCAGCCCGGCGGCAAGTATCACCGGTTTGCATTTCCGCAGATGGTGAAATTCTTCGCTGATTACCAGCGCGTAGGCAACGCAAAAAACAACCACGGCGCTGATTCCTGCCCAGCTTGCCGTCAAGTCCAATTCGCCCACTGTTGTCCCTCGCCGATCACCCGCCTGGTGGTAAATTCCAGGCTCAATAATCTATAGCATACTGTTCTGATTCCGCCTGCTGCACTGTCCTGCGTCAGCTATGGCAGAATAGGGCTCGTGACATCAAGATCCCTGAAAGTTCTGACCCTGGCCTTTGTTTTACTGGCGCTGCCGGTAGCAGCATCCGCTCAGGACAAGGCCAAACTTCCCTATTCGACGGTCAGCGAATACCAGGCGCTTTTTCAATCGCTCGAGCATCTGGACCGGATCGTTCCCAGCATGATTATTACGTCCACCAATCCGGATGTTCCACCCCAATCCATCGAATTCAAGATCATAGACTCAGGCAGCTGGCACACCTTTAATCCTGACGAATACGGTGAGATTGAATTTCCAATTCGACCGGACTGGGCCGACTCAACGCTGCTCAGTGATCAGCCCAAGGGGACCTTGCAACTGGCCGTTGGCTATTCAGCCAGACCGCTGACCAAAACGAGCATGACGTACCAGGAACTGATGGGCCTGGTTTCTCAATTCGAAGAGGCGCTCACGGCGCTGGCCAAAATGCGTGGGCAGAAGCCGCCCACCGTCAAGGGCCTTACCATCCAACTGCCGGAAGGCTCGAATGCAGCCCTGCACGTACTGTCGCAAAAACGCAAACAGACCATAAAGCCCTACACCACCGGCGTGGTCGTGATCAAACTCAAAGATGCACTGTGGAAGGAAAATCCGGCGGTTGAATTCGACGACCTGCCGATAGGCATCGTTCCGCTACAGTGACCGTCTAGCGGTCAAAGCCGCTCCAGCTCTGCGATCCGGTCCAGCAGTTCCAGCGCGAGTGCGGCGCCTGCGAGGTTCACTCCCAGGTCGCGCTGCAGGTGAACAACGGTCCGCACGCGCTTCACGCTGGTAATGTGAAATTGCCAGCTGCCGGCGAGCTCTATCCTGACCCTGTCTCCCTCCGGATCCAGGATTCCCTCCTTTACCAGCCGTATCACTTCATCGACCTCGAGCGCACAGTGCCGGCAAAGCTCGTCAACGGAAATGACCGTTTCTTCTTCAATCAGCTCACCGCGAATGACTTCATGTTCTGCCATTTTCAGACTCCCATCCTGGCGCGTGGACTGAATGAAAACTCCCGTTTCATGTCTTCGAAAAACTGTCTCTGGCGTTCATTCTCCACTTGCGGTAGAGAAATTTGCAGGACCACGTAGAGATCACCCGGCTGACGAGCCGGAATGCCTCTGCCCTTCAACCGCAGCTTTTTCCCTGCCTGAGAGCCGGGCGGAATTTTCAAATCCACGGCGCCTGCGGGCGTTGGCACCTTGACCCGGGCGCCCAGCGCCGCTTCCCAGGGGGCCAGCGGTAAATCCAGGTATACGTCGGCGCCTTCAACGCGATAGTGGCCCGGGAGATTGAATTCCACTTCCAGGTACAGGTCTCCCGGGTCTGCACCGCCATGGCCCGCCCCACCCTGGCCGTTTAAACGGATTTGCTGGCCGCGACGGATGCCTTTGGGAATCCGCACACTGAGCGTCCGCGGATGTGTTTTGACTCTGCCGGCCGGATCCAGTTCGGATATTTGCAAGGTAATGGAACGCGTCGCACCGCGGTAGCTGTCCTCCAGGTCGATCATGACTCTGGCGTGATGGTCCTCCCCGCGCATTTGAAACCCGCGCCCGGATCCCGAACGGCCGCCCGCCGTGCGGAATTCCCGGCCATAAAGCGTTTCGAAGAAATCGCTGAAGCCGCCGAGATCGGGACCGCCGTCCCCACTCGAGCTGAATTCAAAGCCGGCATCCCAGCCCGGCGGCGGATGAAAATCCTGACCGGCCTTCCATTGCGAACCCAATTGGTCGTAGGCGGTTCGTTTCTCGGGATCTTTCAGCACCTCGTATGCCTCGCCGACTTCCTTAAACTTCGCCTCGGCGTCTTTTTCGGTGCTTACATCGGGGTGATACTTGCGCGCGAGCTTGCGGTAAGCGCGCTTGATTTCGTCCTGGGAGGCGCTTTTTCCAACGCCCATAATCTCGTAATAATCCTTGTATTCCATCAGCTAGACACTCACGTTACCGCGCCCAATAACTCTTTGAACGATGCGTCGATACACTCCCTGAAATATTCGATATCCGGCATGATCTCGCGCGCCGAAATGATACTGAAAGTCATCTCTCCATTATAGCTGGGTGTTGCGATAAACAACCCCATGCCGTCTGCCAGCGGCGCCATACCGTAACTGTGGAGCATCTTGGCTCCATTCATATACAGGGGTTGTTGTGGTCCGGGAACGTTCGATACAAACAGATTGCAGAGCTTGGAAGTGAACCGGCCTCCCGCGACGATCCGGGCGACACCCGCCATCGTAGCGGCCGGCACATGCTTGGACAGGTCGGTCATCAGCCGGGCGGAAATTCCGGTTTTAGCAGCCTTGGTCTGGCGTGTCGTGTCACGGATTGTGTGCAAGCGCTCCAACGGATCCGTAATGTTGGTCGGCAAGGCAACGGACATCGCGCTGATGTTGTTACCCGGTATCTCGGCGTCGCTCCCGCGACTGCGCGCATTGACCGGGGCAATGGCAACCAGCGGATCAGCCGGCAATTCACCATGATGATCGAGATACGTGTGCAGGGCGCCGCTGCAGATGGCCAGCACGACGTCGTTGATGGTGGAACCTTCAACCGAGTCCTTGATCCGCTTCAGGTCCTTCAGGCTGAATCGTGTGCCTTCGAACATCTTGTGCGGCGAAACGGCTTGGTTGAACCGGGTCTCAGGCACCTTCTTGCCTTTCGATGCTTCCGCTCCGAATGATCTCCGGAGCGTGTCGAATATCGCCGGCGAGAATTTCAACAGGGTGCTGGCCATTTTGACCGGGGACTGGATATTACTGATCACGGCCCGGTTCAGAACGTCGATGGTTGACGGCGATTCGCCGAGCTCTTCTGTAAACGGCTCCAGGTCTATCGCCGGAGTCCCCTCCGGGTCACGGTCAGAAAGCGCACTGAAAAAATGCATGGCCGAAGCGCCATCGATTGCCGCGTGGTGCACCCGGGTGGCAATGGCGTATGAACCCTTTGGGATACCTTTGATGCGATCGAGCCCCTCGATCACATACATATCCCAGAGGGGGCGGTTCATGTCCATCGGCCGGCTGAAATGCCGTGCCAGGTGGATGCAGAGCTGCCGCCAGTCACCGGGTTCGGGCAGGCGGCTGTGGAACATATGATGCTCCACGTCGAAAAACTCGTCTTCCACCCAGTACGGGTGGTCAAAATCGAGCGGCAGCCGCAACAGTCGCCGCTTGAATACCGGCGAATAAATGAGCCGGCCTTCGATGTGTTCAATGATGTCCTTGAATCGTACTTTTCCGCCTGGCGCGGTCGACGGGTCAAAAATATTGACACCCATCACATGGGTCAGGTTATTGCCCGTCTCGATGTACAGGAACTGGGCGTCCTGGGCGTTAAGCTGTTTCATTATCATTCACCGTGACCCGACAAGGCCATCCAACGTATTCTTTCAAGCCTTCTTGAAAGTTCCTTGAAGTCGCGCAGAATCTGAATGCGGCGTTCGGCAAGATTTTCACCGCCGCTTTGCGTCAGCTCAAGGTTATCTGCCAGTTTATACCCGTTCTGGAACAGCAGCTTGCCAATCGAGGCCTCGCTGGTAATCCGCCTTTGCAGGTAGGCTTGCTTGCCGACCTTGAGCGCCCGGGCCATGCACTCTTCTTCCGCCAGGCCTGCGTCTCCCGGTAACCGGGCCAGCAGATCGAACACCACGCTGTAAGCCTCGATAAACGGCAGCAAAGTCGAGTGCGCCACCAGCGGCAGCATGGCGCTGAGCATCGACAAAACTTCGGAACCGCCCTGCTGCAGCCGGTCTTCCCATTGCGGGTCGGAACGCTCGAGCTCATCCCAAAGCTGTTTCTTGAATTTTTTCTTTGAAGGGTAAAAAAATTCGAACTTGAAGAAGTCGCGCAGTCGCAAGGTTTCCTGCCAGAAAACGTCCGTTACATCCTCCACCGGGGCCTCGCTCGCCCGCAACAGAGCCAGTTCGAGAATGGCCTTGTTGACGAAGTGGTGAATGATCGTATTGCGGTAATAACTGGCCATCAGGTGCTGGCTGGTCTCGATGCCGAAAACCGTGTCCGTACCTTCGTCGTAACGGATCAGCAAACCCATACCCTGCATGGCGACGGCAAGTTCTTCAACGTGAGCCAGGCGCCTGGGGCTGAAGTCACTGGTCAGGCGAATGCTCCTTGCATGCGCCCAGGTGACGATCGCCAGTATCTCCTTCTGGATTTCCTCGATGGTAAGCGCTCGCGGTGCGGCGCCCAGCAGCACCATGCAGGCCACGGCAGGCATTGTGATCGGCGTCACGTTGTTGGCCTGCACCGCAACCTCGAACGCGATCTTCGGCAGAGCCAGCTGGTCTTCAGGGTCCGGTGCGCGCGGCAGCACAACCGATTGCCCGAAATCGAGGTAAATCCTGCCCATTGGCTTACGCAGACTGGACAGGTAGCTGATGAACCATTTCAGTGATTCCGGTTTCTTGAGTTTCCCGGCCTGCTCACTGGCGTAATCCTGAACATCTCTCATCAGGTCATAACTGACGGTTACCGGAATCACGTGGATATCCCGAGCGTCGGTGGTATAGGCCGCTTCCAGCACGTACTTGAGCAGACCGTATCGCGGCGGCATCAATTTGCCGGTGCGGGAGCGGGTACCCTCGAAGGCCCAGGTCATCGGAAAACGTTTTTCCATCAGGTAGCCGATGTAGTGGCGCAAGACGATTTTGTACAACAGGTTGTCCTGGAATTTTCGGCGAATGAAAATCCCGCCGGATCGGCGCATCAGGAAACCGAGGCCGGCAAAGCTCATGTTGATGCCGGCAAAAATGTGCAGCATCCTGAAGTCGTTTTCGAACAGCGTCGCTGTCAGTGCAATACTGTCTACATAGGTTTTATGCGTGAACAAGAGCATCGAAGGATGGTACTGCACGATCTTTCGGACCCGTTCAAGATCGTCTTCCCGGAAAACGACATTCCCTTCGTAGCTCAGGCGCATCACCCAGCTGTCGAACCTGGCACGAAAATCAATGAACAACGAACTCGGGACCGCGATGAGCTCCTTCATGTAGACCTCGGCCTCATCGTGCAGATCGCCGAGCGGGCGCCCGGTAGCTGCTGCCAGATCGGCCAGCGCAGCTTTGAACTTTGGACTGCTGGTCAGGCTTTCCGCCACGAACCGCGGCGCTTTATAGCGACGGCCAATCAGCCCCCACTCCGCTATCTCCAGCGAAAGCCCGGCCTGGCGCGCCACGAACCCTGCAAATTCACTCGTCGAGTCGTTTACCTGTTCGCCCAGCTGAGCGAGATAACGGCTTTTCAGTTCGTCGATGGTGGCTGGCTGGGCCATAATGCACTCTGTGCGGCTGGGATCGCGAAAGCGAATCCAGCGGCCCCTCCAGCTTCCGGGATGTCGCGGGTCGCCTAATACCAAGTGGCGCAAGGCAAGTGGCTTTTTGGTCGTACTCTCGGTTTCTGGCATCAGCCAGGCGACTCGAACAGGCACCAGCAGGGTTGCTCCGGGCGCATCCAGTTTCCGGATGAGCTCGTCCAGCGGCGGTGAACGTTCATCCTTTGATATCGGGAGAAGAATGCGGTCAATGGCCGAATTGTCCGGCGTATCGACAATGAACTGATCCAGGCACTCTTCCAGCAGGTTTTTCTCCAGGCGGTTCCTGACGTCGAGAATAAAAAGCATCGGGCCGTCATGTGGAAGGCCCGGTCCGCTAAACTGTCCTGAACCCCGGCTCAAGCGCCGGTTCCGGCTTCAGATTTCTTCTTGAGTGCCTTTTTCTTGAGTGCCTTTTTCTTCAGCGTCTTTTTCTTTGAGGTCTTTGCCGTTTGCTTCGGTTGCGGCGCTTTCCGGACTGCGGCTTTTTTAACTGAAGCTTTCTTTGCCGAAGTCTTCTTTCTCACGGCAACCTTTTTGGCGGCGGACCTCTTCGGCGCCTTTTTCCTCAGCGCCTTTTTCTTCACGAAACCTGCCGCGGGCGGCGCCGCCAGCAGATTTGAACCGCCCTCTTCCGTTTGCCCCAGGGTATCGAGGAACATGCTTCGGACCTCGGCCACGTGCTCCTCAATCGTTTCGCTACTCCAGCCGGATGTATCCACCGGAGGCAAGACATCGACTTCCACCGTTGCCGACCGGAATACGAAATCGCCCTTCGGCGCAACGTCTCCCGCGTTATGGATCACGATGGGAACAATGGGTACCCCGGCCTGGATGGCCAGGTGGAACGGCCCTTTCTTGAAGGCCGACAGCTTCGGTGTTATCGAGCGCGTGCCCTCGGGGGAGATGACCACTGATTTTCGCTGATTGCGCATGGCGTCGACCAGGGGCTTCATCGCCTCGATTGCGCTGGCCGAATTTTCGCGGTCAATAAAAATGGTTCCCGCCAATTCCAGCGTTTTTCCGATCAGGGGCATGGCCTTGATTTCTTTCTTGCCGACGCCTGCAATGTCGCGGCGCAGCAGTTTGGCCAGGATCACCATATCCGCCTTGCTCTGGTGATTGAACACGAAGACGGCCGGACGGTTTTCCCATAAGTGGTGCTCATCGCGCACCACCAGGTTGAGGCCGATGAGCGCGCTGCTCACGTCCGCAAATACCGAGGTTGCAAAATTCCTGGCCTCGCTCCTGGATCCGGTCAGCGCCCAGATCGGAAGGCCGGCTGCTGCGGACGGTATCAGCGACATGGTCGCCGCGACAGACCTGATGAAATCGGTAAGCTGCGGCTGGCCCCGGCTTTTGAACCGGCGCACCGGCCAGCCCCGCTGCTCGGCAATCACGGCCAGTTTTGAATTGGGATTGAGCGGCTGCGGATATCCCACTCGTTCGAGCAACTGCAGGTCATCATCACTGTCGCTGTAAAAATAACTCTGGTCGAGATCGATGCCGTAATCACGTGACAGGCTTTCCGCAGCCAGCACCTTGCCGTCGCCAAAGCACAGCGGCCGTTCAATCCCGCCGGTGAACACGCCGTCCTTGACTTCATAGCGGCTGCAAATGACGTGATCGATATCCAGGTCGCGCGCCATGGGTTCTACCTGGTACGGTGTTGCCGAGGAGATGACGGCCACCGTATGCCCCCGGTCCATGTGCGCCTGGACCAGCGCGCGTGATTCCGGGTATAGCTTCCTGGCGATCTGCTGCTCGTACAACTCCTGTCCGAAATCGATGTAGTCCTGTTCACTCACCCCCCGCATGAACTGCGCCGCCGAGGTCATCAATCCGGAAAAGCCCATGGTGCCGAGCGAAAACTGCGTGATCGCGGAAATCAGCTCAACCAGCTGGTACGGCCCGACGTGCCCCCTGCGAATCTGTTCCTTGAGAAACACGGTGGCTGAAAAACCGGCGATCAGGGTTCCGTCAAAATCGAAGAAGGCGCCGACCTGAGGCCCCTCGGGCGAACTTTCAATTTCCCTGATCAGGTTCCTGTGAACGCTTAAAACACTCATCCTGGCTCCGACTCCGAACCTACCGTTGACTTGAGCAAACCGCGAAACGCCTGTTGGGGGGTTCTTTCACCTTTCAGAACGGACATGACATCACCCGTAATGGGCATCTCAACTCCGTACTGCTCACCCAGCGCCTGCACTGTCGGCGCACTTTTAACGCCTTCGGCGACCATGACCATTTCCTCGATGATCTCGTCGAGCGAGCGTCCTTTACCCAACTCGTAACCGACATGATGATTACGGCTTTGCGCGCTGGTGCACGTTGCAATCAGGTCACCCATTCCGGCCAGCCCGGCAAAGGTCTCCGGCCGGCCACCCATGGCAACACCAAGCCTGACGATCTCGGCCAGGCCCCGGGTAATCAGTGCAGAGCGCGTATTGTCACCGGCGCCCTGTCCGTCACCCATGCCCACGGCGATCGCAATAATGTTCTTCAGCACGCCACCCAGCTCGCAACCGACCAGGTCAGTGTTGGTGTACACCCGAAACAGGCCGCTGTGAAACAGCTGCTGCAGCTGGCGAACGATGATTTCGTCTTCCATCGCAATCACGCTGGCTGCGGCCTGTCCGACGATGATTTCACGCGCCAGGTTGGGTCCCGTCAGCACCCCGACCGGGTGTCCGGGCAATACCTCCTGGATCACTTCGGTCATCCGCATTTTCGTGCTCAACTCCAGACCTTTGGTCAGGCTGATCACCGGCACCCAGGGCCGCAGGTGTTCCCTGGCCTGCTCCAATACACTTCTGAAATGCTGCGATGGGATACCCATCACCAGCACGTCACAGGACGCAACCGCCTGCTCGATGGAGGAGGTGGCAACCAATTTTGAATTCAACCGCGCACCGGGCAGGTATTTGCTGTTGCTGTGTTCGGTGTTGATTTCATCAACGGCCGACTCGTCCCTGGCCCACAGGGTGACCGGAGCATTACGGGCAATAAGGGACGCCACCGTCGTGCCCCAGGATCCGCCTCCCAACAGTGCCGCTTCAAGATTCATCAGAGCGTTCCTGCATTTTCGTTTTCAGGTTGTGCAGAGCGACCATCGATTGTTTCTCCATTCTTGATTTCAATAAGGGCAGCAGGACGCGAGTCAATCCCGTAACGTCAAAATCGAGGGTTCGTGAGAAAAAAGTGACGCTGCCTTTTTCCTCGAAATCATAGCGAATCCTGACCCAGCCGTCCTTCATCCTGCCCATGGTTTCCCAGGCCTGGAAAGGCTCCGACCTCGTAACAGTATAGGCGGTTCGCCGAGTCATTCGTAGCGGCAGGGGAGCCAGCGGCTTCACCTCGATAACCTCATCGAATGCGTCACCGGCCGCCAGAATACGGTGAGCGGATTGCGCTGATTTTGAATTGGGATGCCACTCATGCCATAGCCATGGCTTCGTCACGTAGTTGAACAGCTGTTCCGCGCTGACCGCGATTTCAATGACGTTGTGAATGGAAACAGGCATGACGGAGCATCACCGAAGGCAGGCCCTCAGAAGTCGATTTTCTTCTGGGGGGCATACAGCTCGACCTCTTCGGGTGTCAGCTGAATCACCTTGAGGGTCCAGTTGGTGATCGCCGCGTCGACTTTGAACTTGAAGCGTCCGCTTTCTTCGATCAGCCTCAGGCCGTTACCCGGCGCCTTGGTCTTGAAGACCGTTCCGGCGTGCACACCGGTTCCGCCGGAGGCCAGCGTCACCGATATCCCCATCGACGAGGGGAAGTCGCTGTTGACCCGCCAGTCGACCAGCCAGGGCGCTTTAATGTCAAATTCTGCCGTTTCCATGCTGCGGGTTCCGGAAAATTCACGAACCAGCTCACCCGCCGGCGCATCTGCGGCCAAAGCCAAAATAAAAGCAGCAAATAAAATCAGTTGCAGTCTCATAAGCCATTATTTTCCCAAGCCCTACGGCTGCATTATAGGCTGCATTAGCCGAATTGGTCCCAATAGGGTCTCTCACCGAAGCGCTCAACCAGAAAATCGATGAACGTTCGCGCCCGTCTCGACAGATACCGCGTTTGCGGATAAACCGCATATGCACTGCGCTGCTGGGGGCAGAAGTCAGGCATGACCGATACGAGATCTCCGGCCGCAACGGCCTCCCAGGCGATGAAAGAGGGGGTCAGAATAATCCCGTGCCCCGCCATCGCCATGTCGCGAAGAAAGTCGCCGTTGTTGGCCACCATGGCCGGACGTATCTGCACCGCGTGCTCCTCGCCCTGCCCGTCCTGAAGCTTCAACACAGGTCCGCCACCCAAATCATAATGCAAAACGCGATGGTCTCTCAGATCATCCGGCAACCGGGGCACGCCGTGTTGCTCCAGGTAGGCCGGGCTGGCGCATAGCAGAATCCTGATCGGACAAATCCTGCGCGCCTGCAGGGAAGAATCACGCAGGTCGGCAATCCGGATGGCCAGATCCACACCCTGGCCGACGAGGTCAATCTGGCGATCGGAAAAATCGATATTGATCTTCAGTTCGGGATGCGCCTTGAGAAACTCATCCATCGCCGGCGCAAGGTGACGCAGGCCGAAGGATAACGGAACCGCCAGGCGCAAAGTTCCTTTAAGCAGCGCGCCGCTATCCGCTGTGCTTGCTTCCAGTTCCGAAACGTCGGTCAGAAGCTTGACCGCGCCCCGATAGTAAGCCTGTCCAGACTCGGTCAGGCTGGAGCGCCGGGTCGTGCGGTTGAGCAAGCGCACGCCCAGCCGTGATTCCAGTTCGACCAGACGCCGGCTGACGCCGGACTTGGCGATACCGAGCTGCTCCGCGGCTTTGCTGATGCTGCCGGCTTCAACCACGCGGACAAAATTCCTCATTTCCTCAAATTGATTCATTGTTCACTTTTTTAGAACTATAAATTGTAATTATTGATCTTTTTAGCTTTTTAAACAACAGATAGGATATTTATATTGAAATACAAAAGCGGAGGCTATAACCATGCAGACTTTTCAATCACTGGCAGCGCCTGCCGGCCGGGTGCTTATCTCACTTCTTTTCGTTATTACCGGAATCAACAAGATCACCGGCTTCGAAGGTACGCAGGCTTACATGGAATCCGTCGGCGTACCGGGCATGCTGTTGCCGCTGGTAATCGCCCTCGAGCTACTGGGCGGCCTGGCCGTCATATTGGGTTGGCATACCCGCATTGCGGCCTTTCTGTTGGCCGGTTTTTGCCTGCTGAGCGCCGTCATCTTTCACGCCAATTTTGGCGACCAGATGCAAATGTTGATGTTTCTCAAGAACCTGGGCATCGCGGGCGGCTTCCTGATGATCGTCTCTCTCGGCGCGGGCCCGTTTTCAATCGACAACCGGAAGCGGAGTTGACATGAGTAACTCTCACCGGCCGAAAGACAGCCGCGAGATCGTGGCCACCACGCCGGGCGTACCGGCGACGGACGGCGACGGAGTACGAATGACGCGTGTGATCGGCTCCCCGGAGCTGAACATGCTCGACCCCTTCCTGCTACTCGACGCTTTCGAGTCTGACCAGCCGCAAGACTACATTGGCGGCTTCCCCAGCCATCCGCACCGCGGTTTCGAAACCGTGACCTATCTGCTGGCCGGCCGCATGCGGCACAAGGACAACGCCGGTAACGAAGGCGTGATAGAACCCGGCGGCGTTCAATGGATGACGGCCGGCAGAGGCATTGTTCACTCCGAAATGCCAGAGCAGGAAAACGGCCTTCTGATGGGTTTTCAGCTGTGGGTCAACCTGCCCGCCCGGGCCAAAATGTCGGCACCCGGCTACCAGGAGTTTTCGCCCGCGGAAACCCCGCTGGAGGTACGTGACAACGGTGCGGAAATTCGCGTGATTGCCGGCACCACCGATGAAGGCACGACGGGTGCGGTGAAGAACGAATTTGTTCACCCCACTTACCTGGACGTTTCGTTGCCCGCGGGCCAGTCATTCTCGCAGCAGGTCGATCCGAGCGACAACGCATTTCTTTTCGTCATTGACGGAGAGCTCGAAACCGGCGCTCGGAACACACCGTTGGGCAGAAGAACGCTGGGGATCCTGGGTGAGGGCGGGAGCGTGGAGGCGCGCACAGCGGCCGGCGCCCGCTTCCTGCTGGTATCGGCTCAGCCCCTGAATGAGCCGGTCGCCCGCGGCGGCCCGTTCGTCATGAACACGAAAGAAGAAATCATCAAGGCCTTCGAAGATTACCGACACAACCGATTCTGAACTGAACAAAGGACACGAAAATGGGACTTCTCGTTAAAGGAAAATGGGTCGACCGCTGGTACGACACCGAAGGACACAAAGGACATTTTGTGCGCAGCGCCGCCAGGTTTCGCAACTGGGTTACGGCTGACGGCAGCCCCGGCCCGAGTGGGCGCGGCGGTTTCAAAGCTGAAGCAGGCCGGTATCACCTGTACGTATCATTGGCCTGTCCATGGGCTAACCGGGCCCTGATCTTCAGGCACCTTAAAGGCCTGGAGGAAATGGTCAGCCTGTCGGTGGTGCACTGGCACATGGCCGAACACGGCTGGACTTTTCAACCGGGTGACGGCGTCATTCCCGACCCGTTGATCAACGCCCGATACATGCACGAAATCTATACCCAAGCCGACCCCGACTACTCGGGCCGGGTGACTGTGCCGGTGTTGTGGGATAAACAGGAAGGAACCGTAGTTTCCAATGAGTCATCAGAAATCATCCGGATGTTCAACAGCGCGTTCGACGGCTTGGGCGCGAAAGCGGGCGACTATTATCCTGCTGATTTGCATAACCAGATTGACGAGATCAACGCGCGGATCTACAGCTGCGTGAACAACGGAGTTTATAAAGCCGGCTTCGCTACTTCGCAGGAGGCCTACGAAGAAGCGTTGGAACCCCTGTTTGAAACCCTGGACTGGCTGGAGCACCGCCTGGCCTCACGGCGTTACCTGTTGGGAGACCGCCTGACCGAGGCGGACTGGCGGTTGTTCACCACACTGGTCCGCTTCGACCCGGTCTACGTGGGACATTTCAAATGCAATATCCGCCGGGTCGCCGACTACCCAAATCTTTCAGCTTACACGAGAGACCTGTATCAGCATGAGGGCGTGGCGGAAACCATCGACATGCACCACATCAAGCACCACTACTATGTGAGTCACACGATGATCAACCCGACCGGTGTGGTGCCGGCAGGACCAAAAATGGACCTTTGGGCGCCGCACGGGCGGGGCTGAGGAAGGACCGGCCCGCGTTCCCGCGGGCTGGTTCAACGTAACTGAACGGGAATCAGAATTTCATTCCGGCGCATGAACCAGGGTTTGAAGGGCGGATCGTAGCGGGCCCACACGGGCTTGCCCATTTGCCTGTATTCACTTTTGGTAATCCAGTTCTGAAGCTCCTCGAGATGCTTTCGGTAATTTTTCTGCGTCCATCGCCCGGAAAAACGGATTGCGGCCGCCCGGTAGGCGGGTACTTCACGAATGAAAACGTCCGGATCGGTTGGCTGCGGAATGGTATCCATGCTGTAACTGGCAGGCATCATGAAGCTCACCGCCCAACCATCCTGAGCCGGGCGCTGTTCGACTGGCGAGGTCATCGCTATTTTTTCCGATCGTTTTTTCTGCGAGACCGGTGATGTCATCGCTATTTTGTCCTGCGCCTGATTATCACCCGAGATGTAGTTGAACAGTTTTCTGAACGCGCGTCCTCCCGCGTCCTCAAAATCATCGTCCACCAGGGTTTCGGCCACGATGGACGGTTCGTAGTCACGCACCTCGATGTCCTCATCGGCATGAACCACGGTGAATTGAGCTTCTTCAATCGCCACCAGGCTGTCCATTGGAAAAGCGGCCAGTGCAAAAACAAAAACCATCAGTGCTTTCCTCATGGGCGAGACTCCGATTGTGCATTGCGCATCAGAAATTGCGTGAATCATAGGCCCAGTGCAGCAGGGCCTGGCGCTGGCGCGGGCGGCACATCAGGTCGCCTTTCACGCAGTTCTTGCGGATTTGCGCTATGTGGCGCGTCATCGCTTTCCAGCGTTTCACCTGACGTTCATCGTCCTCGCAGCGGCGTCCCATGTAGTAGCGGCAGTACCATTGAAACCAGCCGCGCGGGTCATTTTCCCAAATCCAGCCCTTGTCGCGCCAGTAGGACAGCGGCTTGGACGCGTCGACCCCAAAAAAATTCAGGTCGTTTTCCCGCTTTTCCGGGCTCAGCTTGGCTTTTTCAAACCACTCGGCAGGAAATTCGTCCTGACAGTCGGTCATGTACTTTCCGCCGAAGATTCCCATTTTCAGCATCTGTTCAGGACTCAGCTCCGGTTTGAACTCGGGGTGGAAATTTTCTCCAGCCGGCTCAGACCGTTCGTATTCGTAATCGGTTTGCATTTTATCGTTGACGATGACGGTTTTCGGGCGCAAGAGACGGGCTCCTAAATTGTTTTTAACCGGCTTTCCGGCTTGGCGAACAGGATTTGCACGTCGGATATAGCCCGTTCCATGAAGGCGCCTTCACAGTAACAAAGGTAGTAGTCCCACATCCGGATAAACGCTTCCGAGAATCCCTGCTCGCGAACTTCGTCAATCCGGGCAAAAAAATTGTCGCGCCAGCGCTGCAGGGTGGTGGCATAGTGCAGGCCGATGTCCTCCAGCCCCAGCAGCCGCATATCAGTCTGTCGCGCCACGCAGTCTGTCATCACGGCGGACGAGGGCAGACCACTGCCGGGAAAAATGTAACGCTGAATGAAGTCGATCGATTTACGGTATTCCTCATAGCGCTGGTCGAC
The DNA here is from genome assembly GCA_013001885.1 of Lysobacterales bacterium. Taxonomy (GTDB): domain Bacteria; phylum Pseudomonadota; class Gammaproteobacteria; order Xanthomonadales; family SZUA-36; genus JAHEFT01. The sequence goes on from JABDLD010000075.1 coordinate 22,843, forward strand.
AATGGTGATGGCCTGGATCAGCATGGCGCCGTCCGGCTTCAGAAGCTCGCTGCATTTGCTGAAGTAAATATCGAAAAGACCGTGATCGATCGCCTCGATCATTTCAATTGACACCAGTTTGTCGAATTGACCCTCCAGCTTTCTGAAGTCTTCGAACAACAGCGTGATCCGATCGCTCAGGCCCGCCGCGGCAACCCGTTCCCGGGCTTTTTCGTACTGTTCCTGCGAAATAGTGGTCGTGGTAACTCGGCAACCGTAATTTTGCGCCGCGTAAATGGCGAATCCGCCCCAGCCGGTGCCGATTTCCACGACGTGGTCATCCGGCTTGAGTTGCAACCGCTCGCAAATATGCTGCATACGGGCAATTTGCGCTTCGTGCAGGCTGGTTTTATCATCCGCAAAAATGGCTGATGAATACATCATCGTCTGATCCAGCCACAGAGCGAAAAACTCGTTACCGAGATCATAGTGAGCCGAGATGTTGCGCCGGGCGCCCTCATGGGTATTGCGGTTAATCCAGTGAAAAAGTTTTTGCAACGGCTCGGTGAAACGCGCGGCCCCCGTCTCCATCCCGTCGAGCACCCGTCGATTCTGCAGCAGCAAGCGGACCACCGTCACCAGGTCATCGCAATCCCAGTAGCCGTGCATGTACGCTTCACCACCGCCGATGGAGCCGCCAAATGCGATCTCACTGTAAAAGCGGGGATCGTTGACTCGAATGGCTGCCTGGATACCGGCACCGTCCTCCGCGCCGTAACGGTATTCTCTGTCGCCGTCCGTCAAAATCAGGGTTCCGCATTCCAGTCCTTCGAGCTGACGCGTGACCATCCGCCGCGCCAGCCCGTCGAGCATGCTGGGTTTTACGGTGCCGGCCAGGTGGCGCGGGGATGCGAGCGAAACTGATCTCATTTGAATTTCCCCGCCGCGGACTCCGTTTTTCCAGGGTGGTCGTGCACCGGCGCTCCTTTGAGCCACAGTTTCAGCGCCTGCCAGTGAATGGCGGTAATGATTTTCAACGTCATGAACGGGAAGTTGAACAGCACGCCGGCCAGTGAGCGTGCGTTCAGCTCCCGACGCTTGAGCATCATGGTGACATCGAAGATTTTCTCTCCCTTACGCGCATTTTCCATGTGGACGGTCAACGCATCGTTCGGCGGGTTGAAGCGCCAGTCGTAGTCGACGTCCATTTGCATGAACGGCGAAACATGCATTTCTTTTTCTGGAAAGTAGCGCTTATGGGCTTGTGACCCGCGGTTCATGCTTTGCGGCAAAACATAACAATGCTGCTCGCCCCACGGCGTGTTGTTTACTTCGGCCACGATCGTCTCCAGTTCCGTATCATCCGCGTTATAACAGTAATAAAAACTGACGGGATTGAAAACGTATCCGAAATAACTCAATTGAGTCAACAGCCGGATCGGCCCGTCGGGCGCAGTGCCGGTTTTCCCCCGGACGAGTTCACGCACAGCCCGGTCGAGCGAAACGGCCGGATCACCCAGGTGGTCCTTGCGGCGGAAGCGGGCCAGGGCCGGGCGCCGGGCCGACCACAACCAGCGGTTCCGGAACAACTCCGGGATTTCCGCCAGGTCGAGATACATCATGAACAGACGGTAGGTGAACGCGTGCTCGACAGGAGCCGTTCGCCGATGCCTAACCTGTCCTGAGTAAATAGCGCTTTTCATCGCTCTGCTGATCACTGCCGGAGAGATCCTGCTGGAAATGTTGCAGCGCGGAAAGGGCGCTGACCACACCGTCCTCGTGAAAACCATAACGCCAATAAGCGCCGCAGTAGTAGGTGCGCCGCGGGCCATTGATGTTGCGGTGCATCTTTTGCGCCGTCACTGCCTGTTCGGTGAAAACCGGATGCGAGTAACTGATGGTCTGGATGATTTTGTCCGGATCAATAGCCTGCGTGTTGTTGAGCGTGACGCAAAACTGGACCGGCGCATCGAGGCTCTGCAGGATATTCATGTTGTACGTCAACGCCACCTTGCCGTCTGGATCGGTTGGTCCGTCCGGGACGTGGTAATTCCAGGCGGCCCAGGCCAGGCGGCGTTTTGGCATCAGGGTGTCGTCCGTGTGCAAAACCGCCTCGTTCTGCTGATACTGGATGGCCCCGAGTACTTCACGTTCCTGCGGACTGGGGTCGGCCAGCAGTTCAAGGGCCTGGTCGCTGTGGCAGGCCAGGAACACGCGGTCGAAACATTCAACGCCGGAACCCTTCACCTTGACCTCGACGTGCTCCGGGTGCCGGCGAATCCATTCGACTGGCGAATCGAGGCGAATTCGATCGCGGTGACCCGCGACCAGCTTATCAAGGTAAGTCCGTGAGCCGCCTTTGATCACGCGCCAGGTGGGGCGGTCATTAACCGACAGCAGTCCATGGTTTTGGAAAAATCGAATAAAGAACGCGGCCGGCACGGCGCGCATTCCACCCGGTGTAGCCGACCAGATCGCCGCCCCCATCGGAACGATGTAGTGGTCGACAAACCCCGGCGAGTAGCCGTTACGGTCCAGGTAGTCACCGAGGGAAATCGTGTTGCCGGGATCGTCGAGCAAGCCGGGGGCTTCGCGATTGAACCGTAGGATGTCTATCAGCATCCGGTAAAACGAAGGCTTCAGCAGGTTACTGCGCTGCGCGAAAACCGCGTTGAGCGACGCACCGTTGTATTCCAACCCGGTGCGTTCGTTGCGGACACTGAAGCTCATGTCGCTGTCCTGCGACTCAACTCCCAGCTCGTCCAGCAGGGCGATAAAATTGGGGTAGGTCCTGTCGTTGAAAACGATAAAGCCGGTATCGACCGCCCACTGTTGGCCGGCTGCAGACACATCAACCGTGTTGGTGTGTCCACCGATCCGCTGATCGGCTTCGAAAACGGTGATCTCGTGGTCGGGGGCTAGCCTGTAGGCTGCGACGTTCCCGGCGATACCGGTTCCGACGATGGCGATTTTCATGCCGTTACCACTGTTGGGGAATACGCTGTAATTCAGAGGTGTCGTAGCCGGAGTCTGCAATGAACTGCACGGCGTCCCGAAATTCCCTGTCGCTCATTTCAGGTGAGCGCGCCATCAACCAGACATAGTCACGCTTGTTGCGGCCGATGATCGTTATCGAGTACTCCGGGTCCAGGTAAATGATCCGGTAGTCTCCCTTGAATGGCCAGACGAATTGCATGCCCCACTCGGCGTTGGTTTCGGTGTCGCGTATGAATCCTCTCGGGTGATACTCTTTTTCAGGGCCGTCGAATCCATCCTTGCGAAAAGTGAAGGTTGTGGCGATCGTGCCATCGTCGTCCAGGCGATAGGATTCCACGGCGTTGTGCGCGCCTTGCTCGACAAAAGTCGGGATGTTCGCAATGACGTACCAATCGCCCATGAACCGGTCCAGGTCCACGTAATCAACGGTCTCCAGGGTGGGCAGACTGGCCTGGCACCCGGCCAGCACGGCGGCGCCTGCGAGCGTTAAAACTTTTTTCTGAAGTTTCATTTTCCTATCCTCTGTGCCCGGTTTCGTTTCCGTCCAGCTCACTATCGCTCCTGGGCCGGCCCGGGATGAAAGCGTTAGTCCGGCGAATGTAATCCTGGTAGGCGGGCCGCCGGCCGGCGATGTCTTTTTCCAGCATGGCAACACCGGAAACACGTACCAGCAGGAAGGTCATCAAAAGCGGTGCCACAATGGCCCACCAGGCGCCGGCGGACAGGGCGAAAAGATAAAACCCCCACCAGATGACGGCTTCGCCAAAGTAGTTGGGATGGCGGGTATATCGCCACAATCCGGTATCCAGAACGTCGTTTTCCGAGCGCTTTTCACTGCGAAACCGCGTGAGCTGGTAGTCACCAACGACCTCGAAGAACATGCCGATCAGCCACAGGGCGACGGCTGCGAAATCAAGTGGCCCAAGTGGTGTCCGCCCGGCGACAGCCGCGACGGCGGGCAAGACGACCACCCAGGCCAGAAAACCTTGCAGGAGAAACACGATGTACAGGCTTTTCCATTCGAAAAACGGTTGGTTATTCCGCCGAATCTCCTGGTATCGGCGGTCTTCCGGTTCTCCGTGATTGCGAATGGTAATGTGTGCCGATAGGCGCACGGCCCACACGGCCGCCAGCACCAGCAGAAGCGTCGTCCGGGTTCCGGTCGAGTCGGCCGCAACTACATAGGCCACCAGACCCAGCAGGATCATCAATGACCACAGGCTATCCACAATACTGACATCCCGGCGCACCACGCTGACCAGCCAGGCAATAACCGAAGCCGTCAGCACTGCGGCCAGCGAGTAGAACCATGCGTTGAAATCAAGCATGCTGAGAAGCCTCACACTCTTCCCGCGGCTGTGTCGAGGGGCGACTTTCGCTGAACCCGTCCAGGCGGATGGCCAGCCACACAAGCGCCGGCATCGCGACCGCCCAGATGACCGTTAATGCAACCAGTGCATTCACCGGTTCGACGAATTGCATGGCGCCGAGCCGCTCGCCTGCTAGATAGCTTAGCGGTCCGCCTGCCGCCCCAGCAAGGACAGCCACCAACACCCTGTTTCGCATCCACTTCATCGAAACATTGAGCGTTGTGGCAAACAGTGCCCACATGGCCAGGATCCAGTAAGGAGCGAATCCGGCAGCCCAGATGCCGTTCGGATAGCTTACCCAGCCGGCAAACACCAGCAGACTGTCCGCAACCAAGCCGATCGCAACGGCGCAAAGAACGAGCTGCAGTTCGGCGAGGGGGCGCCTGGCTATTGACAGGTGCAGCCCAACCGCGGCCAGCACCGCTAAAGGTCCGATCCAGGGAAAACCGTTGGCCGCCCCCAGCACGCACGAGAACCAGCCCGCCTGGAAGGCGGCGAAGTTGACGAGTAAGTGCTTCACCGGTCCGCTCCGGGCCGGTTGTGCTCCGGCAATTCGAACAGGTAGTGCGACACAAACCACTCATGGCCGTTGTCATAGGCAAATAGCTCGGCACAAGCCATGAAGAATATACGCCAGCGCTGAAACCAGCGTTCGGCGCTCACTTCCCCGTAGGTAGCCGCCATGATTGGCAGAATCCGTTCTTTTCTCGCGTCCATGTTGGCTAGCCAGGCGTTGGCGGTTTTTTCATAGTGCTTTCCATCCCAGCGATCGCGCCTGATCAGACGAAGATGCTCCTGGAATCGCAGCGGCAGGTCGTCACTGGGCATGATGCCGCCGGAGAAGAAGTGCCTGCCCATCCAGTCGGAGGGCCCTTCATCCAGAAATTCGTAAGGAATGCTGCGGTTGACGAATATATGCATGAAGAACTTGCCGTCCGGCTTCAGCCAACGGCTCAGGCGGGAAAAAAGTTCGCGGTAGTTCCGCATATGTTCGAACATTTCTACCGACACGATGCGGTCGTACTCGTCGCGCGGTTCGAAATAATTCATGTCTTCGGTCAAGACCTCGATATTTTCCAGGCCTCGCTGGTGGGCCAGCTCGCGAATGTGTTTACCCTGCGGCTTCGAGTTCGAGACCGAGGTGACAGAGCATTTGGGAAAACGTTCGGCAATCCACAGACTTAGTGAGCCCCATCCGCAACCGAGGTCGAGAATTGACATTCCGTCTTCGATTCCCGCTCGCCGGCAGGTTATTTCGAGCGCTGCGCCCTCGGCATCATCCAATGACTCGGCGCTTTCGCCCCAGTAGCAGCAACTGTACTTGCCATGCTGACCGAGTACTTCGTCAAAGAACTCAGGCGGCACTTCGTAATGCTGTTCATTGGCGAGGTCGGGTACAAGGGCCACGGGTGATTGATTCATCTGGCCGACAAAATCTTCCAGTATACGGCCGGAGATTTCGATATCTCCAGCCCCGATGGCTTTCAACCTTTGACGGCAGAGTCGCCTGATGCCGGCGCGTAAAACGCTGTCCGGCACCAGGCCACGCTCTGTCCAGTCAAGGACTGTACTTGATGCTTTGATAGCGGCTGTGCTCATCAAAAGGTCCTTTAAAACGAGTTGTAACTCACAGCTGGTCGTTGCAGAACGCCGCTGTCAGGTTGGCCGCAGTGTACATGGCGGGCGCTTCCCCATCCAGACGAACGGTTGCCATGCCTCCAAAACAGCTGTCGAAGCTGAAGAAACCCGGGCTGCCCTCGCCATCATGTGTGTACCCGGTGCCCGTCGCGCGGTTTTGGGACGGAATGGGCTCGAAGATGAAGCCGGTGTCTGAACCTTCAATTATTTCCCAAGACCCGTTTGTCGAATTGTCCACCGGGGAGCGAGTTTGCAGCTCTCCTATAAGGAAAACGATGATTCCAGGTGGGTGATTGATGCCGTCGTCTACAACAGTAATCAGTTCAAGGTCTTGTGTCGTGCCAGTGCCGGCCGCGAAAACCGAGTAATTGGCACCGTCGGGCAGAGTGAAATCGCCCGGAATGGCGACCGCATCAGTTTCTGCCAGCAGGATATCGATCGTGTAAGTGCCCTCGGCAAAATCGAGGTAGTCGGTAAACTGTTTGAAGGTAACGGCACTCAAATCATCGACCGACATCCCATTAACGGCGATCGCAACGGCGGCGCCGTCAATCTTGTCTTCAACCGGAGCAAAGTGCGCTACCGCGGCGTTTGCCTGTCCAAAGGTTAAAACGCCGGTTGCGATGACAAGTGCTGCAGAAGCAGCAGCGGTCAACTTGTTCATGTGTCATCTCCAAGTAGTTTTTGTACAGGTTTTGGTTTTCAATTTTTACGTTGTGGCCCGAAAACCCCGTCTTTACGCTCCGTTCCGAAACTTAATATCGTAATAATCTTAAACACTATTAGGTAAAATGTACAACGTTTGTACAACTAATGCAACTGTATTTTGAAATTTTCTGGCGCTTTGAGGATTCCTTGTACACGTTATGTATAGCATTCAACAATCTAGTATGTTAGAATTTCTAAAACAAGTCGGGAATTGAAATGAACGCTGAAGCAAAGATCCTGGATTATCCATCGGAGAAGTTGTATACCATTGGCACAGTATCCAAGCTCACGGGGGTCGGGGCTATCACGCTCCGCGCCTGGGAACGTCGCTATGGCCTGATCAAGCCGGTTCGCAAGGAAAGTGGGCATCGGCTGTACACCCGTCAGCACATTGATCAAATCAACCGGATCACTTCATTGACACAACAGGGAATCCGGATCAGCCAGATCAGCCCAGAAATGCTGGAAAGTGAATCTCCTCTGGATCAGGGCGGTGAGTCGGACGCCTGGAACGAATACCTCAACAGCATGATGGCGGCGATCATCAGCTTCGACGAACAGCGCCTGGAAGAGGTCTACAACAATGCGCTTTCGCTCTACCCGATCGGTATGGTGACCCGAAAGCTCTTGACGCCGCTTTTGATCGAACTGGGTCTGCGTTGGGCAGAAGGCGGGGGCGGCATCGCCGAGGAGCATTTCTTTGCTTTTTACCTGAGAAACAAACTGGGCGCGCGTTATCATCACCGTCCGCGCAGTGACAACGGGGCGCGAATATTGTTGGCGGGTCTGCCGGGTGAAAACCATGACGTGGGACTGTTGCTGTTTGCTCTGGCCGCTCATGAAGCCGGCTACCGGGTGATTCCGTTAGGGGCCAACATGCCTTTACACGAACTCGAGGTGGTGGCGAAAAGCAAGAATTGTTCTGCAATCGTGCTGGCAGGCGCAATTGAGCCCACCGAGCGGACGCTTGCTAAAGAACTTCCGGCGTTGGTGAAACAATCCGGTGTGCCCGTCACTGTCGGAGGCCTTGCGTCGGTTTACGGTTGCGAGGCCATTGATCGGGCCGGCGCTAAGCCGCTGGGCCGCGATATAGAGCGCGGCCTTGAAAAATTGAATGAAGTCTTGTCATCAAAACGTAATGATTGACGGGACTAATGAAAGGTTAAACATTGAACCCGGCACCCATAAACATCATGAGCAAGAAACAAAAACCCACCCCTGCAACAGAAGCGCTGACCGAGCGAGCAATGACCGGGCTCCTCTCGCGGGCGTTCTCTCAGCCTCCAAAGATTTTAGGGCAGGCCGAAGCGTCACTTTCCAGTTACTCGGTGTTCTGGTGTGTAGCTTCACACGACCGGGCCACTCAGGTCGAGGTCGCGAACCTGACCGGCCTCTCCGCCAAGACAGTGTCGAGGGTTATCTCCCAGCTGGGCGAGACGCGCGGGGGGCGAGGCTGGATTAAACAGATTCCTGATGATTCCGATAGAAGAATTCGGCGGCTGTCCCTTAGCAGGAAAGGCCGCGCCATCCATGCCCGATTGCTTAAGGACATTTCGAGATTCAGCAGCGCCGTCGATTCCACCTGACAGCTACAAGGTCAAAAGCCTGTCTGAGCAGGGCAAGCCAAGACACCACTCTTTGATTATCTTCAGCGAACGTTATGCAGGAGATGAAGACATGAGCGGGATGATGACATTCAAACGCAAGCAGCCCTGGCGAGATGCGCTGATCGCCACCACCGCACTCAGCCTGTTTATCTTCGCTGCATCCTTGCTCTGGGAAACGGGCTACCCACAATGGGCTTTTGCTGCGGTTTTCGTCGCCGTCTGGCTGTTGCTTTCTTTTTCCTGGTCAAATGTGGACTTCACGGAAAAATCGAGCAAGCTGTTGGCTGAAATCATGGACCAAAATTTTGAGCAGATGCACCAGAGAGTTGAGCAGCTGGAGCGTGCTTTGCAGGCCGCTGGCGTATCATCGATAAATGACTGACCTGTCGCGGCCGATTTATCTGGATCACAACGCGAGCACTCCGCTTTTGCCGGAAGTGCTTGAAGCTATGCTGCCCTATCTCACGGACCGTTTCGGCAACCCCTCCAGCGAGCATGCCTACGGCCGGCTTTTGCGCTCCGGTGTGGTAAAGGCGCGTGAACAGGTGGCCGCCCTGATTAGCAGCGATCCCGTCGAAATTTTTTTCACCTCCGGCGGAACGGAAGCCAACAACCTGGCCATTCGCGGCGTGGCCGCTGCCAGCGACACCCGCCGGCAAATAGTGACCTCGATGATCGAACATCCAGCGACATCCGCTCCCTGCGCCTGGCTTGAAAACCAGGGTTTCCGGGTGGATCGCGCGAAGGTAGACGGAAATGGAGCGGTCAGGTTACCAGACATTCGACGGTTTATCGGACACCAAACTCTGCTGGTCACCGTTATGCATGCCAACAGCGAGACCGGCACGCTGCAACCGATCAGGGAAATAGCCCGACATGCCCATGATGCCGGCGCGCTGGTCCATACCGACGCAGCCCAGTCCATCGGGAAGCTACCCGTGTCGGTTCAACACGAAAATGTCGACCTGCTGTCGATCGCCGGGCACAAACTCTACGCGCCCCAGGGCGTTGGTGTTCTGTTCGTGCGCTCTGGAACGGCCATTGCGCCCCTGTTGCTCGGCGCCGGACATGAAAACGGCCTACGTCCCGGGACAGAGAATGTCGCGGCGATTGTTGGTCTCGGGGCTGCCTGTGAAACCGCGCAGCGCAGCCTGACAGAGGAATCTGTTCGCATCCGTGAACTGCGCAACCATTTCTGGGGCCGGCTGCGGCAGCAGATTCCGGACATCAGGTTGAACGGGCACCCCGAAAACCGTTTGCCCAATACACTGAGCGTCCGGTTTCCCGGCGTCTCAGGCAATGAATTGCTGAATGCCTGCCCTGAGATCGCTGCATCAACCGGCTCAGCCTGTCACGAATCCGGAACTTCGGCCTCTGACGTGATCCTGGCGATGGGTGTGGCGCCGGACGAAGCCATTGGCACGGTTCGCCTGACACTGGGCCGCAGCAATGACCGGCAGCAAATTGACCGGGCCGCGGACACGCTGGCCAGGGCCTGGGTTTCGATGTCCGAAGGCGGCTGAAAGAAACCGGAAAACGGTTCCCACGGAGGGCGGGCAACTTGTGCGGTTCCCGAAATTACCCATATGCAAATTGCCCAGCAGCCACGCGCTTGTTATCGGTCCGGCCACTTCCTTGGAAGCTCAATGAAGGCCATCCTGGGCCGCGCTGCGTGTTGTCCGGTTCGGGCTTTGCATAACCGGGTTCCCCTCCATGGGAACCTGACAATCGTCAGCAATATCGGGAAGAACCGGAACCGGCGGGCAGGGATTGACCCAAAAAACTGCCTCCGTGCGCCAGGCTGGAAATTAATACAGCGACGGGGGCTTGAAAAACTCCCTGCTGAAGGCCCATTGTCAGGCCTGGTCAGTGACTGCTCTTCCTGAGCCATGCTTTCAGTCCATTTCAGGGTCCGCGGCTCATTGACAGCCGGCACCCTGCAGCAGTCTTCACCGTAATGAGATTAGATCTTTGCGTCAAGTCGCAGGCAAATACCGGCGCTCGTGCGCCTTGCGCTATCCGGCAGCGAAACTCAGTCTCCGCTTACGGAAACCGTATCCTCCGCCGCCCCGGATATCGCTACTGAATCGATCTGATTGAACTGCTCAGTTTGAACCTGTTGACGGGAGGCAATCCTCGGCACACTCTCACGAGTCACTGAGGCGTAAAACCCCGCCACGGCCAGAAACAGAATGAACAATAAGAAGACACGTCTTGGCATAACAACCCCCTTGAACAATAGACATGCCCCTCTTTGCAACCTAAGAATAACGCCTGGACTGTCAAAATTCCATGATTTCTGTAAAATCAATTATTAATATTGATCTTTAATTTATTCAAAATATTAAATTTTGGAATGATGGGCATTCAGCTAGATTGGATGCTGCGGAAGTGACGGTCCTGTTCCTGAATCCTTAACTCCTGGGAGAATCTTTGACTCGTAAAATCGCCAAACTGCACGATCCCGTCCGGGACTTCAAAGACGGCTGTGGATTTGCCCTCCTGGCGCATATGGATGGCGAAAAAAGCCACTGGCTGGTGCAGACCACGCTGGAATCGCTGGCGCGCCTGACCCACCGCGGAGCGGTTGCGGCAGACGGCAAGTCGGGTGACGGTTGCGGAATCATGCTGCAGTTCCCGGAACCTTTTTTGCGCGATATTGCAGAGGAATGCAAATTCAAACTCTCCGAACGGTTTGCTTCTGGTCTGGTTTTTTTCTCGCCTGAAAAGGAGCTGATCGAGCGCGGCCAGAAAATCCTGACCCGGCACCTGGGGCAATTCGCGCTGGACATTGCAGGATGGCGAAAAGTGCCTACCTGCCCGGAGGTTGTTGGCGAACAGGCGCTGGAAAGCATGCCTGCCATATACCAGGTATTCGTGAACGCGCCGGCCGGCTGGAGACCTCATGATATCGAGCGGCAACTCTATGCCGCGCGCCGCCTGGCGTACGAGGAAGAGCGCGAACTGCCCGAGCCCGATCCGCTGTATTACGTGGTCACGCTGTCCAACCTGACGATGGTGTACAAAGGACTGGTCCAGGCTGAACACCTGGCGGACTTTTACCCTGATCTGCGCGATGAGCGGATGACCAGTTCAATCGGAATCTGCCACCAGCGATTCTCCACCAACACTCTGCCGCGCTGGAACTATGCACAACCTTTCCGTTACCTGGCCCACAATGGTGAGATCAACAGCGTCAATGCGAACCGCGATTGGGCTAACGCCCGGGCCGGTATCCTGCATTCACCTTTGCTGCCCAGCCTCGAGAGCCTGTCTCATCTGGTGAACCATGAGGGCTCGGACTCCTCTTCCATGGACAATCTGCTGGAGGTGTTCCTGGGAGGAGGCATGGATATGTTCCGCGCCATGCGCCTGCTGTTACCGCCGGCGATCCGCGACGACATGGACTCGGAACTGAAAGCCTTCCTGGAGTTCAACTCGATGCACCAGGAACCCTGGGACGGGCCCGCAGGCGTGGTTTCCACCAACGGCAGCATTGCGTGCTGCAATCTGGACCGCAATGGCTTGAGGCCGGCTCGATACAGCATCACGCACGATGGTGTTTTCACCGTGGCCTCGGAAACCGGCGTCTGGGACTGCCCTCCGGAGCGAATAAAGCGCCGAGGCCGTCTTGGCCCGGGCGAAATGATCGCGGTCGATACGAAAAGCGGCAAGTTCTGGAAAAACAACGCTATCGACGACAGCCTGAAAGCGACTCACTCCTACCGCGAGTGGATGACCGAAAACGTCGTGCGGGTCTGGAACAACGACGACCAGGAGCGCAAAGCCGCCAACAAGTTCATGCGTGAATCCGCCGGACAATTACCCATTCACCAGAAGATGTTCGGGCTTGGCGCAGAAGAGATTGAAACCATCATCAGCCCGATGGCGCTGGAGTCGCAGGAGCCGGTCGGGTCGATGGGCGATGATACCCCGGTGGCGGTGTTATCGGAACGCAACCGGTCCATCTACGATTATTTCCGGCAGTCCTTCGCCCAGGTCACCAATCCTCCAATCGATCCGCTGAGAGAGTCAGCGGTCATGTCGCTGGAGACTTGTATTGGCCGGGAGCACAACGTGTTTCACGAGACGGCCTCCCATGCCTACCGCGTTCTGCTGCCCTGGCCCGTTCTGAATTATGTTAAATATCAGACGCTGCTCGGCCTCGATCAGCGTTATTACCGCAATGTGCGGTTCAGCTTGAACTACGATCCGGACCAGGCCGGCTTGGGAGACTCGCTCAAAGCGCTGGCGGCGTCCAGTGTCCAGGCGGTGCAAGGCGGAGCCACGATCCTGGTGCTGAGTGACCGTGACATTTCCCGGGACCGGCTGCCGATTCCTGCGCCACTGGCCGTGGGCGCGGTGCACCAGGCGCTATTGCGGGCCAGCGAACGGCCCAATGCCAACATCATCATCGAAACCGGTTCCGCACGTGATCCCCATCAATATGCCGTTTTGCTGGGTATGGGCGCTACCGCAATCTACCCGTACCTGGCCTTTCAGAGCATCAACCAGCAACAGGAATCCGGTGCGCTTGAGGGCGATCCCATTCAGCTGCGTAAAAACTATCGCCGGGGAATCCGTAAAGGTCTGCTCAAGATTTTATCCAAAATGGGCATTTGCACCATGGCCAGCTATCGCGGCTCCCAGTTGTTCGAAGCCGTTGGTCTGGCGCCGGAAGTTATTGAATTGTGTTGCCCGAAAGTAGCCTCCAAAATCCACGGGGCGGGTTTCGCGGAACTCGAAAACGACGCACGCAAGGCAGCCGGCAGGGCGTGGGCTGACCAGGTCCGCCCCACCCGGGACGGTATTTATCGCTATATGCACGGCGGCGAACAGCATGCCTACAACCCCGATGTGGTGATGCTGCTGCAACAGGCGGTGGCGAGCGGCCAATGGTCGGACTACCGGCGCTTCGCCGACCAGGTCAACCTGCGCCCCATCCTGGCCATTCGGGACCTGCTCTCGCTCAGGGCGTCCGCAGAGCCTCTTCCGCTCAGCAAAGTGGAAATGGAAGAACACCTCTATCCTCGATTCGACACCGCCGCCATGTCCATTGGTGCGTTGTCACCCGAAGCGCATGAGTCGCTTGCGATCGCAATGAATCGGCTCGGCGGACGATCCAATTCCGGTGAGGGTGGTGAAGACCCGGTTCGGTTCAGTTCCGATAAAAACTCCGGCATCAAGCAGGTTGCCTCTGGCCGCTTTGGCGTCAGCGCCCACTACCTGGTTAACGCTGACGTATTGCAGATCAAAGTCGCCCAGGGCGCCAAGCCCGGGGAAGGCGGGCAGTTGCCGGGACACAAGGTCACCGTGGAAATCGCCGCGCTGCGATGCTCCACTCCCGGCGTCACCCTGATTTCTCCGCCGCCTCACCATGACATCTATTCCATCGAAGATCTCTCCCAGTTGATTTTCGATCTGAAAATGGTCAATCCCAGGGCCCTGGTCTCAGTCAAGCTGGTGGCCGGCTCCGGGGTTGGGACCATCGCCGTGGGCGTGGCCAAGGCTTATGCAGATCTCATCACGATTGCCGGGTTCGACGGCGGCACCGGCGCAAGCCCGCTGAGCTCAGTGAAGTATGCCGGCCTGCCCTGGGAGCTGGGGCTGGCTGAGACCCACCAGGCGCTGGTTGAAAACGGCCTGCGCCACAAGATTCGCCTGCAGGTCGACGGCGGTTTGAAAACGGGCCTCGATGTAGTCAAGGCCGGTATCTTGGGAGCCGAGAGCTTTGGGTTTGGCACCGGCCCGATGGTCGCGCTGGGCTGCAAATACCTTCGTATCTGCCACCTGAACAACTGCGCCACCGGTATTGCAACGCAGAATGAAAAGCTGCGTGAACAGCATTTCCACGGGCTGCCCGAACGCGTGATGAAGTACTTCGAATTTCTTGCTCGTGATGTGCGGGAAATACTGGCCAGTCTCGGGCTGCGCAATTTTGCCGAGGTCATCGGACGCAGCGACCTGCTGGAACAGCTGCCGGGCACAACGGATAAGCACAGGACGCTGAAACTCGATGCCATTCTTGCCTCGGCCGGGACACGCAGCCATCAGAAGCCTTACTGCACTGAAGCGAGAAACCCGCCTTTCGACGCCGGTCTGCTCAACCAGGAGATTCTGGAGGCGGCTCGGGAATCCCTTGTGAGCAAGGAAAAATGGGCCGGTCAATTCGGAATCCACAATTACGACCGCTCGGTCGGGGCCAGCCTTGCCGGTGAACTGGCGCGCCGCCATGGGCGCGAAGGCCTCCCCGATGACAGCCTGAAAATCAAATTGACCGGGACAGCCGGCCAGAGCCTTGGCTGCTGGAATACGCCGGGCATCACGATTCAACTCGAAGGTGATGCCAACGACTACGTCGGCAAAGGTATGTCTGGCGGGAAAATCGTCTTGACCACCGCCGATGTCGACCGGGCAAGGGCTCGCCGAAACGTAATTTGCGGAAATGCCTGCCTGTACGGCGCAACGGGCGGCGAACTTTATGCCAACGGCCAGGCGGGGGAACGCTTCGCCGTGCGCAACTCGGGTGCGCGCGCCGTCATCGAAGGCGCCGGCCACCACGCCTGCGAATATATGACCGGCGGCACGGTAGTGATCATGGGGTCATTCGGCCCGAACCTGGCGGCTGGAATGACCGGCGGCGAACTGTTCCTGCTCGACCCCAACCGCCAGGTCGAACGAAACCTCAATCCGGAGTTCGTCAAAGCCACCGCGCTGGAGGAACAGAGATTCGATGCTCCGCGCAGACGATTGAAAGGCATGATTTCCACTCACGTGGCACTGACCGGGAGCGAGTGGGGGCGTAAGGTGCTCGATTCCTGGGATTTGATGCTACCTCACTGGGTGTACATCGTTCCCAAGAAAATGTTGGCGAGTAACGAAATCTCGCAACAGGATGTACCGCTCAGGCTGGTGAAGGCCTAGGAGACGCCGCCATGACGCACAAGATCGATCATTTTGCTTTCCTGGACCGCTCCCGCGAGGATCCGGACGTATACCCGCTGAAAGTCCGTAAAACCGAATTCCGGGAAATATACAAGCCATACGATCCGGACGAAGCCGCTAGTCAGGCAGAACGGTGTCTCGATTGCGGAAACCCTTATTGCGAGTGGAAGTGCCCGGTTCATAACTACATTCCCAACTGGCTCAAGCTGGCGGGTGAGGGCCGTATCATGGAGGCGGCCGATTTGTGCCATGAAACCAACAGCCTGCCGGAAGTGTGCGGCCGTATTTGTCCACAGGACCGCCTGTGCGAGCAGGCCTGCACCCTGGCGACCGGCTTTGGCGCTGTCACGATAGGTGCGATTGAGCGTTATATCGTCGACGAAGCGTTAAAACAGGGCTGGCGCCCCGACCTCTCCCACGTCCAGACCAAGCCATGGAGCGTCGGCATTGTTGGCGCCGGGCCGGCCGGCCTGGCCTGCGCGGATATCCTGACGCGCAACGGTATAAGCGTCACCGTGTATGACCGCTATCCTGAAATCGGCGGATTGCTCAGTTTTGGTATTCCGGACTTCAAGCTGGAATTGCAGGTCATGCGCCGTCGGCGTGAAGTGCTGGAAGATGCCGGCGTGCATTTCAGGCTGAATTGCGATATCGGACGCGACATCCAGGCCAGCGAACTGGAAAACATGCACGATGCCCTGTTTTTTGGCCTCGGCACCTACAAGCCGGTAGAGGCGAGCCTGCCGGGGATGGATGAAGGCGGCATCGTACCGGCCCTGCAGTACCTGATCGGCCAAACGGCCCACCTGTACGGTCTTGACCTGCCGGGTTATGAGCATATCGACTTGGCCGGAGAACACGTACTGGTGCTGGGCGGCGGCGATACCGCCATGGATTGCGTTCGCACGGCCATCCGCCAGGGTGCCGCAACGGTTCACTGTGTATACCGGCGCGACCGCGAGAACATGCCGGGTTCGCAGCGAGAGGTCGGGCACGCCATGAAAGAAGGCGTCCGCTTTGAATTCAACGCACAACCGCAGCGGCTGATTCACGAGAAAAACAGGTTATCCGGTGTCGAAATCGTCAAGACACGCCTGGTTTCATCGGAGCAGGGACGTGCCGTTCCCGAAATAATCGAGGGCAGCGAGGAAGTGATTCCCGCAACGGCCGTTATTTTCGCTTTTGGTTACCGGCCCAGCCCACCCGCCTGGCTCGAGGCACTCGGCGTGAACACCGCGGAAAACGGGCTGGTCGCCACAGATGAGCGCCTTCCCGGACAGACCAGCAACCCAGCCATTTTTTCAGCGGGCGACATGGTCAGAGGCTCTGATCTCGTGGTCACCGCCATTGCCGACGCCCGAGAGGCTGCCCAGTCAATAATCCTGCACCTGGAAAGCGTCCAACCGCAATTAAAGCGAGCCTGATTGATTCCTGTTTCCATTAGTACTATAATTAGGTACTGATAAGAACATATTGATTCACACAGGATGCATGATATGGCTAAATTAACCGCAACAAACGCTTCCGAGCAACCTTTTATCCCGCTGATGCAGGAGCTGGCAGGCGCCTTCCAGGCTTTTTCACTTTACGATGCTGAAGGATTGAGAAAATCAGGCTCGTCCCTGACACCTTCCCAGGCCCGGGTAATTTTCACGCTGGGCGGCACCGATGGCATGACCTGCAAGGATATCGGTGATCTCACGCTGATTACGAAAGGCACGCTCACCGGCGTGGTAGACCGGCTGGAGGAAAAAGGCCTGGTCGAGCGCTGGTCAGTAGAGGGCGATGGCCGCAAGACCATCGTCGCGCTTACCCGCCGGGGTGTCCGCGTCTATCAGAAGGAGTTCCCGCGGCACATCGAGTTCCTGAAGGAAAAATTCGACAGACTCGGCGCAGGTGACCGTAAAAAGGCGGTTGAATTGCTGCAAAAGATTAAAGGTCTGTTTTGAAAGACGCACCGTTTCCATGATTTCGTTCAGGATCATGGAAACCACAAACCTGCAATTTTGATCTGAAATTCAGTAATATGCCTTTAAGGGCGCTGATGGAAACCAGCGCCCTGGGGTATTTTTATCTTATTTGCGGGAATTGTTTATGGGTTCAGACTTGAAGATAGTTGACTCGAAAGATCCGGCAGGTTCTGCTGATGCGGAGGGAAAAGAAGCGCCCACATCGGCAGCTGAACGGCATGAGCAGGATCATGCAATGGGCGGAACCTATCATTCCGATCTGATTTCCCAGCTGCGGCAGGATCCCCAGGCCATCAGCGCATTGTTCAAGGAAGGCAAGTACCCCTATACGGACCGGATTCCGCGCAACACGTACGAAACAGACAAAGCGGCCCTTCAAATTGAGCTGCTGAAAGTCCAGAATTGGGTGAAGATTACCGGCCAGAAAATCGTGGTTATTTTTGAGGGACGCGACGCGGCCGGCAAGGGCGGCACGATAAAACGTTTCATGGAACACCTCAATCCACGCGCCGCCAAGGTTATTGCCCTTGAAAAGCCAACGGAACATGAGCGGGGGCAGTGGTATTTCCAGCGCTACGTGGTGCACTTGCCCACCGAGGGTGAAATTCTGTTCCTGGACCGGTCCTGGTACAACCGGGCGGGCGTGGAGCGGGTGATGGGATTTTGCGACTCCGCTGACTACCTTGAGTTCATGCGCCAGTGTCCGGAGTTTGAACGCATGCTGGTCAATTCCGGAATTCGGCTGTTCAAGTACTACTTTTCGGTGACCCGGAAAGAGCAACGCAAACGTTTTGCTTCACGCATGGAAGACCCGTTGAAACAATGGAAACTCAGCCCGGTGGACAAAGCGTCAGTGGGTCTCTGGCACGAATACACCCGGGCCAAGGAGGCGATGTTCTTTTATACCGACACAGCATCCTGTCCGTGGAGCATCATCAAGTCTGATGACAAGAAGCGGGCGCGGCTCAACTGCATGCAACATTTCCTGAGCCGGCTGGATTACCCGGACAAGGACCTCGGCGTGGTGACCGGGCCTGACCCGTTGATTGTGGGCTCGCCTTCCCAGGTGATCCGCAAGGATGTTCATCTCGACGCTTGGCCGCACGAATAGGACTCCGGCTGCTTGCAGGCTGAGCCGCTTTCAAACCAGGATGTCCTTCAGCACCTCGCGGGCTCTTTCGTGGTCTACGGTTTCCAGCGCCACGATTCCGGCCTTTTCATCTTTGTTCACGATGTGCATGCCCCGAACGTTGACGTTTTCTTCAGCCAAGCGCCGTGACAATTCCGCCAGTGCCCCCGGGCGCTTCTCCAGGCGCACCAGCAGATGTTCGCTGGCGATAACGCGGTAACCGGCGTCACTCAAAAGCCTGAAGGCGTCCTTGTAGCGGTCAATGGTGAGACTAAGCACGGCGGTATTGCCCACCGTCAGGCCCGCAAAATCACTCACCGCAATGCCTTCCCGGCCCAACAGAGCCGTAACCTCAGCCAACAGCCCCGGATGGTCCTCCTGCACGATATTCAGGGCTTTCATTGCTGCACACCTCCCGCCGACTGGATGTCCGTAATCAATTCGTCGATTTGTTCCTGTCGCACATGCGGCATGCAGATCAGGTGGCTGAAACCGCCGGCGCTGGCCAGTTGCCATTTTTCTCGCACCGGTTCGGGCGGTGATGGAAACACCACGGTCAGGGCCTGCGGGTTTCGCCAGGCGCCGATGCCCGCCTGCTTGAACCGCTCAACGGCGTAGGCCGCCGTGCGCAAAGAACGCTGGGCCCGTTCACGCATGCCTTCGAGCCCGAGCGAACGGATGGCATACCAGAGGATCAGCGGCGTCAGGCCATTGCGTGACCCGCTGATGGTCGTATCGACACTTCCAATGTAGGCCACCGAATGACCGATGCGTTCCACGTGCGAGCGCCGCGCCAGGGCGATGCCGCAGGGCACGGGCGAACCGAGAAACTTGTGGCCGGAAATCGCGATGCTGTCTGCGCCGTCTTTAAAGTCCCAGGCCGGCGGCGGGTCGAGAAAAGCGGCATAACCGCCGCAAAGCGCCGCGTCACAATGGATGTAGCGGCTCTCGATGGCCAGATCATCGAGGATCGACCGGATAACGCCGATATCGTCACGAGCCTCCTTCATGGTCGTGCCCACATTGGCGAAAATAACCGGCGGCGCGTCGCGCCGTATACGCAGAGTCTCGCGCAGGTCATCGTAATCCAGCTCACCATTCGGTTGCGAACGGATCATGATATGGCGCATGTTCAAAAAGTGGAGGTTCTTGCCGACACTGTAGTGGCTGTCCTGTGAAAAATACACGATGCCCTCGGGCAATAACTCCCGTGCAAGATACAGACCGTACAGGTTTCCTTCCGTGCTGCCGTTGGTAACGTATCCCCACCACTGACCTTCCGGCGCACGGGCCAGTTGTGCATAAAAAGACACGACCTCTCGCTCAAACTCATGGGAATTGAGGAGGTATGTCATCGGCATAAAGGGATCGCCGGCATTGTTCAGGCTGAAAGAAAGGAACGGCACCAGCGCGCTGTAATCAAAATCAAATGCCACCGGATAGCCGATCTCCCTGGCGGCCACCTGATCGAGCCGCTCGAGGAACCGGTCCAACTGCATCTGGTCGGTGCGGGGTAATGCCATCCCTATAATTTAACGTGTTTTATGATCTATCATGTAGGCCACAGGTCAACTACCGCGAAGGCAATCAATGGACTGGTCTATTCTCTGGTGGGTTCTAGCCGTGCTGATCATCATCGCCGGGCTGGCCGGAACCGTGGTTCCGGCTTTACCCGGTGTTCCGCTCGTTTTCCTGGGCCTGTTCGTGGGCGCCTGGATTGGCAGCTTCGAGACCATCGGCTGGACCACGCTGGGCATACTTGCCGTGCTGGCAATCATTGCCTGGGTGGTTGACTTTCTGGCGGGCGCCGCAGGCGCCAGGTATCTCGGCGCCAGTTCCCGCGCGTTCTGGGGCGCAACCATAGGAGCCGTGGCCGGAATCTTCTTCGGGGTGGTCGGCATGCTGCTGGGGCCTTTCGTTGGGGCGGTCCTGGGTGAGCTGAGCGGGGGAAACGACATGGTCAGTTCCGGCCGCGCCGGCGTCGGAGCATGGATCGGGATGATCCTGGCCACGGCCGTCAAGCTGGCCATCGCGTTCCTGATGGTCGGCATTTTTATTTTCCAGCTGGGTTTCGGTCACATGGGCGTTACGGCCTGACCGGACCGCCAGCCGCTCAGGGCTTCCTCACTTTGCGCCACAGTGCGCGGCCCACAATACGTAGCTTGTTGCGCGTGTCGAAGCGTTTGAGGTTGGTTTTTACAGCGCCCTTGGTGAACTGGGTTTGTTTTGAATAGTCTATGCGTACGTTGACCAGTACGGGCCGGTTTTCGGCCAGCAGGCCGATGACCCGGTCAATTCCGGCTTCGATCTGATCATCATTGTCGATCGAGACGAACTCGCAGCCGGTCGCGGTCGCCATCATGCGGTAATCCAGCCTCGCCACATCGGTACAGGTCTTGCGCTGATAAGGCAGTTCCTGGGCCTGGGCAATCTGTGCGAGCTCTCCGTCATTGAACACGAACCAGGCGATACCCAGTTCATTCTTGACCGCCGTCAAAGTCTCCAGCCCGGTCATCAGGAAACCGCCATCGCCCACGATCCCGATCACCTGGCGTTCCGGCTGCGCCAGCTTGGCCCCGATACAGCCCGGCACGCAATAACCCATGCAATTGAAATCCGTGGGCGACAGGTAGTTGCCACCACCGTAAATCGGCATCAGCTCTGCGGTCAGAAAAGTGTGGTTGCCGTCATCCGCAACTATGATGGCGTCGCGCTGTAACCGGGCGCGCAATGCGACGAAAAACCGGCCCGGGTTGACCCGCTCACCCGAATCGTGCGCCAGCCACTCCGCAATCCACGCCGCCTTGTCCGCGGCGATCGCATCCTGCATTGCCTCAAACGGGCGTGGTGCCCCGACACTCTGTAACACCCGTGCCAGGGCCGGTACCGCGTCTCTGGCGTCCGCGTGGATGGGCACGGCTGCAGGATAGTTTCTACCGAGCGCGTCGGGATTAATGTCGATATGGACCAGCTGTTCGGGCGGGACCGCGCCATAACTGCCGGTGCATATTTCCGCAAAGCGGGTTCCCACAGCGAGCATGGCATCGCAGTCTTTGAACGCGTTGCGGGCTGCCGGCACCGCGGCGGGGCCGAAACCCATACCGGTATGCAAGGGATGATCCGCCGGAAACGCCGCCAGCCCCTGCAGGGTGGTAGCGACCGGCGCACCGAGCTGTTCCGCTATCTGGCGGATTTCCTCAGCAACATGGCGGGCGCCCCAGCCGACGAAAATTGCGGGACGTTCTGCGCCAGACAACAGCTCTGCGGCGGCTTGTATGGCCTCTTCATCCAGCGCTGGACGCATATTCTGTGGATCGAATGAAGGAACATGATCAACCGCCCCGCTCAATAGCTGCAGATTGGCCGGAAGTTCGATATAGACAGGCCCCGGTTCTCCCTCGACGGCTTTGCGGTACGCCCGATAAACCGTGTCAACGGCCTCGTCATAACTTTCTATCCGGTAGGTGCCCTTGGTCAGCGGCCGCATCAAGGCCTGCTGGTCCAGTTCATGCAGCTGGAAACCCTGCTGCATATCGTTTCTGACGCCGCCGGAGATTACCAGCATCGGCACGCCGTCGAGGTAGGCTTCGCCGATTCCGCTCATCGCGTGAGTCAGGCCGGCAGCCGGCACGACGACCAGCACACCGATACTGCCAGAAACCCGGCTGACGGCATCGGCCATGAACGCCGCACCGCCCTCGTGCGTGACCAGCAAAGGCTGGATGCTTTCGGATGCCGTCAGTTCATCATAAAGCTCGATGTTGTGAACACCGGGAATCCCAAACGTGTAGCGGACGCCGATCTGTTCCAGCGCGTGCCGCACCAACCATGCTGCTGTTTTTCTCATCGGCCGTCCCTAGCTGAGCACCAGCAGATTGGCGAGCCAGAGAAACAGGCCCATGCTGACGACATCGGTAGCGGTGGTCAGGAAAATACTGGACGCGGTCGCCGGGTCAGCGCCCAGCCTCTGCAGCGTCAAAGGCACCAGCACCCCGGTCATTCCGCTGGCCACGCAGGCGCCGGTCATTGCGAGAAAGACAACCAGGCCCAGCATCATGGGCTGGTTCGCGCCGGAGTAGATAGCATAAGCGACCATTGCGGCTGCAGCGACCAACCCGACCACGGCGCCGTTCAGTGTGCCCAGCATCGTTTCCTTGATCAGGGCTTTACGGAAAACCCCGGGTTTGAATTCATGCAGCGTCAGGCCCCGGATGGTAACGGCCAGCGACTGGCATCCCGTGTTTCCCGACTGGCCGGCCAGCACCGGAAGAAATGCTGCAAGCACCACGACCTGCGCAATGGTGTCTTCGAAAAGGCTGACCACGAAGGCCGCGACAAAGGCGGTAACCAGGTTGATCTGCAGCCACGGGTGGCGCATCCGGAAAGAACGGTGCCAGCCAGTGGTTGCATGCTCCTCCTTCTGCACGCCCACCATCTGACCGGCTTGCGCGCTTATTTCAAAGTGCTGGTGTTCAAAAAGCATGTAGCCCTGAACAATACCCTGAAGACAGCCGGCGTCATCGCAAACCGGGTATACCGGGTAGTGGCGATAGACGACCTGTTTCATCGCATCTTCGACTTTCATATCCGGCCGCAGTGAAAACGGCTCTGAAAGCATCACGTTTTTCAGGCGGTCTTCCGGGTCCGCGAGCAGCAGATCCCGCATCACCAGCACTCCAAGCAGCCGGTTTTCGGCGTCCACCACGTAGGCGTAGGTGATAAGCGCTTCGTGCACCCATTCGCGAAGGCGCTCTATCGCTGTCTTTACCGTATCGTCAGGGCCAACCTTGGCCACCACCGGCTCCATCAGCCGGCCGACCTGGTTCTCTTCGTATCTTTGGGCTTCCTTCCAGGGGTCACTCACGTTATCGCCGGCAAGCGGAACAATGGCGTGGCGCCGCTCCTTCGGGAAGCGCAGCAGAATCCGATAGGCGGGCGCGGGATGCAGTTGTCTCAGTACCGCGCCAACGGTAGCGTCATTTTCTTCGAGCAAAATCTGGGCGACATCGAGTGGTGCGCGGCGCTGGGCTTCCAGCACCAGTTGTTTTAGCCGGTCTTGCGAGACGGCTGGGGCTGTATCGTTCAATGTATCTTCCTCATCCTTTGTTGCTTTTGAGCGGGTAAAGCTCCCTGTGGTTAGTCTAACCCTTTCAACTCCGAAGCGGTTCCAACTCCTTCTTCAATGACTCAAAGTCTCCGGGGATCACGCTGGAGAGAATACGGTCATTCTTCACGGCCTCCAGTTCCGGCGGCAGCGGTACCTCGATTCCCAAAGTTTCTTCCAGGGTCTCCAGAAACTTGGCGGGGTGCGCCGTGCACAGGAATACTCCGTGCTCATCATCCCGCAGGGACTTCTCCAGGGCAGCCCAGGCCAATGCCGTGTGCGGGTCGGCGAGGTAGCCGCGGGAATACAGTTGCCTGATTGCCTCGCGGGTCAGATCATCATCCAGTGACGTGGAGGACAACAGGCTGTCGAGCGGCAGGCCGTGGCGTTCGCCCATCTCCAGCACCCGCGGAAAATTGTTGGGCAGGGAAATGTCCATGGCGTTGGTGATCGTGGCGACCGTTGGGTTGGGGTCCCAGTGACCGGAAGCCAGGAAACGCGGCACGGTGTCGTTGATATTGGTCGCGGCGATGATGCGCTTGAACGGCAGGCCAATCCGGCGAGCGATCAGCCCGGCCGTCACGTTACCAAAATTACCGCTGGGAACGCTCAGAACCAGTTTTTCCGGATCCGGCACGGCCGACCCGGCCTCGAAGTAATAGCAGACCTGGGCCAGCAACCGCGCCATGTTGATGGAGTTCGCCGAATTGAGCCCGAGGTCGAGCCTGAGTTGTTCATCTTCAAAAGACTGTTTGACCAGTTGCTGGCAGGTGTCAAAATCCGATTCGACCGCAATCGTCGTCACGTTTCCGCCAAGCGTGCAGAACAGCTTTTCCTGCAACAATGAAATCTTGCCTCTGGGATAGAGAATGACGACATTTATTCCGGGCTGATTGAAATAGGCATGCGCCACGGCGGCGCCGGTGTCGCCTGAGGTGGCGGTCAGTATCGTCATCGGACCGCCATCGTGAAATTCCGCCAGGCAGCGCGCCATGAACCGGGCGCCGAAGTCCTTGAAAGCCAGCGACGGTCCGTGAAACAGCTCGAGCGCGTGGACCCGCTCATCCAGTTCGGGCACTTTCAGCGGAAAATCAAATGCTGACGAAATCATCCGGTGCAGCGCCGTCTCGCTGACTTCGTCGCCAATCAGGTGGTGCAGTATTGCCACGCTTCGGCTCACAAAAGAATCCTGCAGCAAGTCCGGCAAATCGGGCAATTCATTGAATTCCCGTGGAAAAAACAAGCCCTGATCCCGGCCCAGCCCCTGCAGCACCGCCTGCCTGAAACTGACCTGCTCCGAGTTGTGCTTGATATTGATCAGCTGCATGGCTCCGGGCCTCCTATTCGATGCTGCGCGCGCCGCCCAGATCGGCCCGGCAAATATGCACGAACCCCTGGTCATTCTTCCGGTAGTGTGCGGCCATCCAGCTTTCAACTCTTCGGGCGACAGCGAAATCATCCGTAAGGGCAAAAATGGTGGGGCCCGACCCTGAAATCCCAACGGCCAGAGCGCCGATTTTCTGTAACTCCGGCCTGGCGTCATCGAAACCGGGCAGCAAAACGCGCCGGTACGGTTCGGCTATGGGGTCATAAATGCACTCGGCCGCCCTGTGCGTATCGGCCGTGTGCAGCGCGTGCACGAACTCGGCAAATTGAGCTGCGTGAGATACGGCCAGCGCTCGCGGGATCTCGTCAGGGAGCACGGCACGGGCCTCCCGGGTTACCAGCCGGGTGCCGGGCCAACACACCACGACGCTCCATGCAGCCGGCCACGGCAGGGCGTATTCCTGTTCGCCTCCGGGCGGGCAAAGCCGCAGGCCGCCGTACAGGCAGGGTGCGATATTGTCCAGGTGAACCTCTCCGCTGATCCCTCCTTCCATTTCCGCCATCAGCCGGAACAGCTGTTGCGCACCCAGCAGATTGTCATGCCACCGGTTCAGCGCTTCCAGCGCCGCCACGATCGAGCTTGCGCTTGAACCTAGGCCGCTGCCAATGGGCAGGCGCTTGTCCAGCAGTACATGCAAAGGTTCGATATCACGATCCGCTTCCGCAGCTGCCCGCTGGTAGGCGCGGCAACAGGCGATCACGACATTTTCTTCCTGCTTTTCAGGCAACGCGGCGGCAAACGGCCCGTCCAGCGAAAGTTTCCAGTCGCTCTTGTTTTCCAGAGCCGTGAACGGCCTCAACCGCACCACGTCACCCAACAACTTGCCGTTCATCGGCGCCAGGGCCAGCCCCAGCGAATCGAATCCCACCGACAGGTTGCCGATGGAGGCCGGTGCGTAAACGGACAGTTCCCTGGCCATCAGCTGTCCAGGGGCCGCCAGACCGTTCTGAGCAGGTCGCCGAACACACCGGCCGCGGTAACCGCCGCACCGGCGCCATACCCGCGCAATACCATGGGAATGGGCTGGTAATACTGGGTATGTATAACCAGGGCATTCTCGCCATCCCGAATGGCGCCCAGCGGCTTGCTCCGGGGCACCTGCTCGATGGAAACCCGGCATTTGCCCTCTTCAAGGCGGGCAATGTAGCGAAGCACGGACGACTCAGCCTCGGCTTGCCTGATGCGGCCGGCAAAAGATTCATCCAGCGTTTGAAGTGCTGAAATCAGCTCCGAGCGGTCAACCGGCCCTACGACATCCATCGGTACCACTGACTCGACTTCAATGTCATCCAGCTCAAGCCGCAAACCCACCTCCCGCGCAATGATCAGTAACTTCCTGGCAACGTCCATGCCGGACAGGTCATCCCGCGGATCGGGTTCGGTGAAGCCCAGATCCATAGCTTTGGCCACCGCTTCGGACAGCGGAATGCCGTCTTCCAGCAGCCCAAATATCATCGACAGCGAGCCGGACAGAATGCCCTCGAAGGTCCTCAGCGTATCGCCCGACCGGATCAAGCCTTGCAACGTATCGATAAACGGCAGCCCGGCCGCCACGTTGGTTTCATAGAGAAACTTACGGAAATTTCGGCTTTCAGCTCGCCGCATGTCGAGGTAATAGTCGAAATCCGAAGTGTTCGCTTTCTTGTTGGCCGCGACAATGTTGAAGCCATTGTCCAGCAGGCGAACGTATTCGAGCGCCAGCTTCTGGTCGGTGGTGCAATCCACCACCGTCGGGCTCAGCAGGCCCAGCCGTTTGCGGATTTCAATGACGCTTTCGATCGTCCAGGGCTGCCCTTTGTCCTGCAGATCCTGGTGCCACCGGGAAAGATCGACCACATCGTCCGCAATCAGCAGTTTTTCACTGTTGGCGATCGCCCGGACACGCAAGTCGACATGATGCTCCACCAGAATCTCGGCCTGCCGCTGAAACTGGTCCAGCAGTTCACTGCCGACGTTTCCGCAGCCCAGCAGAATGACGTCGATATGCGAAGAATGGCTGAAAAAGGCAGTGTGACAGGCGCGTGTCGCCGGCTGGGCTTCTTCGCCGTTCACAACAACCGCGATCGCGCATTCGGTAGAGCCCTGGGCAATGACTTCCACGTTGACGCCGGCGGACGAAATAGCCGTCAGGAAGCGGGCGGCGATACCCCGGTAGTGCTTCATGCCTTCGCCGACCAGCGACACCACGGCCCGGTTGCTCTGTACACCGATGTCTTCAATCAGGCCGTGCAGGCGCTCGAAGTGAAACTCTTCTTCCAGCGCTTTGCGCGCCTTGGCCTCATCGGACTGGCGAACGCACAGGGTGATGCTGTACTCGGAAGAGGACTGCACAATCAGCAGGATAGAGACGGACTCGCTCGCCAGCGCATCCATCACCCGGCTGGCGATGCCGACCCGGCCCCGGAGCCCGCCGCCCTGCAGCGTGATCGAGGAAACGTCCTGCAAGTGGGAAATGCCTCTCACCACGTGCGTTCGCTTTGCCTCGCCGTGCACCAGCGTGCCCGTCCTCGACGGATCATACGTGTTGCGGACCTGGCACGGGATGCGGTTGGCCGCCAGCGGGGTCAGGGCCTTGGCCGAAATCACCTTGGCGCCAAAATAGGTCAGCTCCATGGCTTCGTCGTAGCTGACTTCATCCAGACAGCGGGCGTTCGTTACGATCCGGGGATCGGCGGTGAAGAAGCCGTCCACATCTTTCCAGATCTGGCACAGGCCGGCATTCACCGCGGCCGCGATGGCAGCCGCCGAGTAGTCCGTGCCGTTGCGGCCCAGCAGCTGGATCTCTCCATTGGCGTTACGGCCGTAAAAACCGGGCAGGACCATGACCTGGCTGTCCGCCTCCAGCCGCGCCTTGAGCAACGGTGCGGCCGCTTCGGTGTCCACCAGGGAGTCGAGCCAGCTTTCATTGGCCAGCGGCAAAACATCGGTGTCCGACCACTGCGCCCGAAGACCCCGGTCTGTCAGCAGATCTACCATCAGGCGGCTGCTGAAACCTTCGCCGCTGGCCAGGATCCGCGCCCGCGTTTCATCCGGACACTGGCCCAACAGCCGGACGCCTTCGACCCGTTGCGACAGCACTTCCCGCTGTTCTTCCAGAAACGCGCTGCCCAGCGGAGTGCCGATTCCCTTTCTCGCCAGGTCGTCGATGATCGAGCGCTCCCGGCTGATCGCCTCGTCCAGGTGTTCGGCCCCGTTGCCACCGTCCACTGCCGTGTCAATCGCCGCCAGTAGCAGATCCGTGACGCCCTTGACCGCCGACAGCACGACCAGGATCTGATAGCGGTCCACGTAGCGTTCAATCACCTCTGCGCTGGCTTCGAACCCGGCCAGGTCGGCCAGGGACGTGCCGCCGAATTTTTGCACCAGCAAAGCTTTGTTCATTTCACTGCCTTTTTCACTGTCCAGGGACCGTCAGTACGCGTCCTTGTGCACCGCGCGCATCGCCCGGCCCGAAGGATCATTCATTTTCTGCAGTTCTTCATCCCACAAAACGGCTTCGGGCGTGCTGCAGGCCACCGTCGGACCACCGGGGACGGTCTGCGCCGCCGAGGCCAGAGGGAAGTGCTGTTCAAATACGCTCCTGAACCAGTACGCCTCCTTGGAAGCCGGGGGGTTGAAGGGGAAACGCCCCTCTGCCCGCGCCATCTCGGCATCGCTCACGTGCTCGTTGGTGAAATCCTTCACCGCATCGATCCAGCCATAGCCGACGCCGTCGGAAAACTGCTCTTTCTGGCGCCAGGCAATTGACTCGGGAAGCATATCGCTGAACGCTTCTCGCAAAATCTGTTTTTCGATCCGCCCTTCGGTAATCATCTTGTCGGCCGGATTGATACTCATGGCCACATCCAGAAATTCCTTGTCGAGGAACGGCACCCGCGC
Source organism: Lysobacterales bacterium (assembly GCA_013001885.1). Taxonomy (GTDB): domain Bacteria; phylum Pseudomonadota; class Gammaproteobacteria; order Xanthomonadales; family SZUA-36; genus JAHEFT01. Next base: position 51,556 of record JABDLD010000075.1, read on the forward strand.
CTCGACACCCCAGGCTGACATGGATTTGTTGGCCCGCAGGCAGTCGTAGCTGTGCAGGCGTGAAAGCTTGCGCACTGTTTCCTCGTGGAAAGCCTGCGGGTTTGGCGCTTTGTGAAAATAAAGATAGCCGCCGAAGATTTCATCGGCGCCTTCTCCTGACAGCACCATCTTGATCCCCATCGCCCGGATCTTCCGGGCCATCAGGAACATCGGGGTCGCGGCCCGAATGGTGGTGACGTCATAGGTTTCAAGGTGATAAATCACCTCTTCCAGCGCATCCAGGCCTTCCTGGATAGTGAAGGTAAACCCGTGGTGCACCGTGCCGATATGATCGGCCGCTTTTTGCGCCGCGACCAGGTCGGGAGAACCCTCGAGACCAACCGCGAAAGAATGCAGACGCGGCCACCAGGCGGGGCTTTCCTCGTGATCTTCCACGCGCATGGCTGCGTGCTTTGCGGCCAGTGCCGCGGTAATGGAAGAATCCAGCCCGCCGGAAAGCAGAACCCCGTAGGGGACGTCCGTCATCAGGTGGCTGACCACGGCATCCTCCAGCGCGTCGTGCAGGGCCTGCCGGTCAGTTGGCGCATCCTTGACCGCTTCGAAATCCTGCCAGGCGCGTTGGTACCACTCGACCGGTGCGTCTTCGCCTGAACACCAGTAATGCCCGGGCGGAAATTCGTGCACCTGGTTACACACATCCATCAGAGCTTTCATTTCCGAGGCGACAAACAGCTGCCCATGTTTATCGTGGCCATAGTACAGTGGAATGATGCCAACCGGGTCGCGCGCCATCATCCAGAAATCCCGATCCTCGTCATACAGGCAAAAAGCGTACATTCCGTTCAGTTGCTCGAGGAAGTCGGTCCCGTGCTCGAGGTACAGCGGCAGAATGACCTCGCAATCGGACTCGGTTGCAAAGGCGTAGCGGCCGGCAAATTGATCCCGTATTGGGTGATGGTTGTAGATTTCGCCGTTGACCGCCAGCGCCTGACGGCCGTTTTCGCTGAGCAGCGGCTGCGCGCCGGTATTGACGTCCACGATGGCCAGTCGCTCATGCGCCAGCACCGCGTTATCGGACGTGTAGACGCCGCTCCAGTCGGGGCCGCGGTGCCGCAGCAGCCTGGATTGCTGCAGCGCCATTTTTCGGACCGTTTTCAAGTCCTGGCGAATTTCCAATACGCCGAATATCGAGCACATCTGGGTTTCCCGCTTAAACAGTCAATACTAAGGCTTAAGCGCCCACGAGCCAAGCTAAAATGAAATCGGTTTGCAGTCCACCGAAAAGGTGGCTATTTCAGCCCTTTCTGCAGTTCGACAAGCGCCTCGCCGCCCGGGCTGAGATCTTCGAAGGCCAGATCTTTTAGCGGCGCATGTGCAGTTTTTGAAATGGCATGCATTTCCGGCAGACTGTCATCGACAAAGAGCAGCCCGGTGACCACATAGCCTGCCAGGCGCTGCTTTTCCAGGTAGCCCAGTGCAGCTGGCCGGGAAGTGGGGTCGTATTCAGCATCGACTTTCTTCAACAGGATCATCGAGCCGTCGTGCATTTCCACCGGGAGCGTCTCGCCCTCGCGGTACTCCACCGATATCTCTTCCGCCGGCATGATCAGGTCCGCCCCGTTCGCGCGGTGCAGGTGCTCGCGCACGTAGGCGTAACTCTTGGTTGAACCGACGTGGTCATTGAATGTAACGCACGGTGAAAAAACGTCCAGAATGGCGCAACCCGGGTGCGCGATTGCTGCCTTGATCAACGGGATCAGCTGCTCGCGATCACCGGAAAAAGAGCGGGCAACGAACGTTGCGCCCATCGAAATGGCGGTCGCGACCGTGTTGATGTTTTGCATTTCGTTCGCTTCGCCTTTCTTGGCCGTGCTGCCGGGGTCGGCCGAAGCGGAGAACTGGCCCTTGGTCAAACCGTAGACCCCGTTGTTTTCGATCATGTAAAGCATGTTGAGGTTGCGCCGGATCACGTGTCCGAACTGTCCGAAGCCGATAGACAGTGAATCACCGTCGCCGGAAATGCCCACGCAGATCAGATCGCGGTTGGCCGCCATGGCGCCGGTGGCGACCGACGGCATGCGCCCGTGAACGGAGTTGAAACCATGCGCTCCGTGAACGAAGTAGGCCGGCGTCTTGGAAGAACAGCCGATTCCGGACATTTTTACCAGTTGGTGCGGCGCAACCGACATTTCCCACAACGCCTGAATCAGCGCTGCAGTGATGGAGTCGTGTCCGCAGCCGGCGCACAGCGTCGACATGGCCCCTTCGTAATCGCGTTCGGTAAGGCCCAGCTCGTTGCGTTTCTGTCCCGGCAGGTCAATCTTTGGTTTGGCGATATAGGTCATGCAGCCACCTCTGCATTCAGGTGACGTGCTATGCCTTGCACCACGCATTCGCTGGGAATGGGCATGCCGTTGTAATGGGTGATTGACACCAGGCGATCCGCAATATTGTTGGTCTCCAGTATCAGCAGCGCCTTCATCTGCGCATCGCGGTTCTGTTCCACCACGAAGACGGTCTCGTGATCGTGCAGAAAGTCGATTACCTCCTGGCCAAACGGGAAAGACCGGATCCGCAGGTAGTCTGCGTGAACGCCCTGCTCCGCCAGCGTATCCCGCGCTTCAATCACGGCACCGTCTGAACTCCCGAAAGCGACAATCCCGAGCTTGGTTTTGCGCTTGGCCTTACTCAGCAGGGCCGGCGGAACCAGCGTCTTGGCGGTTTCCCATTTCACCAGCAGGCGCTCCATCACGTCCTGGTATTCATCTGAATCCTCCGTATAAGCGCCGTAGCGGTTATGCCCCGATCCGCGAACGAAATAAGCGCCCTTGGCGTCTTCACCCGGCAACGTCCGGTAGGTGATGCCGTCCCCGTCAACATCCAGGTAACGCACGAAGCGATCCATTTCTTTCAGTTCTTCCGGACCGAGCACCTTGCCGCGATCCGGCCTGAAATCGTCGTCCCACTCCAGTTCCGGCACCATCCAGTCGTTCATGGCAATGTCCAGGTCACTCAGCATGAAAATCGGGGTCTGCAGCCGATCGGCCAGATCGAACACCTGGACGGCCATCTCAAAGCACTCTTTTGGGTTGGCCGGAAACAGCATCGGATGGCGCGTATCGCCGTGCGATGCATAAGCACACAGCATCAGGTCGCACTGCTGGGTTCGTGTCGGCATGCCGGTGGAAGGGCCGACGCGCTGAACATCGATGAAAACCGACGGGATTTCCGCGTAATAGGCAAACCCGATAAACTCGCTCATCAGGGAAATTCCGGGCCCGGACGTGGGAGTGAAAGACCGCGCGCCGGCCCAGTTTCCGCCGAGCACCATTCCGGCGGCAGCCAGCTCATCTTCGGCCTGAACGATGCAGAAGTTCTTTTTACCGGTCTCCGGATCGGTGCGGAAGCGGTTGCAATAAGCCTTGAAGGCGTCCATCACGCCGGTGGACGGGGTAATCGGGTACCAGGCGCCGACGGTTGCGCCTGCGTAAACACAACCCAGACCGGTCGCGCTGTTGCCGTCGATCAGAATGTGACCGGCGTTATCGCCCATTTTTTCGGCCCGCACCGGCAAGGGGCAGGTAAAGTTTTCCAGCGCATAGTCGTGGCCGATCATGATCGCCTTGAGATTGCTCTCGACCAGCTTTGGTTTGCTGGCGAAGGTTTCCTCCAGCAAAGTTTTGATCACTTCGAGGTCTATATCCATCAACGCGGCCAGCACGCCAACGTACGCCACATTTTTCATCAGTATGCGAATCCGGGCAACGTCAAAATTTTCGTTGCACAGCTTTGACAACGGAACACCGAGCACGGTGATGTCCTGCCGGTGCAGGCTGCTCTCACGGGGCCAGGTGGAGTCGTAGATCAGAAAGCCGCCGGGGCTGACCTCGTTCAGGTCTTTCTGGTATGTCTGGGCATTCATGGCCACCATCACGTCCGCCCGGCCGGACCGCGACATGTAACCCCGGTGGTTGGCCCGGATTTCATACCAGGTGGGCAGGCCCTGGATGTTGGACGGGAACAGATTCTTGCCGGTCACCGGCACCCCCATGCGGAACAGAGCTTTCATCAACAGTCCGTTCGCACTGGCGGAACCGGTGCCGTTGACCGTACCGATTTTCAAAACGAAATCGTTTATCCGGTTTTGCGTTGCTGGCATGGAGTGTCACCAATCGGGCTGCCGTAATCGGCCGCTTGGGGGAAATTCAATAATGACTTCTGCATGTCCCAGGCCGCCGTCGGGCAGCGCTCGGCGCACAGGCCGCAATGCACGCAGAAGTTCTCATCTTTAACCATTACCCGCCCGGTCTGTTTGAGCTCGTCGGAAACAAACAATGGCTGATCGGGCTCCAGGACCGGCGCCTTCAGTCGCTGAACCAGTTCTTCGGGCTCGCCATTGGGTACGATGGACAGGCAGTCGGTGGGGCAAATGTCGAGGCAGGCGTCACATTCGATGCACAAGTTGTCGGCGAATACCGTCTGGATATCACAGTTCAGGCAGCGCTCCACTTCCTGGGCCGTCTGCTGGGCGTCAAAACCCAGCTCTACTTCACGGCCGAGCGCATCGAACCGTGATTCCAGCGGCACGTGCATCATCTTGCGCCGCGCGGCCGGGTCGAAACTGTTGGAATAACTCCACTCGTGCAGGCCCATTTTGCGGCTGCCGAGGTTGAGCAGGGGCGGAAGGCGGTCGGTCAGCGATTCGTCCCGGCAATGGCGATGGATGGATATGGCGGCCTGGTGCGCGTGCTCCACGGCCCAGATGATGTTCTTGGGCCCGAAGGCCGAGTCACCGCCAAAGAACACGCCCGGCCGGCTCGACTCGAACGTGACCTCGTCAACCTCCGGTTCTTCCCACTGGTTGAACTCGATGCCCAGGTCACGTTCGATCCAGGGGAAAGAGTTTTCCTGGCCAATCGCCAGCACCACATCATCACAGGGAATAAAGACTTCCCCGGTCACCTGCTGCTCGAGAATGCGGCCATCCTCAATCACGTAGTCCATCAACTCGAACGTCATGCCCTTGAGCCTGCCGTCTTCGATAACGAATTCCTTGGGCGCGTGGTTGGTGACGATTTCGACGTTCTCTTCCTCGGCGTCTTCCAGCTCCCAGTCCGAAGCCTTGAAAAACTCGCGCGGTTTGCGCGCCATCACCTTGACGTTCCTGGCGCCCAGGCGCAGCGAAGTGCGGCAGCAATCCATTGCCGTGTTGCCGACGCCGATGATCAATACGTTCTCACCGATCCGGTCGGTGTGCCGGAAGGCCACCGACTCAAGCCAGTCGATACCGATGAAGATATTGTCCGAGTCATAACGACCCGGCAGTTTGAGCTCCTTGCCGCGTGGCGCGCCGGTGCCGACAAAAATCGCGTCGTAACCCTCATCGAGCAACCCCTTCATGCTCTCGATACGATGGTTGTAGTGGACGGTTACACCCATATCGACGATGTAGTCGATTTCTTCGTCGAGCACCTCTGGCGGCAGACGGAAGGCTGGAATGTTATAGCGCATCAGGCCGCCGGCAACCGACTGTGCTTCAAACAGGGTGCAGTCGTAGCCCAGCGGCATCAGGTCGTTGGCAACCGCCAGTGAAGCCGGTCCGGCGCCGATCAGCGCAACCTTTTTGCCGTTCTTTTCCTTGGGCGCGACCGGAAGGCGACCGCTGATGTCACCGCGATGGTCCGCCGCCACGCGTTTCAGCCGGCAGATGGCAACCGGCTTTTCATCCATCCGGCCGCGCCGGCAAGCCGGTTCGCAGGGCCGATCGCAAACGCGGCCCAAAATGCCCGGAAACACGTTGCTTTCGCGGTTTACCATGTAGGCGTCAGTGAATCGCCCCTGCGCAATCAGCCGAATGTATTCAGGCACATCGGTGTGTGCAGGACAGCCCCATTGGCAGTCGACCACCTGGTGGAAATAATCCGGGTTAGACGTGTCGGTCCGTTTCATCGAAGGCTTTGGTTTCCCTTCTGTTATCCGATTTTGAATTCCGCGCAAGCATAACCGTTTTGCGTTGTTTTCGCATCAAGCTTCGTTCGCTATCGTCACGGCATCGTTCAAAACAATCGACGCTTGCACTCACCGGACAGTCAGCCTAGGGTTTAAATCAGACTACGCACCGGGTTGCCGAATAATGAGATTTATGCATCATTTCCTGCTTTTGTGTTTCCTTCTTTCAACCTTTGCCGGGAACAGCGCCCAGGCACAAATGCCGGCGGACCCGATGGTCGCGGCCGGACAGGCCCGCGAATGGCGTCAGGCCCATGAACAGGAAATCATCGATGGCTTCGCCGAACTTTTACGTCTGCCGAACGTGGCCAGTGACGGGATCAATATCCGGCGCAATGCGGAATACATCCGCAGCTTGCTGACACCCCGCGGATTTAACGTTCGTTTGCTGGAATCGGAAGGCAGCCCGCCGGCGGTTTTTGCGGAACGAAAAACATCGGGGGCGGTCCGCACCCTGATGATCTATGTTCATTATGACGGCCAGCCGGTCAATGCGGCGGAATGGGCCTCAGACCCCTGGACGCCGACAATGCGGGACGCACCGGTGGAACTCGGCGGAAAAATAATGCCGATGAAAGCCCCTTTCGATCCCGAGTGGCGGCTGTTTGCCCGTTCAGCCGGGGACGACAAGGCCCCCATCATCGCGCTGAACGCTGCGCTCGATGCGATGGCCGCAGCAGGCCTCGACCTGTCGGTAAACCTCAAATTGTTCTTCGAAGGAGAAGAGGAGGCCGGATCGCCCCACCTCAAGCAGATGCTCTCTCAGCATCGTGCGTTGCTGGATGCCGACCTCTGGCTTTTCTGTGACGGGCCGGTGCATCAAAGCCGGCGCTGGCTGTTGAGTTACGGCGTGCGCGGCTCCTTCGGTTTTGGACTGACCGTATTCGGGCCAAACCGTCCGCTACACAGCGGGCACTACGGTAACTGGGCGCCCAACCCCATCGCCCGGCTAACCCGCCTGCTTGACACCATGCGTGATGAACAGGGAAATATCCTGATCGACGGCTTTGATGACCAGGTCGTCCCGCCCAGTCTGCTGGAAATGGCGGCCATCGAGGCCGCTCCGCCAGTTGACGAGACCCTGGTCGGGCAGTTTGGAATCGGCCGGCCGGAAAATGCCGAGCGTATTGAACTGGCGGTCATGCGTCCCGCAATCAATTTCCGCGGCATCCGCTCCGGCGATGTCGGCGAGAAAGCGCGCAACAGCATTCAGACTTCCGCCACGGCATCCGTTGGCCTGCGCCTGGTGCCGGCGCAAACACCAGATTACCTGCGCCAGGTGATCGAGCGACACGTCAGAGAGCAAGGCTACCTGGTGGTTCACCAGCCGCCCACTGCAGGCCAGCGCGCGGCCCACGATCGCATTGCCCTGCTCGACTGGAGCGAATCGGGCTACCCGGCCTATCGCGCGCCTTTCGATCTGCCCATGGCGCAGGAAGTCGCCGGCATCATGCAACAACTGAGTGATCAGCCGTTGGTGCAACTTCCCACGATGGGCGGCAGCCTGCCGCTGTACCTGATCGATGAAGTGGTGGGCGCCCCGATCCTGATCCTGCCGGTTGCCAACCACGACAACAACCAACACGGCAAGAACGAGAATTTACGGCTGCAGAACTTGTGGGATGCCATCGAAATCTATGCAGCAGTCCTGACCGGCCTTTAGCGAGGGATTGATCTCCGTCTAGATAAGTTCGTCGAGTGTCCGGATCAGGCGCGTGATTTCTTCCGAAGTGGTGTAGTGCACAAACGATGCCCGCAACACGCCATCATCCGGGTCATAACCCAGCGCCTCCACCAGGCGGTAGGCGTAGAAATGTCCTGCCCCGACGCCCAGCCCCCGTTCACCCAGCCGGGCCGCTAACTCCATCGAGTTGCGGCCTTCCACCGTGAACGCCACCGTCGGCGCCCGCAACGCCGCGCGTTGCTTGCCGATCAGGCGAACGGCGGAATGACCGGCCAGGTAGTCCAGCAAAGGCTGGAGCAACATCGTTTCCTGACTGCGGAACAACTCGTGGACCGCGGCGGCCCTTGCCGAGGGCGGAACATCGGCATCATGATGATGCTGGTAAACGGAGTCCATGTAATCCATCACCCCATTGACCGCGGCGATCTGGGCGTGATCCGGCCCGGCCGGGGTGAACCGGGCGGACGGTTTCAGAGCATTGAAATAATGACCCTGGTAGGGCAACTCGGCGTTCAGGTCGCGGTCGATATACATCGCCCCCAGGTGGGGCCCGTAGACCTTGTACAGGGAAAACATGTAAATGTCGGCTCCCAGGGCCGGTATATCCGGCATTCCGTGGGGACAAAACGAGACGCCGTCAACGATGGCCCAGGCGCCGGCTTCATGAATCAGATCGGTGATCTCGCGGACCGGGTTGATGCTGCCCACGACGTTGGAACAATGCGTGAACGCCACCGCACGTGTACGTGTACTCAGCAGCGCCTCGAGATCCATCGGATGCAGTTCAGCGGTTTCCGGGTCGATTTTCCATTCCCGAACCACAATGTTTTCATCTTCGAGCCGGCTCCAGGCGCCAATATTGGCCTCATGATCCTGGTTGGTGACGATCACCTCGTCCCCCGGCTTCAGCTCCTGCCGAAGCGCCTGCGCAATGACGTAGCTGTTCTGTGACGTGGACGGACCGAAATGCAGTTCATCTCTGCCAATATTCAGCCAGTCAGCCATCCGCTGTCCGGCGGAGTCCATCTGCTCTCCGGCGATTCGGGACGGTTCAAAGTCGTAGTAGGGCTGCACCTTGGTTTGGCGATAGAAGCGTTCCAACCACTCGATAGTGTGCCTGCTGGCATAAGACCCGCCGGCATTTTCAAAGTGGGCAAAATCCGCCAGTGAAGGCTCGCTGAATGCGGGGAAAGAGGCGCGAACGAAATCGAGGTCTAACTCTGCCATGGTGATTTTGGGACCCTTACAAAGATGAACCTTCAGTATATCAAGATGGCCCGTTCAAGACTCCAGCAGGTCCGGCGTCAATTCGTCAATTTTGTTGACGCCCATCAGGGCCATGGCCACCCTGATTTCCTCCTGGAATACGCCCAGCAACCGGGTCAGCCCCTCCTCGCCTGCGCCCGCAACCGCCCAGACCCATGGCCTGCCGATCAGAACCCCTTTTGCGCCCAGCGCCACAGCCTTGACCACGTCGATGCCGTTGCGGACCCCACCGTCCATCAGCACTTCGGCCTGTGCGCCAACGGCGCGAACGACTTCGGGTAGTTTTTCGACCCCCGAGGCGACGCAATCGAGCTGTCGGCCGCCATGATTGGAGACAATCACGCCGTCCGCACCGGTATCCACCGCGGCTTGTGCGTCTTCCGCGCTCAGCACGCCCTTGATCAGCAAGCGTCCTTTCCAACGTTCGCGCAACCAGGCGATATCTTTCCAGGTCACCGTTGGATCGAACTGGGAAGCGATAAAGTTTTTGAGCCTGACCAGGTCCACGGGCTCTGAACTCACCTCCGAAAGATTACCGAAATCATGCGGCTTACCTTGCAGGCCGACGTCCCACAACCAGCCCGGGCGGGCAATCAACTGCCTCAGCTTGGCGAACCGGGCGCCCGAACCATCGTCCAGCATCCCGTTGCGCCAATCCCGGTGCCTCATTCCCGTGACCGCCAGGTCAACAGTAAAAATGAGCGTCTCACAGCCGGTCCTGGCGGCGCGCTCCAGTATGCGTTCGACAATGCCGCGGTCGCGCAGCATGTAAAGCTGGAACCAGCAAGGCTCACCGATCGCCTCCTTTATTTCCTCTACCGGGCAAATGCCCACGGTGGAAGCCGTGAACGGAACGCCTGCTCGCTTGGCCGCGCGGGCGCCCTGTACTTCACCACGCCGCGCCATCAGGCCCGCCATTCCCACCGGCGCCAGCACCAACGGCATGCTGCGGCGAGAACCGCACAGCGGCGCTTCGGTGTCGACCTGGCCAACATCGCGCATGACCCGCTGTTTCAGCCTGTAGCGCGAAAAATCAGCCATGTTGGCAGCCATCGTCACTTCCTCGTTGGCGCCCCCGTCAACGTAGTCGAACAGGAACCTTGGCAGCCGTTTCTTTGCCAGGAGTCGATAGTCCGGCACGGTCACGGGATTGATGTTTTCTCTTGTCATGTGGCCCAGTTTACCTGTTCGAAAGAAAGCTGGCATACTGGAATTTCCCCCTCAAAAGGACGGGATGTAATGAACACACGTGCATTATTTCTGGGCAAGCTTGCGTTTCTTCTGATATTGGCAACCCTCAGCCTACCGTTGAGCGCGCAGATCGACTGGCCCCAGGAAATCGCGACCGAAAGCGGCACCATTGTGGTTTACCAGCCCCAGCCGGAAAGCCTGGAGGGAAACCTCCTGCGTGGCCGCGCCGCCATTTCGCTGGAAATCAATGACCGGGATGAACCTATATTCGGCGCAATGTGGTTCTCGGCGCGAATCGAAACCGACCAGGATTCAGATCTGGCGACCGTACTTGATTTCAAGGTGGCGCACGTGACCTGGCCGGACTCGAAAGATGCCCAGGAACAACAGTTTACGGCCATCGTCGAAGGCGCGATTCCGGAAGCCGGTTTCGAGATCACGATGGAGCGGCTCTCGGCCAGCCTCGAAAGCGCCGAAATCGAGCAGCAGAGCCTGGAGCTGCTGAAGACGGACCCGCCCAAAATCCTGTTCAACCAGGCGCTGGCGGTGCTTTTGCTCTACGACGGCGAGCCGCGATTTTCACCCGTCGAGAATAGTCCCTACGAGCGCGCACTGAACACACCCTTTGCGGTGGCGCGCAATACCAAAACCGGGAAGTCATACCTGACCAGTGGAAACTTCTGGTACGAAGCCGTGGATCCGCTGGGCCCCTGGAGCGTGACCAGCAATCCACCGGCCGACCTCGTGCAAAACATGCCCCAGGCGGACAGCGAAGAGCGGGGACCCGCCTCACCCCCGGTCATTGTCGTGGCGACCGAACCTACCGAGTTGATATCCACCCAGGGCAAACCCAGCTGGATGTCGCTGACAGGCGGTGAACTGCTGTATGTCGAGAATACCGAGACGCCGTGGCTGCGTGAGTTGAGCACCAACAATATGTACCTGCTGCTGTCCGGGCGCTGGTTCCGTTCCCAGTCGAAATCCGGGCCCTGGACATTTGTTCGCGCCGATGAATTACCGGCCAGCTTCGCCAATATCCCCCCGGCTTCCGATATCGGCGGCTTACGTACCTCGGTTGCCGGCACGGAGGAGGCCGAAGCCGCCATCCGCGACGCCGCTATTCCGCAAACTGCAGCGATCAGGCGTAGCGAAGCCAGCCTGGCGGTTGAATACGACGGTTCTCCCACGTTCGAGAAAATCGAGGGCACCGAAGTTTCCTATGCAGTGAATACCGGCGCGCAGGTACTGGAAATCAACGGCAAATATTACGCCGTGGATGATGGCGTGTGGTTCGTTTCGGCTGCCGCCACCGGCCCGTGGGTGGTCGCGGACGAAATTCCGGACGAACAGATCCAGCAGATTCCGCCGTCAGCACCGGTTTACAACACGACCTACGTGCAGATTTACCAGTCGACGCCTGATGTGGTGTATGTGGGCTACCGCCCCGGCTACCTGTGGTCGTTCCCTTATTACGGTGTGCCGGTCTACGGCACCGGCTGGTATTACCCACCCTATTGGGGCCGGTATTACTATCCGCGCCCGCCCACCTGGGGTTTTCACGTGGGTTATAACCCGTGGAGCGGATGGAACTTCGGCGTCAGCTGGAGCAACGGCTTTTTCAGCTTCGGCATGAGCTGGGGCGGCGGATGGGGCGGCGCCTACCGTCCCTGGGGTTGCTGCGGCGGCTGGTATGGCGGCGGTTACCGCCGCCCGGTCGTGATCAATACCGGCAACATCAACATCGGCAATAACGTGAACATCGGAAACCGCGAGAAGATCAGTAACCGCATCGGAAACAATAATCGAACACAGGCCGGTACACTGCAGAACCGGAACCTTTACAACCGGCCGGAAAACCGGGCACGCAATGCCGACAGAGCAGCGGTCAATCGTGATTTGAAAAAAGCACGACCGGCCGCCAACCGAGCCAACAACGTCTACGCCGACAGAAGCGGAAACGTTGCCCGGCGTGACGGTGACTCCTGGCAAACCCGCCAGAGCGGATCCTGGAAAGACGCCCCGGCTGTCGACCGCGCCAAGCCGGCCGCCCGCCCAGCGGCCCAGCCGTCCAGACCTGCTGCCAAACCATCGACGAGGCCATCGGCCATGCCGTCTTCGCGCCGGTCCAGCAGGCCGGCCAATTCTTCGATTAACCGCAACGACCTGAACCGGGCCCACCAGTCGCGCCAGGTTGGGCGGTCGCGTGAAATGGCAAGACCCGCCCCGCGCAGAAGCGGCGGCCGGCGAAACTGAGACAGCGGATACGGATAAATGATGGCACTATCTGAGCTAGAAAGAGCAGAGTACAACCCCGGCATTTTGCGGGAAAAATGGCTGAATTATCGGCGTAAACGGTTCTGGGTCGTGGTGTTCATCCTGCTGTATACCGTATTTGGCTTTTTTCTGGCCCCGGTGCTGGTTAACAAGCTGGTCGTCGACACCGTTCGGGAGAAACTCGGACGTGAAGCCTCGCTGGAAAGGGTCCAGATCAACCCGTATGTCCTGAGCTTGCGCGCCACCGGTTTCCACCTGCTCGATACGGATGAAGTCAAGCTGGCAGGGTTCGAGGAATTTTTTGTCAATTTCCAGCTCTCGAGCCTGTTTAACCGTGCCTGGACTTTTCGCACTATCCGCCTGGACGGAGCCAATCTGCATTTCGAACGTTTCGCACAGGATGATTCCCGGCTGAGCCGGCTTCTGGCCGACATGCAAGCCAATTCGGAATCAGACGAGCCATCAGCAGGCGGTGACGGCGACTTGCCGAGACTTCTGATTCATGATCTCAACCTGAGCGGGGGAATCCTGGATTTTCGCGACCATGTTCCGGAAACAACGGTCGCGATTAAATTCGGGCCCATCGATGTGTCCGTACAGGAACTGAACACCCTGCCGGACCGCTCCGGACGGCAATCCGTTTTCATTCGCCTGCCCGATGAGGCGCACCTGAAATGGCAGGGAACCCTAAGCCTCGCGCCGCTGGATTCCAGCGGCGAGCTGACCATCGAGAACTCCAGCCTTGCCCAGACCATTGCTTACCTGGAAGCTACACTGCCGCTGGATTCCATAAAAGCCAGGATGTCTGTGAGCACCCGCTATCACATCAATGCCCGGGAAGACGGCGGTATCGCAGTGGCGCTCGACGATCTCGCCGTGGACTTGTCAGACGTAGCGGTCTCCGGCCTGGATCCGGTTTCGGAGTTCTTCACACTTGCGGCCCTGGAGGTCAGCGGCGGTGCTTTCCGGTTCCCGGACAATACCCTGAAATTCACCCGCATCAAGTTAACCGAGCCCGGGATTTCTGCGTCGCTGGACGAGAGCGGCAAGTTCAATTTGCTGGATCTCAAACCCGAAAGCAGCTCGCCGGCCGGTTCTGACAGCGACCGCTCAGCCGATGAAACTCCAGCATGGCAAGTCGACGTCGATGCGTTTTTGGTCGAAGGCGGGCAAGCCCAATTTGCCGATAACCGTATCGCGCCTCCCGGCGGCCTGACGCTGGAGGGACTGCAGCTTATGGCAACGAATCTCGGCAACGAGGCCAACCGCCGCATGCCCATCAAGCTGCAGGGCAGCCTGAACGGTGCCGGATCGTTTGGCTTTGACGGAGAAGTCGCTGCGCTTCCGGATTTTTCCTTGACGGGCCAGGCCAGCACCAACGCTGTCCAGCTGCAACTGGCTCAGCCCTATGTGCAACAGGCGCTTAACCTCCAGATCGAAAGCGGCAGCCTGAACTCGCAACTTGATGTGGAGATCGGGGCTGAGGCGGCGGAAATCTCAGGCACTGTGTCTATCGAGGGCCTGGATATTACCGACACGGCCCGGGACGAACAGCTGGTAGGCTGGAGTAGGCTTGACATTGACCGTTTCGAGGCGAACACCGCGGCCAGAAAACTGCGGGTTTCACGCGCGGAACTCGAACAGCCGTTTGGCCGAGTCACAATCTATCCGGACAGAACAACCAATCTTTCCGGTTTGCAGGTTCCCGGCGAATCCGCCAAGAGCGCTCCAGTAGAACCGGATGCAGCCCCCTGGTCATTCGTGATCGGCGCCGTCAGCCTCAACGATGCGGCGATGGACTTTTCCGACCTGTCGCTCCCGTTGCCCTTTGCCACGCATATCAGCTCCATGGACGGCGCATTTTCCACCATGGACAGCTCCAGCGCAGAGCCAGCCATCATCCGGCTGGAAGGACAGGTGGATGAGTATGGGTTGGCGCGAATCGAAGGCGCCATGAATGTATTCGACCCACTATCGGACACGGACGTCACCGTCGAATTCCGCAACCTGCTGATGTCCAACCTATCCCCTTATTCAGCCCAGTTCGCCGGACAGAAGATTGACGAGGGCAAGCTGAATCTCGATCTGGAGTACGTCATCAAGCAAGGACAGATGCAGGGCAGTAACGCGGTCGTCCTGAGTGACCTGGTGTTGGGAGACAAGGTAGACAGCCCGGATGCGGCAAGCCTGCCGCTGGGGCTGGCGGTGGCTTTGCTGACTGACTCGAACGGAGTCATCGACATCGACCTGCCGGTGGAAGGCAATGTAAACGACCCAGAGTTCAGGATTGGCGGAGTGATCTTCAAAGCGCTTGCGGGTTTGATTACGAAGGTCGTATCCGCGCCTTTCCGCATGCTCGGCAGCCTGATCGGCATCGAGTCTGAAGACCTGGGGCAATTCCAGTTCCTGGCAGGACGGTCAGACCTGACCCCGCCGGAGCTTGAGAAAATCGGCCAACTACAGACGGCATTGCAGCAGCGGCCCGAACTCTCCGTTGAAATTACCGGGCCTTACGACACAGCGATTGACACACCCAAGTTGAAATTTTTCAGTTTGCGTGAGCAGGTGGTCGCCCTAATGGGTGGAAATGCAGCCCGGCCTGCCGATGAGGCCGCCATGCTGGATGAGGAAATTCGTTCGGTGTTTGAGTCCCTGTTCAGGGAGCGCTTTCCCGAACAGTCGCTGCAGGATCTGAAGGCGGTCCACACCCGGCCACCGGTGGAAGACCCGGAGGGCAAAGCCGTGCTCGATGAGCTCGCTTATTCCGCCGATCTGCGCGACCGCTTGCTGGAGTCAGAAGTCATTACGCCGCAGGACCTCGAACAGCTGGCCAGCGCGCGGGCGGAAGCGATCCGCACCGCTTTTGTTACGGACGGAAACTTCAGCGCTGAGCGCATTATCATAGCCGGTGCCGAGGAAACCCCATCCGAAGATGGTGAATGGGTGCTCACCGAACTCGGCGTGGCCGCGGATTAATCTGACCTCCCGGTTCCGATAAATCGCCGGCCCTGGTCGGGCAGGCGATTGCAGCGAACGGCGGCGGAGGCGTCGAGCATATCATTGCATGCCGTCGAGCGAAGCCGCCTTCCGGCGCAGCCGGGAGCAGGGAACCGAGACTCCTTTATTCGTTGATGCCGGCCAGCGTGATGTACTTGATTTCTATGTACTCGTCCATGCCGTACTTGGATCCTTCACGGCCGGTGCCGGATTCCTTGACCCCGCCAAATGGTGCGGTTTCGGTCGACAGGATGCCGTCGTTAATGCAGACCATACCGTACTCCAGACCCTCGGCGACGCGGAACACGCGGCCCAGGTCGCGGGCGTAGAAATAGGCTGCCAGGCCGAATTCTGTTGCGTTCGCGAGCGCGACGGCTTCGTCCTCGGTTGAAAATTTGAAGATCGGCGCGACGGGCCCGAAAATTTCCTCGGTGGCGAATGCCATGTCCGCGGTCGCGCCGCTGACTATGGTTGGCTGGTAGAAAAGCCCCCCCAGCTCGTGACGGTCACCGCCCTCGACGACCTGGCCACCCTTGTCCCTGGCATCGGCGAGCAGCTGTTCCACCTTCTCGATAGCGTCGCTGGAGATCATCGGCCCGATGTTTACCCCGGATTCCTCGCCGCGCCCCACTTTGAGTTCACGAACCGCCCGCGTGAATTTCTCAACGAACTCGTCGTAAACCCCTTCCTGCACGTAAACGCGGTTGGCGCAGACACAGGTCTGTCCGGCGTTGCGGTACTTGGAGATCACGGCGCCCGTAACAGCCGCTTCGACATCAGCGTCATCGAACACGATGAACGGCGCATTGCCGCCCAGCTCCATAGAGACCTTCTTCACGGTCGACGCGCACTGCCGGATCAGGATTTTGCCCACTTCGGTAGAGCCGGTGAACGAAAATTTGCGCACCAGGGGGCTTTCGGTGAGTTCCTTACCGACGCCTCGGGAATCGGTTGTCGTCAGCACGTTGAACACACCTGCCGGCACCCCGGCCTGCTCGGCCAGCACCGCCAGCGCCAGCGCGGACAGCGGCGTTTCCGAGGCCGGCTTGATCACGACGGGACAGCCGGCCGCCATGGCCGGACCCGCCTTACGGGTAATCATCGCGTTGGGGAAATTCCACGGGGTGACGGCTGCCACCACGCCAATGCCCTGCTTGATGGTCAGGATCCGGCGGTCGGGCAGATGCGTCGGAATCACGTCTCCGTAAACGCGTTTGGCCTCCTCAGCAAACCATTCGATGAATGACGCTCCGTACAGGACTTCTCCGGCCGATTCAGCCAGCGGTTTACCTTGCTCCGCCGTCATGATGGCCGCCAGGTCGTCCTTGTTCTCCAGCATCAGGTTGAACCAATGCCGCAGGATCGCTGAACGTTCCTTGGCGGTTTTTGAACGCCATGCGGGCCAGGCCGCATCGGCGCATTCAATCGCGGTCCTGGCGTCTTCGACGCTCAACTGGGGAACTGTCGCTACCAGGGAGCCGTCGGCTGGATTGGTCACGTCGAAGGTCGCGCCGTCGGCAGCGGAAACCCATTCTCCGTTGATATAAGACTGTTCGCGTAAGAGCGCCGGATTGTTCAGTTCCAGCTTCGTTTTTACTGTATCAAGCATGATGCGTATCCCATCGTATGGTCGACCCTGAAATCAGGGGTTTATCCAACTAGACTGGCGCTTTTACGGTCATTATTCAATCCCCCTGGTCAAACGCTGCACGGCGATCTTCAATAATGGGGCTACTGGATAGAAAACACGGTTAAAATATCTTCCATGGACAACAACCGCACATTGAGTTTTGATT
Organism: Lysobacterales bacterium; assembly: GCA_013001885.1. GTDB lineage: Bacteria > Pseudomonadota > Gammaproteobacteria > Xanthomonadales > SZUA-36 > JAHEFT01. Next base: position 68,773 of record JABDLD010000075.1, read on the forward strand.
TCCTTCGGAGCCAGATTGTCGGCGCCGACGCCACGGTGACCACCCCCTTCGGCGAGCGCCTGATGGTTTATGCCGACTACACGGCATCCGGCCGCTGCCTGACGATGATCGAGCAGTACATTCAAAACCTGCAGCGCATCTACGCCAACACGCATACCGAAGACGACATTAGCGGCCGCTCAATGAGCCGCCTGGTGGAGCAGGCGGAACATGCGATCAAGCAATCAGTGAACGCAGGCCCCGACGGGCGCATCGTCTGTGTCGGCACGGGCGCAACCGGCGCCATCGACAAGCTGCAGCAGATCATCGGCGTTGCGCTGCCGCCGGCAACCCGGCAAAGCCTGACCCGCATGATGGAAATTGCGCTCGGTCCCGAGTCTCACGCCGCGTTCAGTGACTATCTGCTGGCGCATCAGCCCGTTGTTTTTGTCGGTCCTTACGAGCATCACTCCAATGAAATTTCGTGGCGCGAAAGCCTGGCGACCGTCGTCGAGGTCAGGCTGGATGCGGACGGATGTATCGACCTGGGTCATCTTGAAACGCTGTTGCAGGATCCCGCCTACCAGGGTCGCATGCGGATCGGCTCATTTTCCGCAGCCTCCAACGTGACGGGCATGCGTACCCCCGTGCACGAAATTGCCGTCATGCTGCACGACCATGGCGCAATGGCCTGCTTTGATTACGCTGCCAGCGCGCCCTATGTCAAAATCGACATGAACCCGCCCGCTGAAAAATATGCGGGAGATGCATCGCTGGACGCGGTGTTCATTTCCCCGCACAAATTCCTCGGCGGACCGGGTGCCAGCGGCGTGCTGGTCTTCAACCAGCGGATTTACCATGCCGAGTTACCGCCCAGCGTCAGCGCCGGCGGCACCGTGGATTACGTCGGCCCGACCAGCCAGGACTTCATCGTCGATATCGAGGAGCGTGAAAAGGCCGGCACGCCGGGTGTTCTGCAAATCCTGAAAGCCGGCCTGGCTTTCCAGGTCAAAGACGAAATTGGTGTCGAAGCCATTGAAAAACGCGAATACGAACTGTTGCTGCGCACGTTCAGCCGGTGGGAAAACAATCCGAATATCGAGATCCTGGGTAACCCGGATGCTGCCCGTCGTATCAGTATCGTATCTTTCAACCTCAAAACTCATGGCGGCAAATACCTGCATCCGAAATTTGTCACGTCCCTACTGAACGACCTGTTCGGCATTCAGTCTAGAGCCGGCTGTTCCTGCGCGGGCCCGTATGGACATCGTCTGCTGGATATCGATTTCGAAACGTCGGAACAGTATCGCAAGTGGATCCAGAAAGGCTTTTGCGGAATCAAGCCCGGCTGGTGCCGGATCAGCCTGCACTACACCATGGACGACCTCGAAGCCGACTTCATCATGGATGCGATCGAGTTTGTCGCCGAACACGGCCATCACTTTCTGACCCTTTATGATTTTGACATGCACACCGGCGCCTGGCTGCACAAATCCGACTGCGGCTGCATGGAGGGTTTTTCGCTGCAGCGGGCGCTGGAATGCCGAGGCTACCAGTCACGCACCTTGAGCCATGGTGAGCGTTCCATGCTTTACTCCGCGTTTCTGGACGCGGCCAGCGGCATGTCCCGCGAGCTGGCAGGCCAACAGCAACCGAAGCAGCATGTTGCCGAAGCCGAGCTGGAGAGCCTGAAGTTCTTCTCCGTGCCGCAAGCCAGCGTTACGGAGCTAAAAGAATGTCCCGAAACCGATACTAACCCCTGTTGACCCGGTTCAGGTCGCCGTCCACCAGGGCCAGCACTTTCGGGTCCATGACCCGCCGCCACAAAGGCGGCACGTAGGCAAGCAGAAACATGCCGAAATAACCGCTGGGCAGTTGCGGTACCTCGTCGTAGTGACGCAGCGACTGGTAACGTCTCGCGGCGAACGCATGATGGTCTGAATGCCGTTCCAGGTGAAACGTTATCAGGTTTGATGCCAGGTGATTTGCATTCCACGAGTGGTGCGGCTGGCAGCGCTCGTAGCGGCCGTTCGGTTTTTTCTCTCTGAGCAGGCCATAGTGCTCGATGTAATTGGCGCTGGTCAGCTGCCACCACGCGAACGCGGTCTGAATCAGCAAAAACGGCAGGATAACGCTGCCGAAAGCCAGCAGTAATCCACCGTAGAGAAGCACCGAGAGGGTATACGACTGCAGAATTTCGTTACGCCAGCTCCAGGTTTTCAAGCCGCGACGGCGCAAACGCTGAGCCTCCAGTTGCCAGGCCCTCAATATACCGCCCGGCGCCTCCCGCAGCACGAACCGGTAAATGCTCTCGCCAAAACGGGCGCTTGCGCTGTCCTCCGGCGTCGCCACTTGCGCGTGGTGGCCGGCATTGTGTTCGCTTGGAAAGTGGCCATAGAACGGAACGGCAAGGACCAGTTTGGCCGCCAGGCGGTCCGCCGGATCCTTCTTATGGCCCAGCTCGTGGCCCGTGTTGATGGCGAAGCCGCTGATGGCTCCCACGGTCAGGCTGAGCGCCAATAAGCCCGACCAGCCCAGATCATGGCTGGCTACAAACCCGGCGCCGATGATCAGGATCAGGAAATGCAGCGGGACCGTAAGATGGTTGAGAATCCGATAATAACTGTCACGTTCCAATTGCGGCACCAACTGCTCCGGCGGGTTACTCCGGTCATTGGGAAACAGGTGATCCAGCAGCGGAATGAACGCATAGAGAAAAACGAGCGGAATCCAAAGCGTCCATTCCTTGCCGGTCCCGTTCATCAGCCCCATGCCAACCAATGGAATCAAAGGAAACAGCACGGACACCAGCCAGAGATAACGCTTTTTGTCCGTGTACTGAATCAGGCCCAGTCGCGGATCGTCAACGGTAAATGTTTTCATGCCTCAATGATGCACTTGAATCAGGGCCAGCGACAGCGTACATGTTGACAATATGTGGTCATAAAGTGTCAAAATAGGTCTTTATGATCGCAAAAGACCAAAAAAATCAGTGGCACATGCCGGCGGCCTACCTGAAAGTATTTCTTCAGCATGCCGCGTCAGAGCACCTGCCGGTCACGCCGTTACTGGCCGGAACGCGCCTGACCGTCGAAGAATTGAAGCAAAGCAGCAAAGTGGTCAGCTTCCTTGAGACGCGTCAGGTTCTGGCCAATGTAACGCGCAGTCTCGGACCCGGCTGGCACCTTTCCCTGGCCCAGCGGCTGACCATACCGTCCCACGGCCCGCTGGGTTTCGCGGTGGTCACAGCGCCCGACTTGCGCGCCTCAGTGGACGTGCTGCTTCGGTTCATCGGAATACGCGGACCCTATCTCTGGCTGGCCGGAACGGCCGAGGGCAACCGCTTCGTGATTCGCCTGTATGAAAGCGCGGAATTGGGAGAGGAGCGTCAGACGCTCGTGGAGCTGGCACTGTTGGCCATCCAAAGCATGCTCGAACGGCCGCTGGGACGGGAGCTGTGGGGTGCGCACATTGAGCTGGCCTACCGCCCGCCCGCATATCATGAGCAGCTGGCATCCGCCTTTCACCCGGAACTGGAGTTTAACGCCCGGGGACATCAAATCAGCTTTCCTGCTGTTTGGCTGGATGAGACTTGCGTGCTGCATGACGAGGCCATGCATCGCTACCTGGTGATGCGCTGCGAGGAAGACTTGCGGGCCGTTTCAGGCATTCTTCCGGCCGAAATCGCTGTCCGCCAGGCCCTGTTGGCCCGGCCGGGAAAACTGCCCGGCCTATCTGAAATTGCGAAATCCCAGAACGTCTCTCCAAGAACGCTGATCCGGCGATTGAAGCGCGGGGAAACCTCTTACAACAGAATTCTCGAGGACGTGCGCAAGACCCTGGCGGCAGACTACCTTTTACGTTCCAATCTGAACGTTACCGAAATAGGCTACCGCCTGGGTTACCAGGATCCTTCGAATTTCGGCCGCGCATTTCGCGGATGGTTCGGCATTTCTCCGGGCCATTTCCGCCGGCGGGCGGCGGTGAAAACCGCTTAAGCGCAGCCCTCGAAACCTTCTGAAGCCATCTTGGCCTCGTACGGTGCAGCTACTTCACTGCCCGGGGTCAGGGCGGCCTTGACGCTGTCCCAGTCTTCCGGCCGCAGCTGCACCATCCAGGACGCGTATGGATCGGCGTTCGCCATGCTGGGGTTGGTGAGCAGATCTTCATTTACGCCCACGACTTCGCCGCCGGCTGCCGATTTGGCGGGGCCTACCCACTTGCCGGACTCCACCGTTGCACAGGACCGGCCCGCGCGCACTGAACGGCCAATCTTCTTCGGCGTGAACGCAACCAGCTGTCCAGCCATGGCCGTAGCGATGGCCGTCATTCCAATTCTGACCGTACCGTCGCCAACCTCGGTGAACCAGGTGTGGTTCTCCACGTCGTACAATAAATCATCCGGAAGGTTACATCCTCGTACCGTTGGCATTGTCAGCGTCTCCTGATAATAAGAATCTAATTTCTACTGGGCATTCGAATCCGCGTCAACTGTTTCCCGCAAAGGTTTTGACGCACAGCAGAAATCGCCCAGTTGTTCCGTTTCCAATTTGCCGCTGATGAACAGAAAGAGGTGGTTGGCCACCCATCCCATCATGCGCGCTCGCTGGGCCGATTCCGGGTGATCCGGGTGCAGGGCCAGCAAGTTGTAATGGTAGGCCAGTTCACGGCAGGTTTCCCGGCAAGCGTTAAAACTGGGGTCTTTGTCGGCACCCTGGCGGTGCAATGCAAGCAGTCGAAAGCCTTCCCGCTGATCCTGCGTCGGTTCCCTGCCCTTTGCAACCACCCATTGCTCCAGCACTTGTTCGCCCAGGCCAAGCAGCTCTTCTGCATCAGATGGCGCCGGCGGCGCGGCGATCAACTGATCCAGTCGCTTGCCGATGTCGGTCAGGCGGGTCAAGCCAACCCCTTTTCCTTCACGAAACTGAAGGAATCTGAGACATTCTCATGCAACCCCACCTGCTTGGGTTTGAGGCCCAGCGCCATCCCCAGCAACTGCGTGAAATATATGATTTTTACGCTGGTCTTGATCCCCAGCGTTTTTTCCGCCCGGATCTGGTGCATTTCCAGGCCGCTATGGCAGGTGGGGCACTCGGTGGCGATGACTTCAGCGCCGGCGGCCTCAGCCGTCTGCAGAATGTTGGCGACCAGGCGGGTCGAGGTGTCGCTGTCGGACAGCGTATGGGCTCCACCGCAGCAGGCGGTCTTGAGGGGAAAGTCGACGTTTTCTGCGCCCGCGGCCTCCAGCAGGTCGTCCATGAAATGCGGCTTGGACGTGGACTCGCTGCCCGGGCCGGAATCCTTTTCCGGAAAAATATGCCGCGGCCGGGTATACATACAACCGTAATAATTGGCGATCTTGATGCCTTGCATCGAGTTCTTGACCCGCTCTTTCAGGCCGTCCTCGCCGATGGTTTCCTTGACCCAGTCCAGCGCATGGATGGTTTCCACCTGCCCGGCCTGATAGGTGTCATGACCCGCCTTTTTTGACAGGCGATCCACCACGTCTTTTGAGCCGTCGTCATTCTGCAGGTCATATTCCGCTTTCTTCAGATTGTGATAACAGCCGTTGCACGGAGCCATCACGACATCCATGTTCATCTTGTTCGCGGCGATCGACATTACCCGGGAGGACAGGTAGGTCTGTATTTTTGGATCGATGTTTTTAACTTCCATCGCGCCGCAGCAATTCCAGTTATCGACTTCCTTCAGTTTCAGTCCAAGCTTCTTACCCAGCGCCTTGGTCGAGCGGTTATAGGCATGGCCGCTACCTTCAAGGGCGCACCCCGGATAATAGGCGACTTCCTGGTACTTGGTTTTCTTGTCAGACATAAGGTTATTCCTGCTTACGGGCAGCGCTTACTTGGCTGCGCCGGTTTTGAGTTCGGTTTCGGCCATTTTCACCAGGTCATCCAGTCCGAGCGCTGCCCGGTGATGTGCTTCCTGCTCCGCCACGTATTCCTTGATTGCGTCACGCGCACCCGACCAGCCGCTGGTTTTAGGCTGGATGAAATTTGCCATTCCCATCCGGGTCAGCATACCGATGGGGAGGTTTCGCAGCATCCGCTTGACCATTTCTTCCAGCCAGGGTTGCCGCAACGCCTGGCCGGTTTGTTTGAAAAACCGCCTGATGGTCCGGCCGTCCTCGATCTTGCCGGTTTCGATGACCTGCTCGCTGAAGATTTCATCAAATATGGTTGAGTGCGACTTTGGTGTATGGCCCTTGAGTTCCAGCCAGTGCGCCGTCGCTTTCATCACCCCTTCGGGAAACACGTCACGCGGACAGGCGTACGTGCATTTATTGCAGGACACGCACTGCCAGATGATGTCCTTGTCGCGCAGCAATTCCGACTCCATGCCCATGCGGATCAGGTAAATCCAGTAGCGTGGATTGAAGTCGGCGTTGATTGCGTGAACCGTGCAGGCATTCGTGCAGGACCCGCACTGCCAGCAACGATGAATGTTTTCTCCGCCCGGAAGCGCCGAAATCTCATCCTCGATGGCCTCGTTGTAGTCGCTGACTACCCGGCTTTCGATGAAGGTGCTCCAGTGGCCGGAAACATCCACGCCTTCGACTTCCAGGTTTTCATGGACCTGCAGGTTTTCGGGGCGGATCAGGGATTTCTCATGAATGGGCATCGTTTAGTCCAGTAAATTGGTGTCGTCAATTACAAAAGCCTCGCCACTGATCGCTTTCAGGCGCGTACGGCCGTTTCCTGCCCGCACGCCATCCAGCCCGAGCAGTCTGCGGGTGTGTTCCATCGGGTCGCCGGGTGCGGAAAAGTCGGCCCGAAGGTAGACCCCGCCCTGGGCCGCGATATAGTCGGCATAAATCTTGGCGCACAACAGGTCCACGTACCAGATCACGTCGCGAAACACGCCATTGTCGGTCAGGAACTGGCTGAGCTCTTCACGCAGCATCAGGCAGGTGCCAAAACCGTCAGGGACATTGATCGTAATGTTATCCACTTCGTCATCGAACCAGATTTCGCGGATAACTCCGGTGTTGGCCTTTCTGTCCCAGACCCATCGGCACATCAACGGATAGCGTTCGGGATCCACACCGTGCAGGATCTCTACGCCCAGATCACGAACCCAGCGGTGTTTCTTGTTCTGCGGAAAATGTGAGCAGAATGCCGCCAGTCGGGCGTCCGTGGTCGTCGTGTCCCTGGCACCTTCGAGCAGGTCCACGATAGCATCCACCATCGCTCCGTATGCGGGCTGTTCCAGGTAGGGCCCGATGCGCCGGCGCACACTCGCCATGAACGCACACAGCCCCTTGAACGTATCCAGCGGCAGGTCCCCCGCATGGCCCTGGCCCAGCGCCTGCTCAAACATCTGGCTTTTCAGTTTCAGCGCATCGGTCCAGAACTCTATTCCGCCCTGGGCTTCGGTACCCTGGATCAGGGTTTCCAGCGCCCGCGTCAGCAGCGGCCCGCTCAGATCGAGCCGTGGCCGTTCCGGCGCGGCCGGTTCAAGCTGTTGCTTTGTTCGGAACAGGGATACCAATCTGCTTTCCTAGCTGACCAGCCGGGCGGCCAGCTGACGCTGTTCCAACACGGCCATTGCAGCGGCTTTGCCCTGGGCAATGGAGTCATCGATCGTTTCCGGCCCGGTGGCGGCACCGGCCACGAAGACGCCGGACTTGTTGGTCAGGCCGGAAGCGCTGTAGCTGCTGGCCTTGTCGATGTATCCGTGCGGCTCCAGGTCGACACCAAAAATGGAGGAGAGGTCCGGATTGTCGACGTTCGGATCCATGCCGATCGCGTGGATGACCATATCGAACGGGATCGTGATCGGGCGTTTAACCAGGGTATCTTCGCCCTTGACGATCAGTTTTTCTCCATCAGAGGTAACTTCTGCGATTCGCGCCTTAATGTATTTGACCTTGAATTCTTCCTGGCTCTTCCAGTAATACTTGGTTTCGTACAGGCCAAACGTGCGGATATCCATGTAGTAGATATAGACATGACAGTCGGGCAGTTCTTCGCGGATTTCCATCGCCATATTGGCTGAAACCGTGCAGCAGATCTTGGAGCACCACTCGCGGCCGATTTGCCGGTCCCTGGAGCCGACGCACAACAGAATGGCAACGCGTTTGGGTTTACGTCCATCCGACGGGCAGCGCACGCCCTGGCCGGATGAGACCATCTGCTCAACCTGCGTGGTAGTAACGACATCGGGGTACGTGCCAAAGCCCCACTCGGGCTTGTTGGCCGAATCGAAATGGGTAAACCCGGTGCACAGGATGGCGGCGGAAACATTGACCGGTTCTCCGTCGGACAGGCCCGCGGTGAAATCACCCGCTTCGCCACTGAATGAAGTGACCGACGTGCTGGTGCGAACATCCACCAGTTCGTGCCCGCTGGCGCGGTCGACCATTCCGCCGATAGCGTCTTTCGCCCACTCACCAGAGGGAACGAGTTTAGCGTAGCCCTCCAGGATGGGTGCGCCGCCCAGCCGGTCCTCTTTCTCCACCACGATGCAAGACTGCCCGAAGGTGGCCAGTGAATGTGCTGCGGCCAGACCCGCTGGTCCGCCTCCTACGATCAGGATTGGTTTTGACATGATGCTCAGCTCTGCTCTGTTTTCTCTAGTTGTTTAACCGGTTGAAACCCGGGCCCGGACGTAATCGCCAGGCGCGGGTCGTAAAGGCTGTCGTAATTTCCAGCCTCCACTTCTTTCAGGTAAGCCTCGAATTCGGCTTTCTTGGCTTGCCAGTCGATACCCATTTTTTCCATCAACGACTCGGTCGCGGATGCGTGCCAGTGGGACTGGACTATCTTGTAGGGATGTGCGCCACAGGCCAGCGCCGCGAACTGCACATCGGCTATGACCGGCAGGTTGTAGTCTTTACCGGCCGCCTTGCCGATCCACTGGTTTTTGTCCAGCGTGGTAATGCAACCGGTGTCGTGGCCGATCATCACGTCGGCTTGCGCCTCCTCCACCGCGACCTTGATCTTTCGGTCCAGTGCGAAGGAGCGGGTGAATTCCCGCTCGGAAATGATGTGGCGAAAACCGAATCCGCAACAGTCATACCAGGTGGAGTAATCGATCACCTGGGTACCGAGCGCTTCCATGATCCCGGTGGAGACGGCGACGCGGTTGCCGCCCAGGATGTTGTCGTCGTAAATCGCGTCCTGCGGCACCATCTTGTAAACGTGACAGGCCGGGTGAATGGTTGCGCGGATGTTGCTGACGTCGATCGTCTGACGCTGGGCAATGTCGTCGCGCACCATGTGTACCCATTCGGAGTAGTGGACGATCTCTTCCGGGATCAGCAGTTTGCCGTCGACCAGGCGCCCCAGCTTGGCGAGAATCTTCTTGACGCTCTCACGCAGCTTGGCGGAATGCAGCAGGTAAGCCCGCACTTCCTTATAGTTTCCGAATGAAGTGCCGCAATGAACCAGCGGATAATAGTAGCCGTCGGGCAGGCCCTGGGCGCGCGCCGAAACGTAGGCCTGGTGGAAGTTGCGCAGAAAAACCGCGGCCAGGCTCTCGATATTCCCGATGCCCGAGCCGTGATAGTTCCAGGCCGTACAGGAGGTCTGGTCGGTCTCGTCCAGGTACCTGATGTCCATCTCATTCATCAGCCACAGCAGCGAGGCCGGATAGCCCGGTATATTGCCGCACTGGCCGCAGGACTTGTGGTGCCACAGTTGGTTGGTGGGTACTTTTTTGTCCCAGCCGTAAATGGTCTTGGCGATCCGGGGCTGATGCTCGTCGTTGATGCGGTGAACAACGATCTCGCCGTCTTTCTCCAGCTCCCACATCGCATCGCGAACGTCTTCGACTCGATCCTTGTTCACTTCCATCGAGCGTTTGTTGATGACCTGCTCGACCCAAGACGTGGCGGTTCGTGCCTCTTCAGGACTCAGGTTGGAGTCGCGCCACTCGGGACCGTGACCGGTAAAACGTTCGCCATTACTCATTTTGCTCATCCTCCCAGTCTTCCAGGTCTTCGCGTTTCTCGTCCATGATGTCCAGAATTACGTCGTACAGGTTTTCATCGATGGTTTCCAACTGGTCCAGAACCCCGGTCTCTTCCCAGATGGTGTACAGCTCGACCGAGGTGGTCAGATTGACTTCCCAGGCCGTGGCCGTCGTGTTCAGCGTCGGCATCGGAATGGCTTTACGCAGCACTTCCAGCGGCGCCTCGACCTTGGAAATATGAGGGCCCCAGTCCGGGAACCCGTCGGCATTGATCATGTCCGGAGACAGCTGGTTACCGGTGGAAATCAACTTCAGCATAACGCGGCTGAACGGCCGCAGCACGTTCTTCGCCGACTCCATGCCGTGCTTGATGGCCGCTTCGCGCATCAGCATGACCAGGCCGCCCGGAGAATTGTTGAAGGGACAGCGCGCCGCGCAGGTGTAGCACTGGGCGCAGGCCCAGATCTTTTCCTGCATGGCGTCATATATGCCTTCGAGATTCTCGGTCCACAGCAACTGGACAATTTCGCGCGGACTGAAGTCGTAATAGTGGGCGGCGGGACAGGTTGCGGTGCAGATACCGCAGTTCAGACAGCCGTTGAGTTCGTGATCGTAACGAATATCCGCCTGGATATCCTGGAAGATTTCTTCCATCTGCTCGCGGCCGATGGCCGGGCTGTCCGAAACCGGATCACCGATATATTCCTGTATTCTGGTCGAATGGGCGTGGGCCATAATGCTCCTGTACCGGCGATTCGCAGGAATCACCCGGTCTGTTAATTAATAGGTCAAAACCTTGCAGTCTTCTTCCATCACCTCTTCGATCAGGTGCGCCCCGCCGACGATGCCTTCGCACTCGGGAATGAGATCGTCGGTCGTCATATCGAAAAGGTCAAGGTTGGGTGAACAACAGTAAAACTTCGCGCCGGCTTCGTGGGCGTCCTTGATGAAGTCATAAACCGACTTGGGAGATCCTTCTTTTACGAACAGCTTTTCGGCCACGCCTTTGCGCATCAGGCGGCCTGAGGTTGCGGTGCAGATCACGTCCACTTCGTATTCCATCGCTGCAGCGACCGTCGCCTGGAATATGGGCGCTCCGAGTTCTTCGCCATTACGGGGATCCGTGTTGGCCATCACGATAATCAGTTTTTCTGCCATTGTTACGCGTTCCTTTTTTCGTGGGTCAGTAATATTACGATAGTCTAATGTAATAATCCAATGGTAGCACCTGATAAACTTTCCTGGTGCCTAACCCTTCAATTTTAGAGGGATACGGTGACGGGATTGCATCAAACCGGTTAGCTTGATGATCCCAGTCATGATCGGCACGAGTGAGTCTTCAATTTCTCTTACCATAACCTGCAGTCGCTGCAACTGCACGGCCGGGTGTTCGGGCGACTCCTCGAACTCCATGATCAGATCTTCCGCCATCGCGGTTTTGAAGCCGGGATGACCGGTAAAGCCCAGGGCGTTCTCACCCACCTGGAAGACGGCAGGCCGTCCGGCTTCGTCTTCTGCCAAAACCTGTGCGCTGCCGGGCAGCACCGGCCGATCACGCATATAGACCGCGTTCGGAAACCGCTCCGGCATGAACCCGGCAAGCGCGTCCGGCTGCACGCGCCGGGCATATCCGGTCTCGAATACCAGGGCGCCGGGTTGTGAACTCCCGCCGGCTGCGATAGCCAGGATCTGCGCGCCCAGGCCAATCCCAATGACGGGTTTGCCCTGGTCCAGCATGTTTCGGGTCAGCTCTATCTCCTGCGCCAGCGTGGGCACGTCGCGCCCGCCCGCGCTGCCCCAGGGGCCGCCGCCAAGCAAAAACAGTCCGTCGCAAAAATCCCCCGGCTGCGGAATCAAACCCTGCTCCGTGAATGGCCGGAAATAACGGAAACGGATCCGCCGCCCCTCCAGGTGGTCCTCCATCAGGCCCAGGTAGTCGGCTGACGTGTGCTGAACAACGTTAAGAATGTTCATTTGTCTGCGAGCGCATCCATCAAAGATGCGATGAAATCATCCGGCGAGACAGACAGAACCTCCACCTCTGCTTCTTTGAAAAAGGCCTTGACCTCGGTTTCCAGGTCGTCGAGGTAAACGCCGCGCAACCGCGATTCCAGGTCGTACACCACTCGCGGCGGCGTAATGAAAAAATCACCGGTGATCAATGCACCGCGCACCCGGTTTTGCGCCGGACCCTCCAGCCGAAGGTAACTGGTGATCGTGCCACCCGGACAATTCTGCCGACCGGCCAGGTCGCCCCGGGCTGCCGGCGGCTCCTCGATGCCGCCGACAAATTCGTCGGTGCCGATCTCATCCCGGTACAGCAAATCCGCCTCGGCCCGCTCTTCGTCAGAAAGTACACCGTGCTCCATTTTCAGGCCAAAGCGATCGGAGAACGCCTGGATCAAGGCTGCCTGAATGTCTTTCAGCGCGGGGGTTTTATCGCCCATCAGTTCCCTAAGCGTAACCACACGCTGCGCGGCGGAATCAAGCCGCCGCTTTTCCAGCTTGGCCTGCGGAACGTGCAGGGCGGACACCATCACCTTCGGATCCATATCAACCAGCACGGTGCCCTGGTAGAACAGCGTGTCACCGTCGAAGAACCCGCCGGTGCCGCTGACCTTGCGCCCGTCAATTTCGATGTCGTTGCGCGGACGGAACCGTGCGTCAACACCCAGGCGGCTGATACCGTCAGCCACCGCCTCGCAGATTTCCCGTGTGAGCTCAGGCAAGGACTTCACGCCCAGTGTTTTTCGGTGAAACGCCAGTTCCCAACCCAGCAATCCCGGTTCCATGAAAATGGCACCGCCCCCGGTGATGCGCCGGGCGACTCCAATATCGTGTTCGCGGCAGTAGTCGAGGTTGATCTCCTGGGCCAGGGCCTGGTGGCGCCCCACCAGCGCCGTTGGCGGGAACCGCAGGAACCGGAGCGTGTCCGGTGTCTTTTGTTCACGGTGCGCCTCGACGATCGCCTGTCCCAGCGCGATGTTCAGGCGCCCCTCCATTACGCCGGTATCCAGGACCCTGAACGTCTTCTCCACCTGGAACGGCCCGGCCTCAGACGAGGCGATGGGGAATATCCAGCTGCTTGCGAATCTTCTTGAGGTCTTTTTTGTCCGGCTGGAACGGGAAACTGGCAATATCGCTGGGGGGCGAGTCGCCGTAAGGCCGGTCACAGGCGGATATGTCGTCCTGGATTTTGCCGGGGCAGCCCGAGGTCCGGAAAGGCAGTCCCGCGTTGATGATGTCATCCAGCTCCCCGCCGGGCAGGCCAAAATCAGCCACCCGGCCCTGCCCATCGAATATCATCTGGTCAACCCGGGCATCGCAGTAATCGATCAGATACCGTCCCAGCTGGACCCGGCGCCACTGGTCCCGCGGTGTGGCGGGCAGGTGGTCCATCAGCGAACCCTCTTCCGGAAAAAAGCAAAACATGTGGTTGTGTCCGCCAAGGTCCACGATCTGTTGCACCAGGCTCAGGATGTCGTATTCAGTCTCTCCCATTCCGGCAATAATGTGCACGCCGAACTTCTGCGGTCCGAAAATATCCCGCGCGTCCAACAGGATTTCCCAGTATTTTTTCCACTTGTGCGGCGACTGCACGCCCTTTCCGCGCGTCCGGTCAAACAGCTCCGGGGTGGCCGCGTCGAGCGCCACGGTGAAAATGTCTGCGCCAAGGTCCTTCAGCTTCTGCACGTCAGCCCGGCCCATCGTGGTGGGGTTGGACAGAATGGATACCGGGATGGTTACCGGATCGATACGGTCGGTCCACTTCTTCAGCACCGCGACGGTATCGTTGTCGGAGCGTGGGTGCGTGATCATCGAAATACACATCCGGTGAAACGGGCTGTTCTCGCCGTCACTCGCCACCTTGTCGATAATGACGTCCATCGGAACGGCGGGCCAATCAACGCGGATGAAGTTTCGGTCGGCGTAATCACGCTCTGCTTCGCGGTGCCGAGCCAGCCCGCAGTAGGCACAGTTGGCGCGGCAACCCTCAGGGTAAGTCAGCAACAGATTGAGACATCGCGTGCACGAACAGCGGTACATCCGTCCCGTTGTGACGCCGAGGGTAATGGCTGCCGCGGTCGACATCTGCACGTACTCGGGGGAGCGCATGTTGGGCGTCAGGATGTTGTAATCAGGGCGGTAAACCCCTGCCGGTTCGATATTTTGGGTCTTGACCTGGGCGCCGTTTTTCATGGCTTTCGGAGTTTTGCCCGGCAGTCGGGGCTCCATGATCTCGTAGGGGTTAAAGTCCAGGCCGTCCGGGCCCTGCTTAGCCGGTTGAGCGCCTTCGGTTTTCACACAACTCATCTGTATCTCTCCAAATATTCTCTGTCAGGCTGCGCAACTGGTGCTGGCCAAAGTGGCAATATTGCTCGTACCCGTTGTCTGGCCCAGCTTAATGGAACAACAGGCGTGCGCCTGGTGGAATGGACGTCCGGTCATATCGGCGACCGCAACCGCGCCGTCTGCGGGAAACGCGATTCCATCCAGCCCGGCCATGACCGCATAGGCGTCGGTTACCCGTTTATGCATGCCCGGCGGCCGGGCGCAGCCAAGCAGCACCTGCCGGTCCGGCAGCCGCCGGCGCGCTTCGAGAAAGATTCGCCCCACGTCCGCGGTATCAGGCGTGGCAAAAGTACCCGGCTTGGCATAGAACGGCATGATCACTACCAGCACCAGCGCCTTGGTGTCGTGGCGGCTGAGTATATCCAGCGCATTTTCTTCGCCCAGAATGCGGCCGTAGTGTAGCCCAATCACGATATGCGGCGAGATTTGCATCGAGGTGGCACACAGTGCTTCGACCGTGGCCTCGAAATCATCGACCGGGCGGTCCAGGTGATACACCTCGCGAATGGTCTCTTCGGCCCCGATGATATCCAGCATCGCGACATCGACGCCCGCCGCTTCCATTTCCCTGGCACCCGCCGGGTCCGTCAGCGCGGTGTGAATGGCGACGCGCAGGTGAGGAAAATCCCGTTTCAGTTTTTCGACCACCGGGTAGAAGCGCGAGTAATTTATTTCATTGCGCTTGTTGGATCCGCCCGACAGCAAAAAACCCTGCAGATCCTCTGTTTCGATCAAATGACGTACTTTGCTATCCAGCATTTCCGGCTTGATCGCCGGGATCATGGGTTCAAGGATTTTAGCCTCGCAGTGATCGCACATCAGGGCGCAGCCCGCGGCGGTGATCGAAAACGCCGGGAAGCTGTTCTTGCCGCAGCTTTGCAACTCGGAACTCTCGTACTCTTTGAACGTTGGTGTCGAAAACCGAACCATCCGTTGCTCATTCGACGCAGCGGATCGTTCCATCTCGCCGACCAGCGACGCATCGAATTCCGCATCTTCCAGTTCTTCTATTGCCTGCAGGGAGTTAAGCCAATTCATATTCATTCCAGATTATAGTCAATGCAGCACCAGGCCGGGCAACTGCTCGACCTCAGGACGGACCGGGCCGGTATTCGGCGGATCGGTCAGAGTCGTCAGCCAGTGCTCCGGTATTTCATCTTCGTCGATCAAATCACACTCGAAACTTTGTAAAAACGAACGCGCCATCGACGGCAGCGCGGCCGGTAACTCACGCCCGCTCAAGCGGCCCCATAAGCCGCCCCAGCAGCGGACGACCGTCCATGGATTATAACCCCCCCCGCCCAAAACAACGGCGCGTGGATAATCGTGAACCAGCTTTTCAACGGCACGCCATAAACCCCCGTTGCTCAGGGCCAGTCGCGACAGCGGATCCCCGTCCAGGCCGTCCGCGCCGCAGGTGATGACCAGCGCCTGTGGTTTGAACTTCTGCGCCAACGGTATAACCGCATTCTCAAGCAGATAGTCCAGTTCATCGTCATTGAATCCGCGCGGCACCGGCAGGTTGCGCGCGCCGCCCTGTGCGCGATCGGCCACCAGACCGGAGTGCGGCCAGCGCTTTTCTTCGTGGATTGAAACCGTGAGAACTCGGTCATCGCCGGCAAACGCGTCCTGAACGCCATCGCCGTGGTGTGCATCGAGATCGACGTAAAGAACCCGTTCCACACCCTGTTCGAGAAACGTCAGACAAGCGAAAACCGGATCGTTGAAATAGCAAAAGCCACTGGCGCGGTCGGCCCGTCCATGATGCGTGCCGCCCGACGGGTGAAAAACCACACGTCCATCCATTGCCAGTTCAGCCGCCAGAATGGAGCCGCCAACGGCGGTCGAAGCCCTTTTGAACACGCCCGGGAACAAAGGGTTTTCCATGGTGCCAATCCGGTAACGCTCCCTGACGGCCTTGTCCACGGTGCCTTTTGCATCAGCGTCAATCAACGCCTCGATGTAATCGGACCGATGAAACTTCAACAACTGCTCGACGCTGGCCTGAGGACTGGTCCGGAATTGTTCGTGATCGAACCACCCCATCATTTCACACAGGTCAACCACGCCCGCCACCCGGATGATAGACAAGGGGTGATGCTTGCCGAACGCCGACTCCCGGTAGATGTCGTGGCCCACGAAGAGCGCTTTGTCTTGCTGGTTCACGGCGGGTTTTGGCTCATTCGGATTGATGGGAAACCCATAGTATTCGATTTTACTAATAAATGAAATCTGTATATAATTACCTGATCCAAAGCCCCACCTTTTCCGGAGGTTCCAAGACCATGTCAGAAGAAACCGGCGGTAACGCCATCGATCCCAACACCATGTCCATCATCGTTACCAAGGGTAGCCTCGACTGGGCTTATCCTCCCTTCATTCTCAGCACCACGGCTGCTGCGATGGGCCTGGACGTCACGATGTTTTTCACCTTTTACGGCCTGCCCCTTCTGCTCAAGAAAATGGATCTGAAAGTCACACCGTTGGGGAATGCGGCGATGAAGATGCCCATGATGGGCGGTCACATGGTTATGCCCAATATCGTTGCGGCCATACCCGGCGTCGATGCGATGGCTTCGAAGATGATGAAGAACCTGATCAAGAAGAACGGCGTTGCCTCCATCGAGGAGCTCCGTGATCTTGCCGTCGAGGCCGATGTGCGCATGATAGGATGCCAGATGACCATGGACCTGTTCGACTATCAAAAGGATGAAATGATCGATGGTATCGAGGTCGGCGGTGCGGCAACGTATATTGAAGTCGCCACCAAGTCGCACATAAACCTGTTTATCTGATTCACAACCGATTATTCAACAACCAGGAAACCAAAATGGCAGATAAAGTACTCGACGCAAAAGGGCTGAACTGCCCGCTTCCCATTCTGAAAGCCAAGAAGGCGCTGAAAGATGTGACCGAAGGCGGAACACTGGAAATTCTGGCTACTGACCCGGGAGCGGTCGCAGATTTTCAGGCTTTTTGCCGCACTACCGGCAATGAACTGGTAGAGCACAGCGAAGAGGGCGGGGTTTACAAGTTCCTCATTCGCAAGACCTGACCGGCGCCAGGTGAATAAAAAAACGGCCAGCTTTTGCTGGCCGTTTTCTTTTGACCTTCGGGTTTTTAGAATCTCAAGCTGTAACTGGCTTCAACTTCCCATTGATACATTTCGAAGATGACGTTCTGGGTCGGATCAAAGTTCTGTAATCCGGACACCTTCTTGTTCGGTGCATACATAAACGACATATTGAACTGCCGGCCTGGTGTCCTTTCCAGCGTAAACCCGGCCGTCAGGTGAGACTCGACGGTCGCTGGCGCCAGGATGTTGAAAGTCATCTGGTCATTCGGGATCGGCTGTTTGCCGTA
The DNA here is from genome assembly GCA_013001885.1 of Lysobacterales bacterium. Taxonomy (GTDB): domain Bacteria; phylum Pseudomonadota; class Gammaproteobacteria; order Xanthomonadales; family SZUA-36; genus JAHEFT01. The sequence goes on from JABDLD010000075.1 coordinate 86,401, forward strand.
ACTGTAGCCGAAGCGCCAGGTCCAGTCCTCGCCGGCCTTGTACTTGGCGCCAACCTTGAACACGGACACGTCATCCCAGCCAAAACCGCCGCCATTATCACCGCCGAGGCAGCTGGACAGATCCATTCCACCGGCTCCGGCCGTCGGGCAGGCAAAGAGATTCTGGATCGGATTACCGACAGAATCGACCTTGCTGAACCAAACGTATTGGTAATCGAAATTCAGAGCCAGCTTTTCGCTGGCGTGGAAGGTGATGCCCACCTTGAAGTCGGCGGGAATATCAAAATCGCCCTGCTCTGCAAACAGGTCGGCATAATCGTCTAACTCGCTCATATAAATTTTGCTCTGATACGAGACACCTATACTGACCTGATCAGACACGGGGGCATGCAAACCCACCTTGACGCCGGCGCCATAGGACCAATCCGTGCCGTTATTGGACAGCGATCCGGGCATCACGGTGCCGCCGCTGGCTGCGAACGTTTCTGTAAAACCGGCAAATGAGCCCACGCCGTTCGCTTTGAACATCTGGGCGACCAGAACGGCCGAAATGCCGAACGAAACGTTGTCGTTGATTTTCTTGGCCCAAGTCACATCGAGGAACGCCTGGTTCAGGTTGACTCCGGCCTTGCCGGCGCCGTAAGTTCCGTCGAAAGTCATCACGGGAGCCGGTCCCGGACCGTCCGGATCGAACGTCGCGGTGCCGCCCTTCCAGTCAGTGTTCATACCGCCACGGCCGTAAAAGGACAGCGCCCAGGCAGCGTCATTGGCCAGTTGCCAGCTCCTGGCAATATGCGGGATCACGAAATAATTGCTGTCGCTCTTGATCTTGTTCGGGCCAATGGTGAATGCGCCAAAGTTGCCGTTAAGCTGGCTCGCGGTGGTTTCGTATTTGCGGATCGGGCTGAACAGCGCCGCACCAAACACCAGCTGATCGCCGACAAATGGAGCGACGGCCGGGTTATTAGTCACATCAATGGCGTCTTCCGGCAGGGCGATACCTGAACCGGCCATGGCTTTATTCTTGGTGCCGTTACCGTGGGTAAAGTACCCGTTAGTAGCGTATGCGCTGCTTGCCGCGCATAAGCCGGCCACAACGGCCAGGGTTGTGAGCCAGGTGGATTTCTTGTTCATTTCGTGCCTCCGTCAACTGTGCGTAGCTGAATTTATACTTTAAGGGAGTCTAATGTACAAATAGTCAGATTCACAGGCATCAATGGGATTGGGTTTGATCCGTGTCAGTTGCGACGCTATTCGTGGTCGCTGCAATAAAGCTCGTGCATCAACTCGATGAAGCGGCCTGCATCGCCGCTGTCAAGCGAATAGTAAATGGTTTGCGCCTCCCTGCGGGTGGTCACAAGTGACTCCTTACGCATGCGCGCGAGGTGCTGAGACAGCGGTGACTGGGGGATGTCCAGCAGGCCCGCCAGCTCTCCAACCGACTTTTCTCCCGAGGCAAGATGACACAGGACCATCAGGCGGTCCTTGTGTCCCAGTGTTTTCATCAAATCACTGGCCTTTTGGGCCGCATTCGCCATTTTTCCGGGATCGATCTTTGTTTCTTTGGACATTCTTGGATTCTAATCTCTTTGCAGGGTCATCAACCTGCTCCAGCAAATTGTACTCCGAATCAACCGTGCTTGTGTTCAATTACGACTTTTTTCGAGACGGAAAAAACGGAAAAATTGTTCCCGCCCGGCAGGCGTAATGTGTTTCTCGTCTTGCTGTTCCAGCAAAACGAAGCCCGGCCCCAGCGCTTTGATCAGCCGGGACGAATCGTACTGGACGATCGGCAGACCGCTGCATTTCTCCGGACCACCGGGGGCGAAGGTCGCGATAATGGCCTGTCCGCCGGGCGCCAGCGCGGCTTGCAGCGCACCCACGTAACGCTGCCTGTCGCTTTCCGCCGTCAGGAAATGAAACGCCGCCCGGTCGTGCCAGATATTGAACCGGCGGCTGGTTGTGAATTGCGTCACGTCCGCCTCCAGCCAGTCAACCCGGACTGCGCGATGTTCCAGACGGCTTGCAGCCTGGGCCAGGGCGGCCCGCGATACATCCAGCACGGTCAAGTCCCGGTATCCGAGGTGCAACAGGTGATCAACCAGCAGCGAAGCGCCACCGCCAATATCGATCAGGGAACTGTTGGGCCCAAAACCAGTATGTTCGATCATTAAGAGTGACACCGTTGGGTGTGCCTGGTACCAGCTGGTTTCAACGGCCGGTTTATCTCGATAGACTTCTTCCCAGTGCTTCTTTCTATCCCATTCAACTGCGTTCAAGAGGGGCCTGCTCCTGTTCAATCAACGTTCCGGATTTGATCCAAATCATCAGGACGCTACATAGGTCATAAAATTCGAATCTATACAACCGCTTGTTTGAAATATTGGTCTAAGCTTGATTTTTTGCAAGCCAATTCGGGGAAACCAGATGAATACCAGATCCTTTACATTACTTTTGCCATTACTTCTGTGGTGCGCACCCGTTGCGGCGGACACCAGCTACCAGCCTTTTATCCTGGCCTCGGTCAACGACGCCGGACTGCAACAACAGACCGGTGCAACGGTTGACGCGCTGACCGCTGCCGGCTTCAGCGTGGCCGGCCAGTATTCGCCCATTGAAAACGCAAACGTTCTGGTCGCAACCAGCCCCGCTCTGCTGGAGCATGCGGCAGCATCCGCCAAGGGCGGTTATGGCGCCGGTGTCCGAATCGGCATAACCGAGCGGGATGGGAAAACAGAAGTTGCGTTCGTCAATCCACTGTACCTCCAGTACGCCTACCGGATGGATACTGATTTGCAGGGTGTTTACGATGCATTGGGCGAGGCCCTCGGCAACCGGGAAGCTTTTGGCGCCGAGAAGGAAATGACCGCTAAAAAGCTGGGCAAATATCACTATATGGCCATGATGCCGTACTTTGACGATTACCTGAAACTGGCCGGTTTCGACAGTCACGAAGAAGCCGTTGCAGCCGTCGAGAACGGTCTCGTCGTCGAGGGTGACGCTCTCTCGCTGATCTACCGAATCGATATTCCGGGTAAAAACCAGACGGTATTTGGCGTTGGCATGAGAGCAATCAATGACTCCAAAGAAGAAGTCAATATCGACGAAACTCGCCAGCTGTCTATTGTCGACTTTGAAGGCTACAGCAAGGTCGCCTATTTCCCTTATGAAATTCTGGTTGACGACAATAAGGTTGAAGCTCTGCACATGCGCTTCAGAATGGCCGTGCACTTTCCGGACCTGAGCATGGCGGGCAAGCACGGCTTCACCAAGCTGATGGCTTCGCCGGGCGCCGTGAAAGACGCTTTCGAGAAACTGGTCGAGCCCGAATGAGTCTGCAGACACCGTCCTCACCTCCGGTGAATCATGTTAATTTAGGACGATGTTCTCGGAGGAATCATTTTTTTGGAGGTTACGGATGAAACGTTTTCTTTTCTCGACGGCCATGCTGCTGGCTTTCGTTTTCTTTTCATCGTGCCTGTGGGCGTCCGAGCCGCTTTGGATCGACGTGCGCACAGCCGACGAATACGTTTCCGGACACGTCGACGGGGCGGTAAACATTCCCTACACGGAAATCACCTCCCGGATCGGCGAAGTGGCTGAAGACAAGGAGGCCCCCATTTATGTTTACTGCCGAAGTGGGCGGCGTTCAGGCATTGCGCTGGAATCTCTGCAGCAGGCCGGCTTTACCAATGTAGTCAACGTGGGTGGTCTTGAGGACGCCCGGGCCAAAGCGGCTGATGCTGCGCCCGAATAATAACCGGGCTCGGTTTGCCGTTTCGTCGGCCAGGCCGCCAAAACGGCGATAGAGCTCATGGCTCTTCTTCTTTGATCAGTTCGGCTATGGTTCGGTTGAACGGCGTGCGCAGGTACGTCACACCGTTGGAATCCGGTTCCGGCGCCGCACCCGCCAGGATGTTCACCTGCAACGAGGGCAGGATCAGGCGCGGCAAACCCAGCTGGCTGTCACGCTCGTTCCGCATGGATACGAACCCGGTGCGCGTCGTGTCCTCTTGCAAATGAATGTTCCGTTCCCTTGACTCGGCCACGCTGACTTCTTTTGCCGGCGGCTGCCCCTCTGCTGGGTAATCGTGACACAGGAAAAGCCGCGTTTGTCCGGGCAGCCGGTACAGCTTCCGGATGGAGTCATAGAGTTGCCCCGCGTCACCCCCGGGGAAATCGCAGCGAGCCGTTCCATAAGCCGGTGCGAACAGCGTGTCGCCGATGAATGCGGCGTCACCGGCAAGGTAGGTAATACTGTCACTGGTATGGCCCGGTGTTTCAAGGATTTTGATTTCGATTCGGCCCAGCTGAATCACGTCGCCCTCGACCAACAGCCGGTCAAACTGGCTGCCGTCTACAGGCGTTTGCTTCATGTTGAAAACCCGTGCGAAGTTTTTCTGCACTGCGCAGATCCCCCGGCCACAGGCCAGTCTGGCACCGGTTTGCTGCCGCACAAGCTCCGCCGCGGTCAGGTGGTCCGCGTGGGCGTGTGTCTCCAGTGCCCACTCGACGCGATAGCCTTCCTGGTCCGCGTGCGCCAGAACCCGGTCGATGAACGAACGGTCGGTCGAACCGCTGACCGGGTCGAACACCCAGACCGGATCTATGATGGCTGCCGCTTTTTCCGCCGGATCGGCCAGCAAATGCGTCCAGGTGCCGGAGTCCGGCTCATAAAAAGAACGGATTTTCATGATAAACAGGAAACCCACATTACATAAGGAGTTTCTTAATAAGATATTTGTAATTTAGACAGTTTGCAAATAAAATCAGGAAATGACCGACGCCTCTGAACCCGAGGAACGCCCGCGGATGGACTTCGATGTGATGCAGCGCAACGCCAGCGACGCTGTGAACCTGCTAAAGGGTCTCGCCAACGAGAGCCGGCTCATGATCATGTGCGTGCTGTCAGAGGGCGAAGTCTCTGTTGGCCAATTGAATCAGCGCATCAAGCTGAGCCAGTCCGCGCTGTCGCAGCACCTTGCGGTGCTTCGCGAACAGGACCTGGTGCGGACCCGGCGAGAAAGCCAGACCATCTATTACCGTCTCGCAGATACCGCCGCAATGAACATTATCGAGCTGCTGCACGACGTCTACTGCGAAGCCTGATCACTTGCCGATGCAGAAGCTGGAGAAAATTTCTCCCAGCAGGTCATCCGGCAACACTTCGCCGGTAATCTCCCCCAACGCCTTTTGCGCCTGACACAGATCCTCTGCCAGCAATTCTCCGGCCTGCTGGTTGTCCATAGCGGCGCGTCCGGCGGCCAGGTGTTGTGCTGTCCTTTTCAGCGCTTCAACGTGACGCTGTCGGGCGGAAAAACTGCCGTCCACCTGCTCTGCGGCCCCTACCGCCGTAAAAATCCTGGTCCGTAGCTCCTGCACCCCCTGCCCTGTCCTGGCGGATATCCACACCTGTTCGCTGCCGTCCTCTTCGACCAACGCCCGTAGGCGCTGCGGCGGCAGCCGATCGGACTTGTTTGCTACGAAAATGGTTTTCGTGCCGGCAGGAACCTCGGAACTGAGGGCCTCTTCGGGCTCAGGGTGTTCGCTCACGTCCCGGATCAGCAACACGATATCGGCCGATTCCAGCGCCAGTCGGGCGCGCCGAATGCCTTCCGCTTCGACCCGGTCGGTGGTTTCCCGGATACCTGCCGTGTCGGCAACATGTACCGGAATCCCCTCGATATCTATCTGTTCCCGCAGGACGTCTCGGGTCGTCCCCGGAATTTCGGTGACAATCGCGCTGTCCTCACCGGAAAGAGCATTTAGCAGGCTCGACTTTCCCGCGTTGGGGCGCCCAATAATAGCCAGAACAATGCCGTCGCGCAGCAACCTGCCCTGACGCGCGCCTTCCAGCAGTTCGGCAACATGACGTTCGGCTTCCTGCACCCGTTCGCTGATGTCGCTTTCAGCCAGAAAATCAATTTCCTCGTCCGGAAAATCGATCGCGGCCTCAACGAAAACCCGGAGCGCGGTTAGCGCTTCCTGCAGGGTATGTACCTGTTGTGAAAACACGCCCTGGAGGCTTCGTTGCGCCGCCCTGGCGGCTGCGGCGGACCCGGAGTCAATCAGGTCCGCGATCGCTTCCGCCTGAACCAGGTCGATCTTGTCATTCAGAAAGGCTCGCTCGGAAAACTCGCCCGGCCGGGCGGCTCTGGCTCCCAGGTCGAGCACCCGTTGCACCAGCTGCTGCAACACGAAGGTTCCGCCGTGGCCCTGCAGCTCAAGCACGTGTTCACCCGTGAAAGAACGCGGGGCAGGAAAGTACAGCACAATTCCGCTGTCGATGATTTCGCCGGACTGGTCCCTGAAATCGGCCAGTGCCGCGTGACGAGGCGCCGGTAGTGAACCGGTGACTGTTTGTGCAATCCTTGGAACGTCCGGTCCGGACACGCGGATTATGCCCAACCCGCCCGTCCCGGCGGGGGTCGCTACCGCGCAGATCGTATCGGTGCTTTCCTTCATCTGGCTCAGGCCTGAAAAGGGCTAGTCCGCCGCCGCGATCTTCCGCGTTATGTAGTATTGCTGCGCCAATGACAGGCCTGCATTGGTTGCCCAATACAGCACCAGCCCCGCCGGAAAGAACGCGAACATCACGGAGAACACCAGCGGCATCATCTGCATCATTTTCTGTTGCAGCGGATCCATTCCGACCATCGGGGTCAGTCGCTGGGTCGCGAACATGAACGCGGCGTTCAACAACGGCAGGATGAAATACGGGTCACGAACAGACAGGTTGTCAATCCAAAGGATGAACGGCGCCTGGCGCAGCTCCACCGATTCCAGCAGCACCCAGTACAGTGCAATGAAAATGGGAATCTGAACCAGAATGGGTAAACAACCCCCAAGCGGATTCACCTTTTCTTTTTTATACAACTCCATCATGGCCTGGCTCATCCGCTGACGGTCGTCGCCATAACGTTCCTTGAGCTGTTCTATTCGCGGTTGCAGTTTTCGCATCCTGGCGGTGGAGCGATACTGGGCCTCGGTCAGCTTGAAAAACGCCGCCTTGATGAAGATGGTCAGGATAACGATGGCCCAGCCCCAGTTTCCGACCACGTCGTGAATTTTTTCCAGCAACCAAAACAGCGGTTTGGAAAAAACGGTGAAAATGCCGTAATTGACCGTGTACTCGAGACCGGGGGCTATATCCGGAAGTTCGTCCTGAATTTTTGGACCGAGGTAAAGGCGGCTGGAGAACGAGGTCGCGCCGCCCGCCGGAACCGTGCGGGACGGAGATACCTCCCTGGCGATATATCGCGGCCAGCCCTGACCGGTAATCACCTGGGTGGAGTAAGCTGCTTCTTCCTCGGCCGGTGGAATCCACGCGGCGAAAAAATAGTGCTGAACCATGGCCAGCCAACCGCTGCCGCTGGTTTTCTTGAAGGGCTCATCCGCCAGGTCGTCAAAATCAATTTTTTCGAATTTGTCTTCCGGATTGTAAAAACCCACACCAAAGAAACTGTATCGGCCTGGATTGGTAAATCCTCCCGCATCCCGGTCCCCGGGTACGCTGCGTTGAAGCTGGTCGTAGCGGCTTCCCGACCAGGTTTGGCCGGCGCCGTTGCGCACGTCGTGCGAGACCGATATTTCATAACTTCCGGGGGTGAAAATAAAGGTCTTCGTTACTTCCAGACCGCTCTCTCCCGCCCAGGTCATCGGAACCCGCAGTTCCGACGCGCCTTCGGACAACTGGAAAGAGGTGCTGTCGAAGCGGTATGGGGTCGTATGGTTGGGCGCCTCCTGGTGGGACAGCAGACCCGATTGGGCGATGAACAATTCGTTGCCCTGGCTGGCCAGCAGATTGACTTTTTCCGCAGGCACATCGAGGTCAATCGGATAATCTATTAAAACGGCGGAGACGACGGTTCCCCCGGCCGGATCGATTTTTACTTCCAGTACATCGGTCGTCACAGAAATGAGCTGTTTCGTACTCTGCGCAAGCTCCGGCTCAGGCAAGCCGGCCGCTGTTTCGCCCACGCCCGGGCTGTCGAGCGGCTGAGGAAGGTCGTTGGTTCCGGCCGATGTAGAAACAGGAACATCCGGCGTGTCTGACTGTGTGGCCGCTATCGGGGCCTGCGTTTGCGGCGCCGGCCCGTAGTCTTTTTGCCACTGGACCCAAATCATGTAGCCCAGGAACACCAGGCCGATTATCAGTACCGGTCTAAGATTTCCCATCTGTCGTTATCCTTCAAACTGCTTGTCCAGCCGCAACCAATGGTTCTCTAGAGACTGGAACAGCTGCTCATTGCAAGTGGTGGCGGTTTCCCGCCGGGGCAAGACCACAATGTCGAGATTAGCGGGATGCCGGGTATAGTGGTGACGGAAACTTTCCCTGATCAATCGTTTAATCCTGTTTCTACCCACAGCATGTTTGTCCACCTGGCGCGAAACGGCCATGCCCAGACGCGCGAAATCGCCGCCATTTCGCCGGGCCAGCACCCTGAAATTTTTGTCTGATGAAACAACAGGCTTCTTGAATACTGCTTTGAATTCAGCAGCTTTTCTGATTTTTTGGTTACTGCGGAACCGCTTCCGGAGGTTTCGTTCCGCTCCATCAAATCCTGGCGCAACACCGGTCATTTTGTGACGCGCCCAGGCAGACCGGTATCAGGCCGACAGCTTTTTCCTGCCCTTCGCGCGGCGGGCTTTAACGATTGCCCGTCCAGCGGGAGTAGACATCCGGGCGCGGAAACCGTGCCTGCGAGCGCGCTTGAGTAAGCTTGGCTGGAATGTACGCTTCATTTTAGTAGTCCTTGAAAATTGCCGACAAAAGAGAGGAATTGTAACTTTTTTACGCTCGCTGAACAAGGCTTGCCGATCGGGCCCTTAATCTGTTGTTCAAGTTATCCACAGCGGGTTAGACTTATGCGCTCATGTCCTCTTCACACTGGCAAACCTGTTTGAAACACCTGGAGCGAGAGCTCCCGGCAGAGGACTTCAATACCTGGATCAGGCCGCTCCTGGTCAAGTCCGCGAAAGGCCGGACCGTCCTTGCCGCACCCAATGAATACGTGCGGGATTACATCGCATTGAATCACCTGGAGCGGATCCGTGATATTTTCGAGCACCTCGGCTCATCACGTGATTCGGTGACGGTCGAAGTAAACCGACACAACCGGGCCGCACGGGCGCCCGCTGTAAAATCTGCGCAGAAACCCACCCGTATCCCAACCCGCCTGGACCGGCGATATCTGTTCAAAAACTTCGTTCAGGGCAAGTCCAATGAACTGGCTTACGCTGCGGCGCAGCAAGTAGCGAAAAAGCCGGGTACCGCCTACAACCCGCTGGTGATCTACGGCAGCACCGGGTTGGGGAAGACGCACTTGTTGCATGCTGCCGGCAATTTGATCCACAAACGAAACCCGGAATCGAACGTAATTTACGTAGGCTCCGAGCAGTTCGTCAGTGAAATGATCAATGCTCTGCGAGGAGACCGCATCGAGACTTTCAAACAGCACTATCGCAGCGCAGACGCACTGCTGATTGACGACGTCCAGTTTTTTGCCGGAAAGGACCGAACCCAGGAAGAATTCTTTCATACATTCAATGCGTTATTGGACAGCCAGCAACAGATTATCCTCACCTGTGACCGCTATCCGAAAGAGGTGGACGGCATTGAAGCCCGCCTGAGGTCGCGTTTCGGGTGGGGCCTGACCGTGTCAATCGAGCCGCCTGATTTCGAAACCCGCGTTGCGATTCTCATGAACAAAGCTCAGGAAAGGGATGTTTTACTCGAGGAGCCGGTGGCTTATCTGATTGCCCGCAGGGTTCGCTCCCATGTTCGGGACCTGGAAGGCGCGCTGAACACGCTTTTTGCCAACGCGCGATTCACCGGAAGGGACATAACCGAATCCTTTGCCCAGGAGGTTTTGCGGGAACTGTTCCATGTGCATGACCGCCTGATCACTACTGAGAACATACAAAAAGCCGTAGCTGAATATTACAAGTTGCGTGTTTCAGACCTGCTGTCCCGGCGGCGCCCCAGAACGATCGCCCGCCCAAGACAAATGGCGATGGCCTTGTGCAAGGAGTTAACTGAGCACAGTTTGCCGGAGATTGGCGAGGCCTTCGGGGGCAGGGACCATACCACCGTGTTGCATGCTTGTCGTAAAATTGAGGCGTTGTGTGAGACAGACGGGCGGCTTCGGGAGGACAGGGCTAAACTCGTGCGGCAGTTAACCGCTTGAGGCATCTCCAGCAGATTAACCTGTGTGTAAACCGGGGACCTGTTGTGGATAAGACCCGGATAACTTTTACCGATTGCGTTATCCACAGGGTGTAAACAGGCTTTAAGCCTTGCTATGCTAGGTTTCTAGCGAGATAAAACGCTGAATTCAATAATTAAAATCAGCTTATCCAGATATCCACCGGGCTTATTATTACTACTGTTTATATATTTACTTTTAAAAACATAAATAATACTTAACAGGAAACAGGCTATGAAATTCAGTATTGAACAGGCAGCACTGCTACAACCCATAAGTCAGGTAATCGGTGTTGTCGAGCGTCGCCAGACCTTACCCGTTCTGGCTAACTTCCTGGTTTCAGCGCAGGGCGGCCAACTGTCCGTAACCGGCACCGACATGGAAGTGGAATTGATCGCTACGGTCAAAGCCGATATTCAGTCAGACGGGGAAATAACGGTACCTGCCAGAAAGCTGGTGGATATCGTCAGGAAACTGCCCGAGGGTTCGAAAATCACATTCAACCTGGAAGGCGACAAGCTGATGGTTTCCTCGGGAAGGGGGCGCTACACGCTGGCAACGCTGCCGGCCACTGAATTTCCCGCGACAGATCAGGTAGAAACCCTAGAACTTATTAAAATTCAAGAAGTTGATCTAAAAAAACTGATTGAGAAAACGTCTTTTTCAATGGCCAACCAGGACGTTCGCTACTATCTCAACGGGTTGCTGTTTGAATTTCATGACGGCAGCCTGACCACCGTGGCAACGGATGGACATCGCCTTGCTGTTTGTGATCTGGACAAGAACATTGATGTTGCACAGGATCGGCAAATGATCGTGCCGAGAAAGGGTGTGCTGGAGCTGCTCAGGATGCTGTCCGACAATGATGACGCTGTAGAGATAGCGCTGGGTAAAAATCACATCCGCCTGGTCAAAGGCAGCATGATTTTCACGTCAAAACTGATCGACGGCCGCTTTCCAGACTACATGGCGGTGATTCCGAAGGGCACCGACCGCCACATTAAGCTGCACCGGGAGAGCTTCATGCTCGCCCTGCAGCGGGCCTCAATTTTATCCAATGAGAAATACAAGGGAGTCCGTCTCGAAGCATCCGATGACTCGATAAAAATCGTGGCGCACAATCCACAGCACGAAGAAGCGGTGGAGGAACTCGAAGCCGAATTGAATTTTGATCAGGTTGCTATCGGCTTCAATGTCACCTACCTGCTCGATGCTTTGAGCGCGATCGAGGGGGACACCGTGGTCATGGCGCTGAAAGACGCGAACAGCAGCTGCCTGATTTCCAGTGAGGCAGGGGGCCGGGACAAGCACGTTGTCATGCCGCTAAAGCTCTGAATAAACTGAACCGCGCTATACAGGCATCAACCACACCCATATCGGCCCTGAACCCGCGCTGTCGATAAGGGGCGACTCATTGTTCATACGAAAGCTACAGATCGATAACCTGAGGAACCTGCAACAGGTGTCTATCGACCCTGACCCCGGGCTCAACGTCTTTTATGGAGGAAACGGGGCGGGCAAGACAAGCATTTTAGAAGCCCTGGTCGTTCTGTCCCGGGGGCGTTCTTTCAGAACCAATCAAGCCAGCGAGTTGTTTGGTTCAGAAGGCAAAAACTTCACCGTCTTTGCTGAGACACAAAGCGAAGAGGGGAAAACACTCCGGCTCGGACTGGAGCGGTCCGGAAGGCACTGGCGTGCTCGCAAGGATGGCGCCGAGCTTAAGCAGCTGAGCCAGCTGACCCGCGTGATGCCCTTGGTTCTGATGGAACCCAACAGTTATTTGCTGGTCAGCGGGGCGCCCGAGGTACGCAGGAAATACCTGGACTGGGGCATGTTTCACGTGGAACAAGGGTTTCTTGGTATTTACCGGAAATATTCTCGCATACTGAAACAACGAAACGCAGCTCTGCGTCTCAAAAAGCTGGATGTAATCGAAAGCATTGATGATGTGTTTTCGGGGCTCGGTGTTCAATTGACCGATGCGAGAAGGACGCACGCGGCAGCACTGGCTGCACGCCTGGGTGGCTTGCTGGCACACTTGAGCCCCGGCCTGGGAGGGCTTGCGATCAGTTATGAGCAGGGCTGGGGCGGTGGAACGCTGAAAGAGTCCTTGCAGGCAGGGTTGGAAACGGATCTGAAGCATGGGGCAACCGGCTCGGGACCCCATCGGGCAGACATAGCCTTTGTGCTGGACGGCGCCGCTGCGCGCGCTGTGGTATCACGGGGCGAGCAAAAGTTATTGGCCGCTGCGCTGATCCTGTCACAGGCGGAAATCCTGCAGGCTGGGGGATCAGATCCGATCATTCTGCTCGACGACCTGGCGTCAGAGTTCGACAAAAACCACTTCCAAAAAGTCATTGGTAGAACCCTCGAAATGGGTGGGCAAGTCTGGGTGACAGGAACCCAGACCTTCGAGCAGCCGGAAGCGGGAGCATTGTTTCACGTGGAACGTGGAAAAGTGCAGAAAATGGTATAATCCACGCAGTCCGAACCATTCCGCAAACCATAGTTTCCAGTAACCGGGCAGAACGGCTGCTCAGCAGCAGCGCCGGTGTCGAGCGGTTATCATGAAAGCCCCACGGAGGGTGCAAAAAACCAAATGAACACAACACAATATGACTCCACGAACATCAAGGTGCTCAAGGGCTTAGATGCCGTAAGAAAACGTCCGGGGATGTATATCGGTGACACCGATGACGGCACCGGCCTGCACCACATGGTCTTTGAGGTAGTGGATAACTCCATTGATGAAGCGCTGGCGGGCCACTGCGACGCCATCAAGGTCACCATCCATGCCGATGACGCGTTGAGTGTGCAGGACAACGGCCGCGGCATTCCGGTGGACACGCACAAAGAAGAGGGGGTCTCTGCCGCGCAAGTCATTATGACCGTGCTGCATGCGGGTGGAAAATTCGACGATAACTCTTACAAGGTCTCAGGCGGTCTGCACGGCGTGGGCGTATCCGTTGTCAACGCGCTGTCGGAGCACCTGGAGCTCCGGATCCGGCGAGATGGGCATGTCTGGCGACAGACATATCATATGGGTGTTCCAAAAGAGGACATGAAAATAACCGGGGAAAGCAAAACCACGGGAACAAAGATTTACTTCAGGCCCAGCCACGACGTGTTTTCAGAAGTCGTTTTTCATTACGATATTCTTGCCAAGCGATTGAGAGAGCTAAGTTTTCTTAACTCTGGAGTGCGCATCGAGTTGCTGGATGAGCGCACAGGTAAGGAGAATGTTTTCGAATACAAAGGCGGTATCAAGTCATTTGTAGAGCACTTGGGGCGGAATAAAAATCCGCTCCACCCCACGGTCATGCACATCTCTGCTGATTCAGGTGGTATCAATGTTGAGGTTGCGATGCAGTGGACTGACGCCTATCAGGAAACGGTGTTCTGCTTTACCAACAATATCCCGCAGAAAGACGGTGGCGCCCACCTGGCCGGGTTCAGGGCGGCTCTGACCCGGACCATCAACCAGTACATTGAAGAGTCTGGCATCGCCAAGAGGGACAAGCTATCCACGACTGGTGATGATGCGCGGGAGGGCCTGATAGCGGTGCTTTCAGTCAAAGTGCCGGACCCCAAGTTTTCTTCGCAAACCAAGGACAAGCTGGTCTCTTCGGAAGTAAAACCGGTGGTTGAGTCGTTGGTGGGTTCGAACCTGAAGGACTTCTTGCTGGAAAATCCGGCGGAAGCGAAGACCATTACCGCTAAAGTTGTCGACGCTGCCCGTGCTCGGGAGGCGGCCCGCAAGGCGCGCGAAATGACGCGGCGTAAAGGCGTGCTCGACATAGCGGGACTGCCCGGTAAGTTAGCGGATTGTCAGGAAAAAGACCCGGCACTGTCCGAAATTTTCCTGGTCGAGGGTGATTCAGCCGGGGGCTCAGCCAAACAAGGGCGGAATCGTAAATACCAGGCTATATTGCCGTTGAAAGGAAAAATTCTTAACGTTGAAAAAGCGCGTTTCGATAAAATGATCGCTTCTGCGGAAGTCGGCACGCTGATCACGGCACTGGGCTGCGGTATTGGCAAGGACGAGTTTGATCCTGACAAACTCAGGTATCACCGAATCATCATCATGACCGATGCAGATGTTGACGGCTCGCATATTAGGACGTTGTTGCTGACCTTCTTTTATCGTCAGATGCCGGAGTTGATTGAGCGGGGCCATATTTATATCGGGCAGCCGCCGCTATATAAGATCAAGCAGGGAAAGCAGGAGCATTATCTCAAGGACGATGTAGAGCTGAACGATTATTTGCTCGCGCGGGCGTTGGATGATGCGGCCCTGGTGTTTGATCCGAACGCGCCCCCGTTGACGGGCGAAGCACTGGAGCAAATAATGCGCGACTACCTAGCGGTGACCATGGCAAATCTCCGGCTGTCGCGACGTTACGATCCGGCTTTTCTGGAGCATCTAATTGATATTAAGCGATTTAATCCCGAGTGGAATAAAGACGAAACGCTTAATTGGTGTCAGTCGCTGGAAACCCGCCTGGCAATCAACAGCAAGCCCAGCGTTCGTTATGAGGTGAAGCTGGAGCCTGGTGAAGAAGGCGACGAGGTCGTTTTCTCAAAAACAACGCATGGCGTTACCGAGAAAAGACCCATCAAAGCTCACTTCTTCAAGGGACCGGAATACCGCCTGATAGGAAAGCTCGCAGAAACGTTGAACGGCTTGATCCAGGAGGGGGCGATGGTGCACCGGGGCAAGTCGAGCCACGAAGTGGAGTCGTTCCGTGAAGCATACGAGTGGCTGATGAATGAAAGCAAGAAGGGCCGCAGCATTCAGCGCTTCAAAGGTCTTGGAGAAATGAACCCTGCGCAACTTTGGGACACCACGGTGAACCCGGAAACCAGGCGGTTGCTGCAGGTGACGATCGAAGACGCCGTGGCGGCCGATCAGATATTCACTACTCTGATGGGTGACGAGGTAGAACCGCGCAGGGAGTTTATTGAAAAATTTGCGCTCGAAGCCACTAACCTTGATGTTTAACCGCCCGCCCGTTGACAGACGGCATCAATTAAGTACGGACAGATCCGCTATCCGGTCAAAAAGGCCTTTCAGGCCGGCGAGCAAGGCGAGGCGATTAGAGCGTAAACCTGCGTCTTCATCCATCACCATCACGGCCTCAAAGAAGGAGTCCACCGGGCCTCTCAAACCCGCCAGCAGTGTGAGGCTCCGGGCATAATCCCCGTTTTCGATCAATGGAGAAACCTGGCGGTCAAGAAGAGTAATTTCCTCGAAAAGAAGCCTTTCTTCCTCGAAAACAAATAGTTCAGCGTCGATCGTCTTCGAAAGCGATTCTTCGGACTTACGTAAAATGTTGCCAATACGCTTGTTTGCGGCCGCCAGGCTAACCGCTTCTTCCCGCCCCATGAACCCGGCAAGCGCCAGCAGGCGCCGGTTGAGGTCCGGCAGGGTATCCCAGTCTGAAGCGAGCACCGCGCTGATCAGTTCCGCGCCATGGTTCTGGTCACGGTAATAGTTGCCCAGGCGATCAACCACGAAGTTCCGGACATCCCGTAACAACTCGGGCTCGATCACCTGCTGACCTGACAACTGTTCAGCCGCCAGGGCCAACAGCCAATTCAGGGACAAATCCATATCGGCTTCTATCAGGATTCTCACCAAACCGAGGGCAGACCGCCTCAGAGCAAAAGGGTCCTTGTTGCCGCTGGGCCGCTGTCCTGCCGCAAAAATGCCGACCAGCGTATCCAGCCGGTCAGAAATGCTGACGATCTTCCCGCACGGCGAGACCGGGATGCTGTCGCCGGCAAAACGGGGGGAATAGTGCTCGCCGATGGCGGCGGCGACGGTTTCATGTTCGCCGGAAGCCGCGGCGTAATGTTGCCCCATTTGGCCCTGTAATTCCGGAAACTCGCCCACCATCTGGGTCATTAAATCGCATTTTGCGAGTCGGGCTGCGCGGAGTGCGCGCTCCGAATCGATGTTTAATTCTTGCGCTATCCTCTTTGAAATGGCAGACATTCGTCGTGATTTGTCGCCTATTGTGCCTATCTTGTTCTGAAATACGACGCGATCGAGCAGCGGTAAATACTCCTCTAGCGGCTGCTTTTTATCTTGCTCAAGGAAAAACCGCGCATCGGCAAGACGCGGTCGGATGACCCGCTCGTAACCCTCTCTGACCGACGGCGGATGCGTACTTTCAATGTTGGAGATCGCGATGAACCGGTTGCAGACTTTTTCTGAGCCCGGGGCATCGAGTACCGGAAAAAATTTCTGGTGATCCTGCATGCTCGCAATGAGCGCCGTATGCGGAACCTCGAGAAACTCCTCTTCAAAAGAGCAGCAGACGGGTACGGGCCATTCGACCAGGTTATTGACTTCACTCAGCAAATCGGGGTCGATGTGTACCAGCGGGTCAGATTGCTCGAGGATGTCTCGGATATACTTCTTCCGCTTGCGCTGATCGACCCGTACATGGGCCTCCAGCAAAACGGCTTCATAGGCGGAACTTGAAGGCAGAGAGTGCGGACCGGGCGCGTGAATGCGGTGACCGCGCGTTACATTGGAAGATTCCTGCCCCAACAGGCGGCCATCGATTACCTGATCACCGTGCATGACAACCAGCCAGTGGACCGGTCGGACAAAACTGAAATCATGATCTGCCCAACGCATCGGTTTGGGAACGGGAAGTTGTCGAACCGCCTGCTCCAGGATTGGAAAAATGAGTTCCGTGAGCGGCTTGCCGGAGCTGTGTACCCGCGCAACCAGCCACTGTCCTTTGTCTGTTTCCACCGTCTCCAGTTCCGAAATCTCTTTACCTACCGAGCGAGCAAAACCAACTGCGGCCCCGGTTGGCTGGCCATCTTTATCAAAGGCGGCCTTGACCGCCGGCCCCCGGCGTTCCAGGTCCTGGTCGGGTTGAGCGGCCGCTACGCTGCTGAAATAGAGGGCCAGACGCCTGGGGCTGGAATATGAACAGCTATCCTCGGCGGCAAAGCCGATAGTGTTTTTTTCCAGGCCGGCGGACACGGCCTGGAAAAAAGCCTTCCTGATCGCGTCCAGAGCCTTCGGCGGCAATTCTTCGCAGCCGAGCTCAATCAACAAATCGGCTTTTTCCAGCGCTGATGTGGTTGAATCACTCATCGGAAGATCCTCTCGGGGCGTTGCTGTCGAGTGCCGGGAAACCCAGTGCTTCACGGCTGGCGTAGTAACTTTCAGCTACTCTTCGGGCCAGGTCCCGAACCCGCAGAATGAAGCGCTGGCGTTCGGTAACGGAGATGGCGCGGCGCGCGTCCAGCAGGTTAAACGTGTGGGAAGCTTTCAGCACCTGTTCGTAAGCGGGTAACGAAAGACCGAGATCCACCAGTTTCCGTGCTTCAGCTTCACAGGTATCGAACCACCCGAACAAGGCATCGACATTGGCGTGCTCGAAGTTGTAGCGGGATTGTTCTACCTCATTCTGATGAAACACCTCACCGTATCGAACCGTGCGTCCGCCCCCTTCGGTCCAGATCAGGTCATAAACACTGTCCACTTTTTGCAAATACATGGCCAGGCGCTCTGCGCCATATGTGATTTCGCCCATAACGGGCTTGCATTCCAGACCGCCGGCTTGCTGAAAATAGGTAAACTGGGTGACTTCCATTCCATTCAGCCAGACCTCCCAGCCCAGGCCCCAGGCACCCAGCGTGGGAGACTCCCAGTTGTCTTCAACAAAACGCACATCATGCACGTCCGGGTCGATTCCGACGGCTTTCAAAGAGCCTAGGTACAGCTCCTGGAAGTTCTCCGGTGAAGGTTTCATCACGACCTGGTATTGGTAATAGTGCTGCAGCCGATTCGGGTTTTCCCCGTAGCGGCCGTCTGTTGGGCGCCGGCTCGGTTGCACGTAAGCGGCATTCCAGGGTTCCGGCCCAATTGAACGCAGGAAGGTCGCGGGGTGAAAAGTACCGGCGCCCACCTCCAGGTCAAGCGGTTGCACCAGAACACAACCCTGTTCAGACCAGTAAGCCTCAAGCGCTTGGATGAATTCCTGAAAAGTCATTTTATGTAGCCGCCTGCGAGTCATTTACGCGGACACAAAAGGTGCCGCGGGAAACTGTTTATCCAAACCAACTAGTATAATCGCTGGCCGCTCGCTACAGAAGGTTCGCGTGAACAGGAGGGTTCAGCAAGGGGGTTAATCCGACGACGGGGGATGGACTTCGCGGTACTTGCGCCACGCCAGGATGGCCACTACAGACAGAATGCCGAATAAAGCCAGCTGAGCCTGAATCGGGATCTGCGGAAAAACCAGCAGCAGGAAACCAACAGCGGCCGCCGAAAAACCCAGCCAGAGGAAGAAAAAAACCGGTGAGGTCAATTCGAGAATCAACAGCATGCCGGCCAGAATCCACCAGTGCCAGAAGACGATTTCTTTTAACCAGTCCATTACCGCCGCCTTAATCGTTGCTGTTTTTGTCCAAAGTTTCCCTGGCCATCTCGGTAATACCGGTCAGGCTGGAAAGGACCCCCGTCGCTTCCATCGGCAGCAGTGACTTCCCAAATCACTAACGTATCCAACATGATGGCCTTCCCCAAAACAAGAGTGGCGGTTCGCCTATCCCGCGTTGATACAACATGATAAGAGACTTCCCCAGATTGACTTTAGCAAAAAGGGTTGGTTGACGTAATGCGCCAGAAGTCATGCCATGCGAAAATTCCGGTTACCAAAAGCACAGACGGCAAGCGAATGAACCAGAAGGACCGGCTTTTTGATACAAACATCAGCAAAACGGGCGATTTTGTTTTCGACGACCGCGTAGTCAGCGTTTTTCCAGACATGATTAACCGTTCGGTGCCAGGCTATGGGCTGGTTGTTCCCATGATCGGGATGCTGGCCAGGCGATATGCGCAAAATGGGACCAATCTGTACGATCTGGGGTGTTCCCTCGGCGCCGTTTCAATCGCCATGCAAACCGCGGTTCGCGCCGAAGACGCCCGGATTCTGGCCGTGGACAATTCTGCGGATATGATCCGCCAGTTCCATGCTGTGCTGGAATCAGAGGGCAGCAGCAACGGGGCGAAAATCGAGCTGTTGCAGCAAGACGTGCTGGAAACACCGATTGAAAACGCCTCTGTCGTGGTGCTGAATTTTACCTTGCAGTTCGTCGAGCCCGACGACCGGAAGCGGTTGTTGGAAAGGATCGCCGGAGGCTTAAACCCCGGCGGTATCCTGGTTCTTTCGGAAAAAATCTGCTTTGAGGACACCGGTGAACAGGAACTGCAAACGAGTTGGCACCATGATTTCAAGCGTTCACAGGGTTATTCGGAACTGGAAATCGCCCGCAAACGAGATGCCCTGGAAAACGTGATGAAACCCGAAACCCTGGAGCGGCACAGGAAGCGCTTACGCGAGGCCGGATTCGAGCGGATCTGCCAGTGGTTTCAGGGTTTTAATTTTGTTTCGATGGTGGCATTCGGGCCGCCGGAATGATTCCGGCGTTTCGGTCACTGATCTCGCGCCAGCCGAAAAACCCGTGGCTGGGACAGGTTTGTGAGCTGGCCGACCGGCGATTCCAGGAACACCGCCACGGCGATCTGCCGCGGTGGCGCGAAGCGCTGGCGGGCCTGCCGGCAGTCCGGCCGAGCGCTGAATTAGACCGGCCGGCACCGATATTGGGCCGGCCGGTCGCTAACCCGAGTGCGCTCCGTGAATGCCTGATGGAACTGCACCCCTGGCGCAAGGGCCCGCTGCAGTTGGGCGGCCTGAAGATTGATACCGAGTGGCGGTCTGACTGGAAGTGGCAGAGGGTGTCGCCGCACATCGACCTGCAGGGACATCGGGTGCTAGATATCGGTTCCGGCAACGGCTATTTTGGATTACGGATGCTGGGTGCCGGAGCGAGGTTTGTCGTGGGAATCGATCCAACCCTCGTTTTTGTCATGCAATGGCTTGCATGCCGTCACTTCAGCGGCGATATAGCCAATTACGTGCTGCCTCTGGGCGTAGAGGATCTGCCGGAGTTGCCGGCAGAAATGGATACGGTTTTTTCCATGGGGGTTTTGTATCACCGAAAAGATCCGGTCCATCATCTGAAACGTATCTTTTCGCTGTTAAAAAGCGGCGGCACCCTGGTTCTTGAAACCCTGGTGCTGCCGCCCGGCAGGGAGGAGAGCCTGCTGGTTCCCGAAAAGCGTTACGCTCGAATGCCAAACGTTTGGGCGATTCCGGGAATAAATCGATTATTGGATTGGGTCGCCCGGTCCGGTTTTGGACCAGCGCACGTGGCAGACATTACGGCCACCACGACACGGGAGCAGAGAAGCACAGACTGGATGAGGTTCGAATCACTCGAACAGGCGCTGGATCCGGCCGACCACTCCGCGACCATCGAAGGACTGCCAGCGCCTGTTCGAGCCATTGTCATCGCCAGAAAGCAATAATTTTCAACCAACGATCAGGAGTCGTCGCCAGCGAAATCGGCGCAGTCCAGATCGCCCGAGCGGGCTCTCCTACGGTCACGCTGACCGGCGCGCTCCCTGCGTTTTTCCTGAGATTCCTGGAACAGGGCAGCCTGCTCGTCATCGAGAATTGAAAGAATCGCTTCCTCGGACTCGGCTCTATGGGCACAAATTTCAGGCCCCAGCAAGGCCATGGTCTGTTCATGCAGGGCGGCCTTTCTTTGTTCCTGTTCCTGCAGGATGGCCAGCATTTGAGCGGACTGTTCATCGCTGAGGTTCAGGGCTTCACTGATTCGCGCGAGCTTTTGTTCAACGCTTGGGGGGCCTTTGTGCCAGTTACGGTCACGCTGTTGATCCAGCGCAAAAACGGTACCGGCCGAGAGCAGGCTGATCATCGCCAGTGCGGCGACGGCGGTTGAAAAACGGGTCTTCATAGTATTCTCCTTGTTGGATTGCTTGCACGATCAGTCTGTGCGTCAAAATGCAGGGAAATGTGAAGAAAATAAGGAGTTTCAACCAATGTCTTGATCGCCGGAACACGGCGGTGCAGGATAAAATCATGAAGACTCAATTTTCGAAGATTCTGCTGGCGCAAGTCGTAGCTGTCTTGCTGGCGCTGGTTGTGTTGACAACCATAACCCGGGCCAGCCTGAATCAGGGGTTCAAAAGTTTTTTGAAAACCCAGGAAACCAGCGTGCTGCAGACGCTGGAGCCCGTGTTCGGTGAGTTCTATCAGTCCAGGGGAAGCTGGGATTTTCTGCGTGATCAGCCGCAGAACTGGATGCGTATCTGGCGTCTTTCCCAACCTCAGAGAGGCGAGCCGCGCATGCGCCGGGGCAGGCTGCCACAGGAATCTCCTCGGGCAGACGGGCCGCCGGTAGGCGCGCAGTTGTTGCGATGGATGCGCTCACCTGAGCGGGGCATGCTCAGGGACCGGCTTTACCTGTTGGACGAAAATCGTTCCTGGATCGCCGGGAGCAAAGTGACGGTAGATTCGATCGATGAGCTGGAAGCCATCACGGTAGAACAGCAGGTTGTAGGCTGGCTGGGGTTCGCACCCATGGGTAACGCGTTGCCGCCTGAGGCAGAGCGCTTTCTCAGGGGGCAGGTGAGAAGCACCGTTATCTCGTTTGCCATTGCCCTGGTGGTCGCAGCGGGGCTGGCCTACCTGCTGGCGCGCAATGTAAGCCGGCCGGTGCGCGAACTGGGGGATACGGTGGGAAAGCTAAGCCAGGGTAAATTTGCGGCGCGCGCCCGGATAAGATCGCGGGATGATATCGGCGTGCTCGCGGAGCATGTCAATGACCTGGCGAAAACCCTGGAAAAAAACCGCACGGCACGGCAGCGGTGGATGGCCGATATTGCGCACGAACTGCGCACGCCGGTCGCCATTCTCAAGGGGGAGGTCGAGGCTTTGGCCGATGGCGTCAGGCCGGCTGATGAGCGTCTTACCGTCTCCCTCAAGGAAGAAATCGACCAGCTTTCTGCGCTGATCGACGACGTCCAAACGCTGGCGATGTCGGATGCCGGAGCCCTCGACTTACAGAAAGCCCGGCTCGACCTGGCCCACCTGGTTTCCCAGGCCATGGAGCCGTTTCAAAGCCGCTTTGCCGCGCGGGGAATAGCGGTAGAACTGCGGCTGGAACAACCCTTCGATCTGGTCGCAGATCAAACCCGCTTGCGGCAGTTGCTGCACAATCTGCTGGAGAACAGCTACCGGTATGTCGAGCAAGGCGGCCATATCAGGCTTAGTCTTGCGCGAAGCAAGGGGCTGGCGCAACTGGTGCTGGAAGACTCCGGCCCCGGCTTGTCGCCAGACCAGATAGAACGGCTGTTTGATCGTTTCTACCGGGCCGAAAGCAGCCGGGCCAGGGCTACCGGCGGCGCCGGTCTCGGGCTGGCAATCTGTAAAAACATTGCAGAAGCCCACGGCGGCACGATCAGAGCGGAGCCCTCTGGCCTCGGCGGCCTCAAAATCTGTATTGACCTGCCGGCATGAGCAAAAGGATTCTGATCGTCGAGGACGAGCCCAAGATTGCCGCGTTGCTGGAAGATTATCTCCGCGACATCGGTGGATTCGCGACCCAAACCGTTGACCGTGGCGACCGGGTGCTGAACCAGATCAGGTCGCATCCGCCGGACCTGGTATTGCTGGACCTGATGCTGCCGGGCCTCGATGGCATCGAGGTGTGCAAGCAGCTTCGCGCCGAAAGCACGGTTCCCATCATCATGGTGACGGCCCGGGTGGATGAGATCGATCGGCTGCTGGGCCTCGAACTGGGCGCTGATGACTATATTTGCAAGCCGTTTTCTCCACGGGAAGTGGTCGCCCGGGTCAAAGCCGTTCTCAGGCGAAGTGAGAGCAGCGCGGACAGCGACGAGTCTGGCGGAGTGGAAATAGACGAAGAAAAATTTTCAGCCCGATACGGCGGCAACGATTTGGGCCTCACGCCGGTTGAGTTTGCGCTGCTGAAAATGCTTTCCGCGAATCCGGGCCGCGTGTTTTCCCGGGACCAACTGATGAACGGAATGTACCCGGACTACCGGGTTGTCAGTGACCGTGCGGTTGACACCCATGTCAAGAACCTGCGCCGGAAACTGCAGCACGCGGCCGGCGGCAAAGACATCATCCGGGCCGTCTATGGGCTGGGATATCGTTTCGAAGGCTGATTGCCTACATGCGCCCGGGAAAAATACCGCTGTGACAGTATTCTACGACGATCCAAAATGGACCGGTGCGTTGTTCCATCTATACATCCAGCCTGTTGCTCTGCCTGTGTTTATCATTGGCTGCTCCCGTGTTCGCGGACAGCTTCCGCTGCGGCAGAAAACTGGTTAGTTCAGGCGACTCGTCCGGCGACCTGATGCGTAAGTGCGGCGAGCCTCGCTACAAGGACCGCGGCCAGGCAATGGTTCGCGTAGACGGCGTCACCAGGAAGGTCGGGGTAGAGCGCTGGTATTACAAAAAAAGCAGCCGAAGTCTGCAACACGTCATCGTTCTGTACAGGGGGCGAGTCACAGCAGTAGAGGTGGGGGGCAGATAGTAATTAGTTTTAATTAGAACACCCCGCGCCTTACGGCAGAAATCTATTCAATCCGGTGCGGCTTAACAGGTCGTCCCATGGAAACAGCGGGCCCGGATCCCGTTTTCTGAAAACGGTGATGCCGGGATCATCTGAAGCGGGAACGCGCTCGGTATCCAGCGCGTCATGACCAGCCACGTGCCGCAAGGCAGGAAGACGAACATGAAGAAAGTGCAGCAGCCGGTAAAGGCTGCGCAGCTGCGTGACCGGGTAAGGCTCCGTCATCGCCTGGCTCCGGGAATCCAGCCAGTCGGGGTAACGTCCCTGGTTGACCAGTTCGATTCCCACGCTCCGCCGATTGTAGCCGCGCACATGGTGGGCTATGCGCTCCTCTGGAACCCATCGCTCTATTTCTCCATTTCGTTCTATGTAGAAGTGACCAGAGTTCCCTGTTTCGCTTTCAGGATAGTGAGTGCGCTCGCCGTAAACCCGGGCAAGGGAAAGATCGGGCAGTTCGGTGCAGTGGATGACGGCGAGATTGACGCTTTCCAGCGGTCGGTGTTCAAGTTGCTCTGCATAAGGTAAAAGGTTTTGACGTATCGCTGGAGGCTGCAATGAAGCGCTCCTGTTAGCTGTCGTCCCCGGCACAGGGTCCTGCCGAGTCGCCGTGATTGAGATGCACGAAACTGTCTGCGTTGGACACCGCCAGGGTCTTATGGCCGTCATGGCAAACCAGTTGCTGGCCGAAGCGCCGGTCCTGAATGGAATCCGTAGCACAGGCGGCTAGTGCGAGCAGCGAAAGGGTCAATAACAATCTGTGCATAGCCCGGGTTAGCCTTCCTGCAGCAACTTTCTCAAGTCGATAATGGCCGCATTGGCACGAGCAATGTAATTGGCCATGACCAGCGAGTGATTTGCAAACAGCCCAAACTGGTTGCCGTTAAGCACCATGGGGCTACGCAACGGCTCCTGGGTGGACTCGAGTTCCCGGATGATCTGTCGGAAGCTGACGGTAGCATTTTTCTTGCGCAGAACGTCTTCAAAGTCCACTTCCATGGCGTGCAGGAAATGAACCAGCGCCCAGGCAGTGCCGCGGGCTTCATAGAAATTATCGTCGATCTTCGTCCACGGAGTTTTTACCATCAAAATATTGGGCGCGGCGGTGGATTGACGCGCTTCCGGATCTCCGGAAAGGTCGGTGTTCAGACGCGTCCGGCCAACGCTTGCGGAAAGCCTCTGAGACAGCGAGCCCAGGCGTTTTTCAACGATTGCCAGCCAGTCAACCAAGTTGTCCGCCCGGGCGTAAAATTGCGCTTCCGGATTGCTGGGCGAAGAAAGTCGGGTAAGGTACTTTTCCAGCGCTTCGTTGGCCTTGCGATACCGCCCCTCCGTATCTGGCGGAAACCAGCGCTCACTGTCGTAGTGAAATAAAGGGTCGGCCACGGCCAGGTCAAGATCTTCCGTAGACTGGGTTTGCGAGCGGCTGAAGTCGTTGCGCATCGCGCGCGCCAGGTCCCGCACCTGGGTAAGGACGCCGAACTCCCAGTTGGGCACGTTATCCAGGAAAACCCACGGCGGCAGGATGTCGTTCGACAGGTAGCCGCCCCGCTTGGACAACATGACGTTGACCGTTTCAATCATCGTAGCGGTGGTGGTGTAGCCGGTAACAACCCGGTGGTGGTGCTCCTGTGCATGCATCGTGGCGGACGCGATGGGGTTGAAGGGCGGCGGCTCATGATTGAGGAAAAACATCATGACCAGGCAGATCAGCACAAGCGCCGAGGGTATGCCTATCGACAGAGAACGACGTCTGAGGGAAAGTTGTTTGATCATTCAGCAAACATACCAGAAGGCGGCCGGGTTCGCCTTGCCTTTGATCAGGATTTGCCGGGTATCGGGACGATCGATTCCTGGATCATGTCGTGCAGACGCGTTACCAGCTGCCGGTCCGGAGCGATGATCGCGGCAGAGCCGCGCTGCAACCGCACCAGGACGACCTGAACGTCGTCAAAAGCGAGGGTTTCCTGGTCATTCACCACTGTATCCGGCATGTAAATGACGGTTGCGGGGCCATTTTCGGTATTGAGGATCATATGCAGACCCCTACCGTCTGGTGTGGGACAGTTCTTGATTAACCCCACGATGCCTGCCAGCGCCGGCGCGGCCTGCACGTTCAATTCGGTAAGCAACGCCTGCACCTCGCCGGGATCATTCGGCCGGGACAGGTTCAGCACGCGATCACCGTCATGCCGGTAGTGATCCACGACGTATTCCGGAACCGAATCCCAACCGCGGTTCAGGTTCCAATTCAGCCCGGCTGCGCCGACAGCCAGCAGGACGCTGGCCGCCAGAGCCGCCGGCCACCAGCGCTGCCCCTGCCGGGATTTCGCCGGCTTCGCACTGAGCGCCTTGAGGTCAGCGACCAGGCCCACCGGCGGCGAAAACAACAGTGATTGTTGCAGGCGGTCCTCAAAAATGTCCGCCTCGGCAGCAGCGGCCTCAAATTCCCCGCCGGAACGACGGGCATCCAGGAACTCAGGGTCCCGGCTAAGGGGCTCTGCTCCCAATAAACGCTTGAACTCAGAAAAGTTCATGGACATTTCCAGTCACTCCGTCTTTTTGCAGTCGCGCTTTAAGCTGTTCCCGTGCCCGGAACAACTGCGTCATCACGGCGCTCTTGCTGATCTCCAGCTCTGCAGCAATTTCCTCGCAACTGAAACCGAGTACGACCTGCATCAGCAGCGGTTCACGGTACTTGGGGGGCAGTTTAAGAATCCCCTTGCGCAGCAGCCTCACTTCAGTCCGGTCTTCCGGCTCCAATTCCCGCTCTTCACGGACGATAACTTCATCAACGTCGGCAAACTTGGGAACCTTGCGTTCAAAAGTTCGTGCAAATTCGCGCCGCAGAATAGTAATCATCCAGCTTTTGGCGGCCTTGATGTCATTTAATTTATCCAGCGCCTTCCAGGCTCTCAGATAGGTTTCCTGAACCAGATCCTTGGCCAGCGCATCGTTGCCGCAAATCCACATGGCGTAGCGATATAAATCGGCGCCATAGGCTTCAGCCAACCCGTTAAACTTCGCGTGACGGCGGGCTTCAGTGTTCATGACCGGAATTGTGCGCAAGTTCTTGCAAAGTTTATCTCGTAGCGAACGGGTCTCCCCGGTGAGCAGCAGTGAACCATAACGCGGGCCCGCCAGGCAACGCAACTGCCGTGCTGTGACTAATGGCACTTAATTGTTGCGTCATGAATCCGCACGCTTTCGCTTGAAGCATTGTCGTTGAAGGCTTACCCTTGGCTGTTTGCTGCAGAACGACAATAAGGCAGAAAGCCGGGAAACGAATATGAACTTTGATCAAGCGCGCTTCAACATGGTTGAGCAACAAATCCGCCCCTGGGAAGTGCTCGACAGCCGCGTGTTATCGCTGCTGGAAACCATTCACCGCGAGGACTTCGTTCCGGTGCGTTATCGCAAACTCGCGTTTGCCGATATCGCGGTTCCGCTGGAATGCGATCAGGTCATGATGCGGCCAAAGATTGAAGCCCGAATGCTTCAGGCCCTTGACCTCAAGGAAGACGAGACGGTGCTGGAAATTGGCACCGGAAGCGGATTTATCACAGCATGCCTGGCCGCGTTATCCAAGCGGGTCGTCAGCGTTGAGCTGTTCGACGCGCTTCATCGCGAGGCGGCGATGAAGTTGAAGGACAAAGAGATTGGAAACGCTGAATTGTTCGTTGGTGATGTCATTAACGGATGGCAGCCTGAACAGGCGCACGACGTGGTTGTCGTGACCGGTTCGGTGCCCGCGGTTCCGGAACAATTCAAAGGCTGGGTAAACCCGGGCGGGCGCATGTTCGTCATAACAGGGGAGTCGCCGGCAATGGAGGCCCGATTGTTGACCCGGCTGGATGTTGCTCAATGGTCGGAAGAAAGCCTCTTTGAAACCGATCTTCCAAGGCTGGTCAACGCGGAACCGCCGCCGGCGTTTGAATTCTGAATTAATTCTGGAGTGATTTATGTCGATTAATTTCAAGCTGCTTTGCCTCGTGAGTCTGGGTTTGCTGTTTACCTCCCCGGTCAGCGCGGTCGATCTGGTGGGGGTTCACGATCTTGCCGCCAAAAACGATCCGCGCTTAAGAGCGGCCGAGTCCCGCCGGGAGGCCACCAGCGAGAACCGTAATATTGCACGGGCAAACCTGTTTCCACAGATCGGTGGCGGCGCTTCCCTTACGCGGGGAAACAGCGAGACGACAGTGCCCGGACTCAACATTCCGGACTCGGATATCGATAACACCAACTACGGCCTGGATCTGCGGCAGAGCCTCTACCGCCAGGCCAACTACGAGTCGCTGGATATAGCCCGCGGCCAGATATCCCAGGCCGAAGCGCTCTACGCGCTCGCTTACCAGGATTTCCTGTTGCGGGTTTCAGAGCGCTACTTCCTGGTGCTGACACTCAGCGACGGCGTGATTTTCGCAGAAGCCGAGGAAAAGGCTTTTCAACGCCAGTTTGAGCAGGCAGAACAGCGTTTCGAGGTGGGATTGACCGCCGTTACCGACGTGCACGAGGCACGAGCCAGTTACGACAACGCGCGGGCACGGGCTATTGTGGCTCGCAATGACCTCGCCGATGCCAAGGAAGCGCTGGTGGAACTGACCGGGGAATATTTCGAGGAATATGACGCGTTGCAGGAGGTTCTGCCATTGGTGGAACCCGATCCGATCAATGCCGATGAGTGGGTCGATCTGGCGATGCAAAGCAGCCCTGCTGTGCTGCAAAGCCGGGCGGCTGTCGATGTTGCAGACGCCAACATGAGGCTGGCCCGTTCCGGGCACTACCCCACGCTGGACCTGATCGCGACCTACGACCAGTTCAAGAACAACAAATACGTTTACCGGGACTTCATCAACGATCAGGAACTGACGACCAGCCTGAAAGTCAATGATGCGCAGGTCCGGTTGGTACTGGACATCCCGATCTATGAAGGCGGCAGGGTAACGGCGCAAACGCGCCAGGCCCGGCATTTGCTGGATGCGACCGGACAGGACCTGGATGAGGTCCAGCGCGGCGCTGTGCGTCAGACCCAGAACGCGTATCGCGCCGTCCTGGCCGGTATTGAGCAGGTTGAGGCTTTCCGCCAGGCGAGTATTTCAGCCGAAAGCGCACTGGAAGCGACCCAGGCGGGCTTCGAGGTCGGCACGCGCACCATCGTTGACGTTCTGATAGCCGAGCAAAGAAAATACCAGGCTCAACGGGATAATTCGGTTGCCCGGCACGCCTATATCATCAATCATCTGAGGCTGAAAGCTGTCGCGGGCCTGTTAAAAGCGGAAGATCTTCGGGTCGTTAATCAGTTGTTGGAGTAATTACCGCCTCGAGCAGCTCGAGCGTATGGTTCAGAGCGCCCTGGCCGCTGCGGACCAATTCCCGCCCGGATCGGCCCATTCGGTCACGTAGCTCAGGTTCGGTGAACAGGCGAGCCACCGCCTGCTCCAGCTCAGCGGCATCTTTGATCCGGACGGCGGCCTCGCTTTCGATCAACGCCTGAGTGATCTCCGCAAAGTTGAACGTATGAGGCCCCACCACGACCGGCCTGGACAGGGCGGCGGGCTCCAGCACGTTGTGCCCGCCGATTGGGTCGATGCTGCCCCCAACGAACGCAACATCACAGGCTGCGTAATAACGTAAAAGTTCACCCATGGTGTCGATAACAAAGCATTGTGTGCTGCGGGCACAACTTGCGCCGGTGCTGCGCAGCGAAACCCGCAACCCGGCGGATCGGGCCAGCTGCTCTGCGCGGCCGAACCGTTCCGGATGGCGCGGCACCAGCACCAGGAGGGCAGCGGGAAAGGTCTTCAGCAGACCGCTGAAAGCTTCCAGAACCACCCCTTCGTCAGCTTCATGTGTGCTGCCCGCCAACAACACCAGCCGGTCTGTGCCCCAGGCGGACCGAATGGAGTCTCCCTGCTCCAACAGGCTGGGCGGCAGCCTGACGTCGAATTTGAGATTTCCGCTGACGCTTAGCCGCGTTTCATTGGCGCCCAACTCCGCCAGGCGGGCCGCGTCCTGCCTGCTCTGGGCCGCGATATGGGAAACCCTGCTCAGCGGGGCTGCGATCAGCTTTCGGAAACGGCGGTAATTTCCGAAGGAGTTGTCGGAGATGCGGGCATTGACGATCAGCAGCGGAATCTTACGGCGGTGAGCTTCATGATAGAGATTTGGCCAGATTTCGGTTTCCATGATGATCACCAGGCGGGGGTCTGCGCGATCGAAAAACCGCCGCACCGCCCCGGGAAGATCAAGCGGTATGTAGACATGTGACACCGCGTCGCCAAACAAAGCCCGAATCCGTGCAGAGCCGGTGGGCGTCAGGCAGGTCAGGCACAAGGGAATTCCGGGATAACGTTTCGTCAGTTTCGTGACCAGGGCGCTGGCTGCATTGACCTCTCCCATGGATACAGCGTGGATGACGATACTGCCGGCGGCAGAGGGAGTATGGATAAACCCGAACCGTTCCGGCCAGCGGCGCAAATAGGCACGGTCCCGCAATCCGCGAAACACCAGGTAGAGCAAGACCAGCGGGGTGATCAGATAGATAAAGAGGGAATATCGCTTGCGCATCTGGAATTCGAGTATATCATCGGCTCGATGCCTTTAGATCGGGCGACAACCGGCAGACGCAATATGAAAAACATGATCCGGGTCTTCTTTCTCCTGACCGTAGCATTAATTACGGCAGCCATTCTGAGGTCGCTTATCTGAGCGCCTCCCGCTTCCTGGGGTCCATCTTCGGGCCGATCCGCAATGACGCGCTCCAGAGTCCGACCAGAAACCATATCAGCGACGAGGTATAGGTGCCGTATATCGCAAAATGCGAGTTGAGCGGGAACAGGATCAGACCAATGGCCAGAGCAAAAGGAAAAGCGTCCCGCCGTTCGGCCGGGGAGGTCCTCTGGAAATGCCACAGCAGAAAAACGATGGCTGCGAGTAGGCCGGCCAGGCCGATGGTCCCCGTGTCGGACATGATCTCCAGCAGCACGTTGTGGGCGTGGGTGGCGCCGGAGATTCCGCCCGACTTTCGGATGTGGACATCATCAGGCTCAGCGTAAAGCATGTATGCGGCAGGAAAAGCTCTGACCCCGACGCCGTTCACCGGGTGATCCCGATACATCTCTAGCGCCGCGGTAAAGATCGGTACGCGCTCCATGGAAGAAATATCGATCGAAATTTCCGAGCCGGTCGCGAACGCGCGGGTAATGTTAATCCGCTCCTGGAAGAGGGGGGAGGAAAAGTAGCTGACGGCCAGAACGACGACCGCGAGCACGGGAATGGTGAATATCGTCCGCCGCAGCTCGCGGTTTTCTCGTTTCAGCATCAGCGCCATGTAGGTCGCGAGCACCAGCGCCATCGTCAGCCAGCCTGCGCGCATGCCGGCGATCATGACCGCGCCCAGGATCAGCGCAAAAGAGACAGCCCAGGCCCAGGGCCGCCAGTTTCGCCGGGCATGTTCAAGCACGAGCGGTGAGAGCATGGCAAGGGTCGGTCCGAAAAACTGATATTTCTTGATGAACAAGGCGTTCAGCCGATCCGGATGCATGGCGATACCGAACAGGTCGCGGCCGAAAAAAAGCTGAATGAAGGCGTCAAACGCCCAGAACAGCAGCAGGTAAGCCGTCCAGCGCAGCACCCGCTCGCGCGCCGAGGGCGTGCTGAGCAACAGGGACATGGCCAGGGCGGCGGCCAGGAAACGCAGCGCCACCAGGCTGTGCATCCAGCTCTTCGCAGGATTGATCGAGTCAAGACTCGACAGGAAAACCGGGACCCAGTAGCAAAGGAACAGGGGCAGCACAAAAGAAGCAGCAGACCGGATCAGCACACGGTTTTCCGCCGAGCGGGCGAGCACGGCAAGCGATATCGCAAAAACCGACAGTGGAATTTCAGAAAGGCGCCCAAAAGGCAGTAAAGCGATGAAGGCCACGGCGAGCCAACTCGCCCAGTCCGATTGCAGGCGTCGCAGAAAAAGCTTCATGGTTTATTTTCCAGCTGTGCAGATTGATAAATGGAAAAAGTTTTCTCCATCGATTCGGTAAGCCCAAACGCCGTATTCTCACTCACCGCCGGCCGGTTCCGCAGAAAAGAACGGCTGAGCTCAAGCAATCGGGCCCGGTCACCGGGCGGAACCGCGCCCTGCGGGAACAGCACGGCCAGGGTTTCCGCAACACCGCCATGGTTCCAGCCAATAACCGGGACGCCCATGTGCAGGGCTTCGGGAACCGTTCGGCCAAAGGCTTCCGGCGGGTCGCTGCACAGGCTGTAAACAATCTCCGAGGCAGCCATCCAGTCGCGAATATCCTTGCGGGCGCCGGTAAAAGTGATTCGATCCAGTACACCATATCGTTCTGCCAGACCTTCCAGCTCATCGCGGTAACGCGAGCCCGGTTTGGCCGTTCCAACGATAACGCCGTGAATTTCCGGCACATCCGCTGCCAGGTTCGCTACCAGCTCGATGAAATCAGCGTGTCCTTTGTAGCGTGACAGGCGGCCCGGCAAGCACACCAGTCTTTTGCCCTGCAGTGCGGGAAACTCGCGGGCGGCCTGTTCGTGCCAGGACGGATCCGGTCGATAGGCGAACGGGAATGCCACGTGGCTAACCCCGCCATGCACAGTCACCACGCGTTCCGCATCGGTATCCGGATAATTATGCAGGGTGTATTCGCGAATATGGTCCGAGACGGCAATGACCCGGTCGCCGCCGGCCATCACGGCACTGTAACGGCTGACAGAGTAGTGACCGTGCATGCTGGTGATATAGGTGGGTCGCAGAGCCGGGTCCAGCCCGCGCAAAGCCAGCTCGCAAATCCAGGCGGGAAGCCGGGAATGCACGTGCAGCACATCGGGTTGGGCGCGGGCAAGCCAGCTTCGCAAGCGGGAGATATAGCGCAAAGTGCCGGGCCGCTTTTTGCCGATCGGCCAGTCCAGGTGGCTTGCTCCACAGGTCCGGATGCGGTCGCCGAGCGGTCCGTCAGCGGCCACGACGGTTACCTGGTGGCCCTGTGCAATCGCGTACTCGCTCAGCTCGACTGCCACCAGCTCTGATCCGCCGAGGTTGAGCGACACCAGGGCCTGGACGATATGCACTGCGGCCGATACGCTTCAGTCGACCAGGCGGTAGATGGCGCTGCAGTAGGGGCAGACGGCGGTTCCCGTCTCTTCAATCGGCAGATAAACCCTTGGATGAGAATTCCAGAGTTTTTGCTCCGGGGTGGGGCAGGACAGCGGCAGGTCCTGCCGGCTGACTTCATATTCATGCCTGGTGTTTGCGCTTTCCAGGTTGGAGTCGGTTGCGTCAGTGGGATGTGTCACGATAAAAGCTCCCGGAGTTCAGAATGCAGCGAATGGGGTCATCCGCGTAGTTTACGGCAGAGCCGGCGAAGATTCTCCCATTTTGCGTACAAAAACCGCCCTTGCGTCGCCCGTTGCAATCGCTTGGGGGGTCTTTTGCCGCTCGAGGTATGTCATCATTCGTTGCTGTCGCAGTTGCCTCACCGTGTTCAGCAGTGTTTGAGCCTCTGCTTCTGTCAGCCAGCCAATAGCCATTAGCTCCTGCAACTGGTGCAGCGTGCCGGTGGCCTGTATCACGCGCGGAAACAGGCGCGCCGAGCTTAAAACCCCCAGTTGAGCGATAAACTCGACATCGATCAGCCCGCCCGGCTGGTGCTTGGGTGATAAAATACCGTCATCGCTCAATTTACCGGTGTGCTCCCGGGTCATTCTTTCTCTCATTTCCCCCAGCTCCAGCGCCAGGTTCCGCTCTTCGCGCTGCCGGCAAAGCACTTCCTGCCGGATTCGGTTGAAAGCTGATTCCAGTGAGCGGCTACCGGTGATGAACCTGGCGCGTGTCAGCGCCTGCAGCTCCCAGGTCCATGCCTCGTGCAGCTGGTATTTCCTGAACGCCCCGATGTGGCTCACCAACGATCCTGCTCGGCCGTTCGGACGCAGGCGGGTATCGACTTCATATAGCCTCCCGGAGGGTGTCATCACGGTCAGGAAACTCAGCACCCGCTGCGCTAGCCGTGCAAAGTACCTCTCCGGCGGAAGCGGCCTGTCGCCGTTGGACTGCGGCAGATCGCAATCGAACAGGAAAACGATATCGAGATCGGAGTCGTAACCCAGTTCAGCGGCGCCGAGTGAGCCGTACCCAACGATGGCCATACCGTCGGCAGAACCGCGGGTTCCCTCTGTGTCACCAAAGCTGCCGTGGCGTGCAGCGATCTCTATTTTCGCTGTGTCCAGCACACCAGCCAGTAAGGCCGAGGCGAGCCTGGCAAGCGCTGCCTGGGCGGTATCCCCATCGATTGCGCCTTTCAATTGACTGACAGCGATACGCAACTGAGTAGCGAGTTTCAGGTAATTCAGCCCCTGCAATATGGCCTCTGTCCCCTGAGCGGCCTCCAGGATTCGGCGAACACTTTGGGACAGGCGCTCCTGGTCCGGAATCTGCCGGCCCAGCGCCGGATCGATCAGTTCATCCAGCAGCGCAGGGAAGCGAATCACCTGGCTCGTGATCCATTCACTGCGCTGGAACAGATCCAGCATCCGGTCGAGCGCTTTCGGATTCTGTTCCAGCAATACCAGGTAAGCGCTTCGGCGGCAGATCGCCAGCACGAGGTCAAAAACCCGCGCCAGCGCTTCGCCCTCCAGCGATTGACGGTCAATGCGCTCGAGCAACTCCGGCATGAACCGGTCGAGACGGCTGTTCGCCCGCTGACTCAGGGCCACACGGGATAGCCGGCGGACAAACGTGTCCAGCGGTGTGTTGTCCCTGGTTTCATCCGGCACGGCGGGTTCCTGCCGGCGAACTTGATGCTGACGCCATAATTCAGACCACTTCTGACCTGCCGGGCGCTCGGTCCGGGCAGGAAAGATGCCCTGGAACCGGTTGCTGACCCGCGCCCGGGTCCGGCGCAGGCTTTCTTCCAGTGACTTGACGTCCTTCTCGTACATCGCCCGCGCAATGCGCTCCCGATCTTCGCCCTCGGGAACCCGGTGAGTCTGTTGGTCCCGATAAGCCTGAATACGGTTTTCTAGAAACCGCAAGTAAGCGTAATCATTCCGAACTTCGTTGACAGCCCGGCGGCTCACCAGGCCCAGGCGGGCAATTTCACTCAAAGCCGTGTCCAGCGAAGGCGTCTGCAGCCGGGTTTCCCGCCCGCCCCGCAAGAGTTGAAAACACTGCGCCAGGAATTCAATTTCCCTGATTCCGCCTGGACCCCGCTTGATGTCATCCAGCCGGCCTTTGCGCCGCGCGTCATCACTCACGTTGGCGTGCATTTCCTGTAGGGCTTCGACGGCGCTGTAGTCGATGTAGCGCCGGTAGACGAACGGCCGCACTTCCTCCAGGAAACGTTCGCCGGCTTCCCGGTCGCCCGCGACCGGGCGGGCCTTGATCAGCGCATAGCGCTCCCAGTCGCGTCCCTCACGCTGGTAGTACTGCTCTAGCGCGGCCAGGCTTGAAGTCAACGGGCCAGAGTCGCCAAAGGGGCGCAACCGCGTGTCTACCCGAAAGCAGAATCCGTCTGCGGTCATCTCGGACAGGCTGGCGATAACAGCGCGCGCCTGGCGGGTAAAAAACTGATCGTTCGCCATGCCGCGACGGCCGTCGCAGACACCCGTTTTCGGGTAGCAAAAAATAATATCGATGTCTGACGAGAGATTGAGCTCCCCGCCGCCGAATTTTCCCAGCCCGATAACGAACATCTGCTGCGGGCTGCCGTCGTCACCTCGGGGTGTTCCGTGTTTTTCAACCAGGCGGCGGTAATGCTCATCGATTGCGTACCCCAAACAGATTTCCGCCAGCGAGGTCAGGCGGTTGAAGGTCTCCTTCAGCGGCGCGAGTCCACAAAGATCACGCCAGACGATCCGCAACATCTCGCGGTTTCTGAATCGGCGCAGACCCGGATCCAGGCCGTGCTCCCGAACCGCTGCGGCCAAGTGCAGAACGTCCGGCGGGCAAGCCTCGTCCAGACCCTCTTCCCAGGCGGGGAAACGCCCCAGCAGACCGGCTGCAAATTCGCTGCAAAAACGGACATGATCCAGGCGTTCTGCGACGGGAACGGTGACCGGAGGCAGGATGTTCCAGCCGGATTTTTTTCGGGATGAGGGCATGCCTTCATTATAGGGAATTTTCATTCCCGGCCCACGCGGGAGCAGCGACCGGAGGCTTTTATTCGGGGGCCGGGTGTGACCCGGGCGGCAAATCCCGGACATGCAAATCCTGCTGCGGAAAAGGAATCTCGATACCCTCTTCCCGGAAACGCTTGATCAGCTGGTAATTGAGTTCGTGCAGGACCAGCCCGCGCTCCGCCGGCCGCCTGATCCAGCAAAGAAGTTCAAGGTTGATCGCGCTGTCGCCGAAACCTCGAATTCGGATACGAGGCGGCGGCTCATTGACCACTTTTTCGTTTTCAGCTGCCAGCGCTTCCAGAGTTTCGATGACGTTGTCGATGTCGCTGTCATAAGCAACACCGATGGGTATTCGAATGCGATGGCGAACGTAGGGCCCCCCGCTTTCATTGACAATTTTCGCCGTTCCGATCACGGCGTTGGGAATGGATACTTCCACATCGTCCCGCGTAATCAAGCGCGTGGACCTGATCCCCAGGTTGGAAACGACGCCCCGCTCGCCGGTATCGAGCACGATGTAGTCGCCGATCTTGTAGGGCGCATCGGCCACGATCGATACGCCTGAAATCAGGTTTGCGAGCGTATCCCGCGAGGCGAAACCGATGGCGATTCCAATGATGCCGGCCGAGGCAACCCAGGCGGTGGCGTCAATGCCCCATACCAGGAAAAACAGGTAGATGAACAAGCCGGTCAGCAACAGCTTGATACCCATTTCGTACAACGGAATCGTGCGCGGCTGGAACAACTTGAAGCGGTCCCGATCGGCCTCCAGCGCCTGCAGGATGACTTTGGTGGCGCGGAACCAGGCGCGTCCCCAGAAAATCAAAAGAGCCGTGATGCACAGCTTGATCAGCAGGTGTTCAATGGCACCCGGAAAATCCAGGGTGGCCAGTGCCAGTACCAGCGAAAAAGTGACGGTCGTCTGCAGCACCGGAGACGTCAGGTAATGGGCGATCTGGTAATCGATTTCGGATTTTGTGCTTTTTCTGAAGCGGTCCAGCAGCCAATGAATCCACGATTTGAGAAGCCGTCCCAGGCCGTACCCCATCGTAATCAACACGATGGCGAACAATATGGGGTAGTCCTGCAGAAAGTGCCATATCTCCCTGAGGGGCTCACTCAGATAGGGTGAAACGTCAAAACCGACGATCAGGTCTGCCAGCGACGAGGTCACGCCTTCTTCGTTTTCCGCCACCGTGTTTTCGCCGGAGTTGATGTTTCCGTCATTCGAAAGAAACTGCTTGGCAGGCGTGCTCATCGGGTCCTGGCCGGGCGCTTTCTGAGCAGCGTCTCGGCTTCGATATAGATTCGGTTGACCCTCGGTACCGCGGTCTTGATCCGGGCTTCGATGCGGTCGATGCTCTGCTCAATTTCATCACTGGTCAAACCATCGATGAAATGGACATCGAGATTGACCAGCACTTCGTTGGGGCCGAAGTAAAGGCTCAGGGGTCTGCGGTGGGATGAGACCACCGGGTCCTGCTCCAGTATCATCTGGATTTTTTCCACGTTCGCCGCCCCCAGGCCTTCGCCGACCAGCAGCGCCTTGCACTCCACGGCAAAGAAAAACGAGACACCGACCAACAGCACGCCGATCAGCACCGACCCGAGGCCGTCAAAGTATACCCAGCCGGTGACCTGCCCCAGGAAGACGGAAAGCAAAGCGATTATCAGGCCCGCCAGGGCCGCGCTGTCTTCCACCACAACGGCGATCGTGGCCGAGTCCTTGCTTTCCTTCAGGGCCTGGAAAAAGGGCCGGTTCCGGCGCGTGGTTTCGAACGCCTTCAATGCCACCCGCAAGGCCGAGGCTTCAAAAATCATAGCCAGGATCAGCACCACGTAATTCCACTGCACATTTGCCAGTTCCCGCGGGTGCAGCAGGTGTTGAATGCCCTCGTAAATGGCGATTCCGCCACCCAGCGCGAAAATCAGGATGGCCACCACGAAACTCCAGAAAAAAATCTCGTTTCCGTAACCGAAAGGGTGGCTCTCGTCGGGCGGCTTTTTACTCAGGCCGATGCCAAAAAGAAGCAGGACGCCATTGCCCGTATCAACCAGCGAGTGAATGCCTTCTGACAGCATGGCGGAAGAGCCGGTGAAAAAAGCGGCGACAAACTTGCAGACCGCAATGGCCGAATTGGCTGCAATAGCGCCATAGATTGCAATTTTTGAAGATCCCGCCATGACTCCTGCCCAAGGGTGAAGTAGAAGAGACGGATGGTACCAGAACAGGGACTCACATTGACGTCAAAGAACTTTTAAAATGTCGTGCATGCCGAATCAATCCCGCTCCATCAGCAACAAGGTTTCCTATCGCGACAGCCGCCGCGCTTCCGCCCGTATCCTCACGCCGGGGAAAAGGCATGCTTTGCGGCGTTTCGTTTCATTCGTGCTGGTTTCAGCCGTGACGCTCTATGTCTGGGTTACGCTGACCAGTTCGTTTCCACCCGAACAGCGCGCTGTATTGTTCCTTTTTTTGCTGGCGGTGGGCCTGTGGATTACCGAGGCGGTGCCCGCTTTCGCCGTGGGGCTGCTGATCATGGGTTACCTGGTTTTTGTTCTGGGAACACCCATGCTGTTGAAGGAACCCGGGGACGTCAGTCCCTATCTGAACACCTGGTCGAGCCCGGTGATCTGGCTGATGCTGGGCGGGTTTTTCATGGCGGAAGGCCTTTCCCGCACCGGCCTGGACCGAAAACTTTTCGCGCTGGCGATCAAGCCGGCAGGCAGCCGCCCCAGCCGTGTCCTGCTGGCGGTCATGTTGACCAGCGCCGTTGCTTCCATGTTCATCTCCAATACATCAACCACGGTGTTGATGATCGGAGCGGTATTGCCGCTGGTTCGCCAGGTTGGAAGAAAAGAACCCTTTGCCAAAGCGCTGATGGTCGCCATTCCCCTGTCGGCCTCGGTCGGAGGCATGGGCACGATCATCGGCAGCGCGCCCAACGCGATCGCGGCGGGAGTGGCGTCCGGGTTCGGGCAAGGTATCGATTTTGTTGAGTGGATGATGCTCGGAGTGCCGGTTGCGCTGGTGTTGGTGTTCGCCGCCTGGTTCCTGCTGCTGCGCCTGTTTCCGCCCGGCATGGAAGAATTCAGCCTGGAACTTGGCCTGGCGGAGGAACCCGAGATGCCGGGGCTGCGGGAACGCTTGATGGTCGGGGCAATTTCACTGCTCACCGTGGGCTTGTGGATGACTACGCCCCTGCACGGAATTCACGTTGCGGCCATTTCCCTGATCCCGATCGTCGGCCTCACCATGACCCAGGTGCTGGGTGCGGCGGATGTCAGGGGTTTACCCTGGGATACGTTGATGCTGGTGGCTGGCGGCCTTTCGCTGGGCGCTGCTGTAGTCGACACTGGCCTCGCAGCGCGGCTGGCCCTATCGCTGGAGTTCCTGACCATGCTGAATCTGGATGTGCTGGTGTTTGCGGCTCTGGCCCTGGTGACCGTTACCCTGTCGAACTTCATGAGTAACACGGCGACCGTCTCGCTGATACTGCCGGTAGCCGTGGCCCTGGTTCCGGGCCGGGAACTGGAAATGTGCCTGATCCTGGGGCTCAGCGCCTCTTGTGCGTTGCTGCTGCCGGTATCGACCCCGCCGAACGCGGTCGCGTTCAGCACAGGAGAAATTCAGACGCGGGACTTGCGCCCCGGTGCCGTCCTGATCGGTCTGCTGGGCCCTGTTGTCGTGATTGCCTGGGTTTTGCTCGTGACCTAGCCGTAACGGCCTTCGATATAGTCGGACGTTTCCTTGTGTTGCGGGGTCACGAACATCTGGCCGGTCTCGGTGTGCTCGACCACCTTGCCCATCAGCATGAAAATACATTCTTCACTGGCGCGCCGCGCCTGGGCCATGTTGTGGGTGACAATCAGAATGGTGTATTGGCCGCGAAGCTCCCAGATCAGCTCTTCCACCGCTTCGGTTCCCTTCGGATCGAGTGCGGAGCAGGGTTCGTCCATCAGAAGAACGCCGGGCTTGACCGGCAATAACCTCGCGATACAGAGCTTCTGCTGTTCTTCCAGCGAGAGGGCAGTGGCCTTCTTGTCCAGCTTGTCCTTGACCTTGTCCCAAAGCAAAACGGTTTTCAATGCGTCTTCAACGATGTCATCGTCTTCGCTTTTGGAGGTTTTTCTGCCCGCATTGTGAATGTGGTGTCCAAATAGGACGTTTTCCCGGATCGAAATGGGCAGCGGATTGGGCCGCTGGAACACCATGCCGATCTGCTTGCGCACCTGAATCAGCTCGACTTCCGGATCGTAGATGTTTTCGCCCATGACGTCGATGGTGCCGGTGATGCGAACATACCCCAGCCTTTCATTGATGCGGTTAACACTGCGCAGAAACGTGCTTTTACCGCAACCTGACGGGCCGATCATCGAAGTGATGATGCCCTGTTTGATGTCGAGGTCGACATCAAACAAGGCCTGGAATGTACCGTACCAGAGGTTCAGTTTCTGCGTTCTGATGGCCATGTTGCCGGCTTGTTCCTGCATCAGCCAAACCTCCCTTCGACATAATCCCGTGTGCGCTGGTCCTTTACTTCTCCGGTGAACAGGTCTTCGGTCATACCGACCTCAACACATTGACCTTCCAGGAAGAACGCGGTGCGGTCAGCCAGGCGACGCGCCTGTTGCACCAGGTTGGTCACCAGGATGATGGTGACTTCCTTGCGCAGTTCTTTCAGCACGTCTTCAATGCGCATGGTGGTCACCGGATCGACGGCAATGGAAAATTCGTCCAGCATCAGCAGTTCCGGGTCCTGTGACAGCGCGCGTGCGATGGTCAGGCGCTGCTGCTGGCCGCCGGAGAGCAAGCTTCCGAGCGAATCCAGCCGATCTTTGACCTCGTCCCACAGGGCGGCGCGGGTCAGGCAGCGCTCAACGATGATGTCCAGCTCCGCCTTCTTCTTCTGACCGTTGAGCCGCGGTGACAGCGCCACGTTGTCATAGATGGACAGGGGCAAACCGACCGGCAGCGGAAAGACTACCCCGATCCGCCGGCGCAGGCCGTAGACATTACGAATTTTGCTGACGTCGACGTCGTTGAACACGATTTTCCCGTCGACGCGCATGTCCGGATCGAACATGTCCATCCGGTTGACCGCTT
The DNA here is from genome assembly GCA_013001885.1 of Lysobacterales bacterium. Classification (GTDB taxonomy): domain Bacteria; phylum Pseudomonadota; class Gammaproteobacteria; order Xanthomonadales; family SZUA-36; genus JAHEFT01. Next base: position 127,345 of record JABDLD010000075.1, read on the forward strand.
TTAGAAAAGAAGTCTTACCCGCATTCGCCGGCCCGATGATGCCGAAAATTTCGTGCTCCTGGATATCGAAACTGACGCCTTCCAGCGCGGTCGCGCCACCGTACCGAATCTGCAGGTCGCTTACGCTCAGCTTCACCATTTTTTCTTGCCCCGTAAATACATGCGCAATGCGATGGACAGGCTGTTCATCAACAGCACCATCGAGATCAGCACCAGGGCGACACCGAACGGCAACTGCTCGGGCATATTGGGCACCTGGGTGGACACCACGAACAGGTGAAGCGATAGCGCCATCGTCTGGTCAAGGACCCCCTGAGGCAGCAGCGGCAGGAAAAACGCCGCGCCGGTAAACATGATTGGGGCGGTCTCACCGGAGGTCCGGGAAACTTCGAGAATAACGCCCGTGAGAATGCCGGTGACGGCATTGGGCAGCACCACCCGGCGGATGGTCTGCCAGCGCGTCGCGCCCATGTTCCAGCAGGCCTCGCGGAACGCCATCGGCACGGCTTGCAACGATTCACGGGTCGCCACGATCACCACCGGCAAGGTCATGATGGCCAGGGTCAGGCTGGCGGCGAGAATGCTGGTGCCGAATTTGAAGAAGATGACAAAGGCGCCGACCCCAAACAGCGCGTGCACGATAGAAGGCACACCGGCCAGGTTGATAATGGCCAGGTTGATGGCGCGCGTGAACCAGTTGTCAGAGGCGTATTCACTCAGGTAAATGGCCGCAGCGATACCCAACGGCACCGAGGCGAGCAATGCAACCACGACCAGCAGGATGGTGCCAAGCAACGCGGGGAAAATACCCCCGGCCGTCATGCCCTTGGTGGGCCCGGTAAAAAGGAATTCGAAAGAGATAACCGGCGCGCCCTTGTAAATCAGCGTGCTCATGATCAGCACCACAGGCAGGATCAGTATCCCCGTCATGGTTCCCAGGCCAATCCGGAACAGCTTTTGCCGGGTTTCGTTCCTGCGGTTCAGTTCGGTTGATTCAAACATGTCTCATCACCCCTTGCGCACGCCGCGAACAACGAGGTCAGCGATCAGATTGATTATGAAGGTCACTATGAACAGGAAAATTCCGATGGTAAACAGCGCCTGGTAGTGGGGCGAACCGGCCGCGGTTTCACCCAGTTCCGCGGCGATGGTCGCCGTCAGCGCGCGCACGGAGTCAAACACGCTGGTTGGAATATTGATCGAGTGGCCGGTAGCCATCAGAACCGCCATGGTCTCACCAAAGCCGCGGCCGACGCCCAGCAACACGGCGCCCAGCAAGCCGTTCTTCGCGGCCGGCAGCACCACCTTGTAAATGACCTGCCAGCGCGTGGCGCCCATGGCCTCAGCCGCCTCGCGGTAGCGGTCCGGAACGGCTTTCAGCGCATCCTCGGCAATGGATGTCATGATCGGTGCAGCCATCAGTCCCAGGATCACGCCGGCGTTCAATACATTGAGCCCGACCGGAACATTGAACGTTTGGATGATGATCGGATTCATGATTGCCAATCCGATGAAACCCCACACCACGGACGGGATAGCGGCCAGCAGTTCTACCGTTACTTTCAGGACTTCCCGGGTCTTGCCGCTGGAGAATTCGGCAATGAAAATGGCTGTACCGAGGGAAAACGGGATCGCAATCAGCATGGCCAGGCCGGTCACGCTCGCGGTGCCTGCAATCAAGGCCAGGATGCCGAAGGTTTCCTTGCTTTCAGAGGTGGGGCGCCAGTTCGGCGAAAAGAAGAACTCCCTGAAATTGAACTCACCGAACAGGAAGCCAAAGCCTTCCTTGGAGATGAAAACAAAGATTCCAACGATGAAAACGATGGCGGAAATACCGCCGATGAAGACCAGGATCTGCACCGCTTTGTCGATGTACCAGTCACGGTTCAGCTGGTCGAAGCTGGCCGGCGTGGTGGAAGAAGAATTCTCCATCAGCTCAGGCCTGTGTCGTCTCAATGCCGGCCAGGAGGCCGAGTAAGCCGGATATCCTATCGCGCAGTTCGCGGTACTGGTCTGCGAGAGTCATTCCCTCGGGCAGGGTCCAGTCCAGGAAAGAGGTATGGAAAGGCACTTTCTGTACGTAACCGGACACCGGGCCGTTCACGCTGATCACGACGATATAGTCGGACAGATCGTGCTCCAGGGCCTCCAGGCGTTCGCTTTGCAGGTCCTCATCGGGCAGGCCCGTTTCGTTCAGAAACTCCATCAGCTGTGGTGAAGCGGCCTCCTGAACACCGGGTATGGCCGTGGAAAACTGGGCGGTCTCCTGGAAATTTTTTCGGCCAATCGCAGTGGCAAGCTGCGCCGTGCTGCAGCCGGGCTGGTCCAGAAACAGGATGCGATAGGTTTTCGGCAGCTTCTTCACGCCGTGGACAGCGAATACCGTCTGGTCGCAGATATTCTTTGCCTGGTCGCCTACACGCTTGAAAATATTGAAGACGGCGAAAATCACCATCATCGTGGTCGCGTCCATCCGGTCGTCTTCGGCAAACAGCTCCTCGTAGAAACCGTCCATTCGGCCTTCCATTCGTTTCACCGCGTCCATCAGGGCGATGGCGCGTTCCGCGTTGCCCTCGCGGAAGGCAGAGCGGGCACCTGAGAGAATATCAATGGAATCGTCCGCCAGGCTGTCGATCCGGGCTGAAAACTTTTCGGGCAATGGCGCATCCAGCTGCAGGGATTCACGGCAGATCGTGACGGCATAGTCGCCAATGCGCTCCAGGATCACGTTGACGCGGATGGTCGACGCCATTTCCCTCAGAGCGCCGGCACCAGGCAGGTAACGGGCAATGAACGTATGGCAGAGCCGGTCGCACTGGCGGGAGTCGCGATTGATCGGGTGATCGCCAAGCACCACCTCGTTGGCCAGCTTCTGGTCCCTGATAATCAGGGTGGTCTTGGCGCTGCGCAGCGCCGCCTCTACATCTTCTCCAATCTTCCAAAGCCAGTCACGGACGTAGTTGAGATCCTTTTCCATGCGTTCTTCAAGATGACTCATTTCGGCCTCCCGGTGCGATTACAGTTTGGTCTGCTGGATGCTCGGCGGGCACCGGCACCGCGGTGCCCGCCGATTCTGAATGTGTCTGTCAGCCGCAGTTTGCCTCAGTAGCTGGAGCGTAACCCTTGTTCAGGATAATACACTGACCTTCGTCACTGAGAATCCAGTTCAGGTAATCGCCAACGAAGCCGGTGGGCTGGCCGTTGGTATACATGAACAGCGGGCGCGCGATGGGGTAACTGCCGTCCACGGCGGTTGACACGGATGGATGGGTGCAGGCGCCGCCAATTTCCTGTGCGACACAGGGGAGTTTTACGTGCTCGGTTGCATACGCCAGTCCGCTGTAGCCGATGGCGCAAGGCGTGTTTTCGACCAGGTCTACAACGTCTTTGGAGCCGTGCATGTCACGGGTCCCCAGTTTGAAGTCGGCGTCACCCAGCACGGCTTCGCGGAAGTAGGCATAGGTACCGGAGTTGTTCTGGCGGCTGACGACGACGATTTCCTGGCCCTGGCAGCCCGGAACATCGACACCCAGGTCGCTCCAGTTCAGGTAGCTGCCGCCGTCACCATAAATTTCCGCCAGCTGTTCGGTGCTGATTTCATCCAGCGGGTTATCCGGGTGCAGGTAGATCGCAAGCGCGTCGAAACCGACCACGTGCTGAACGGGATCCTGGCCGTTGTCCCGGGCGAGCTTGAGCTCCTTTTCCTTGATGGCGCGGCTGGCATTGGCAATATCGACCGTGCCGTTGATCAGGGACGCGATTCCGGTTCCGGAACCGCCACCGCTCACCGCTACGACGACGGCAGGGTTGACCACCTGGTACTCTTCAGCCCAGGCCTGGGCCACATTGACGAGTGTGTCGGAGCCCTTGTTCTGAATGACCTGGCGTTGTTCACCACCGCCGCAGGCAGCTAACAGTGCGGTGGCGAGCAGAGTGAAAACGATGAAAAGAATCGTGCGTGATGACATTTTATTCTCCTGTTGAAGGTCCGCAAAACCTGACGACGCTAGCGGTCAATTATGACAATGATGTGACAGTCCTGAAAAGGACACCGGCAACCATCGGCATGGGCGGACCTCAAATTTAATTACAAACAGCCAAGAGCCACACTGACCCGGATCAACATTCGAGCGGGCAGGGTGCGTTGGCCAACCTCCCGGTCAGGTCTGGGACAGCGCAATTCGCCGCGACAGAGTGAACACGCCTTTGAGTATTTCCATCACTTCCATCTCACGGGCATATGTTTTCAGCCGGTTGGGTTCATCGGCTGTCAGGCGGCTTAGGCCGTGCGCCAGGATTTCCCGCGACATCTGCGAAAAATCTTTTTTGCGGCGCTTCACCTGCTTAGCCAGGTCGGGATCTTTCGAAACGACTGCCTTCATGGCGTCATCAAGTGTGCTGACGACCTCGCTGTGATAGCTGATCAGCACTTCGGCCGTTTGCGGCGAAACGCTGACGTCCTCGTCGATTCGCTTGCTCGCTGAAGTCACCATCGCGGTGGCTATCCGGTCGCCGATCTGTTCAAGGTTGTTAGCGACCTCGGTAAGCTCCATCAATTCTTTTGACTGGCGTTCGGAAAGTTTTGCCAGGCTGATCTGACCCAGAAACCGGACGATCGCCAGGTGCCTCGCGTCGACGACCCGGTCCATCGCGGCGATTTCCTGAAGTTCTGCCCGGGTTCCGGTGATAGCGGCCGGCATAATCTTGCGCACCATTTTCCTGACCCGTTTTCCGAGGCGGCGGATTTCCTGGCGCGCCGCTTCAAGCGCAACAGATGGCGTCGGTAACAGATCTTCATCGAGATATTTGGGCAACAGAATCTCTTCCGGTTTGATCGGCCGGTCGGGAATGATCCATTCGACCAGCCGGGCAAGTTGAGTCGTGAACCCGATAAACAGAAATGCGTTGACGACGTTGAAGAACGTATGGACATTGGCAATCTGGCGTGGTGTGTCGGCCGCCAGTTGAGCTGCTCCCGTCAGGCCGGCAGCGCCGGGCGAGATCCATTGCGCAAACGCGGCGAGCTGGGGAATGAAGCCGATCCAGATGATGACGCCTGCGACGTTGAATACCGTGTGCACCAGCGCCGCGCGGACAGCTTCCCGTGGCTTTCCGATGGTGGCCAGGCCCGCCGTGACGCAGGTCCCGATATTGGCGCCCAGGGCGATGGCAATGGCGGACTCCAGGCCGATCAGGCCCTGTGAGGCCATAACGATCAGGATACCGGTCGTCGCGGAAGACGACTGCACGACAGCGGTAAACAGCGCGCCGACGGCCGCACCCAGCAGCGGATTCTGCATCGAGATCATGAACTGAACGAAAGGTTCGTAGGAACGCAAAGGGTTCAGCGCTGTGCTCATGATGCTCATTCCATAGAACACCAGGCCGAGCCCAAGGATGATCATACCAATCTGGCGCCAGTTGTCGCGCTTAGCGGTAAAAGAAACCAGGAAGCCCGCAGCGACCAGCGGCAGTGCGATCTTGGTCACTTTGAAGGCCAGGATTTGCGCAGTGATCGTAGTGCCGATGTTGGCGCCGATGATTACCGCCACGCTTTGGGACATGGACATCAGCCCGGCCGAGATGAAACCCACGAGAATCACCGTCGTGACGGATGACGACTGGATGATCGCGGTCACAAAGGCTCCGACACCGACGCCTACGAAACGGTTTCGGGTCAGCTTTCCGAGGACATCCTTCATGTAATCCCCGGCCGCGGATTTCAGCGCCTGGGTCATCACGTCCATGCCGAACAGGAACAGGGCCAGGCCGCCAAACAAACCCGCCCACAACTCGAAACTCGCGAAAGGGCTACTCATTTACATCATCCGGCTGATCTTCCTTGCTTTTGATTCCAAGGATCTCCTTCAATTTTTTCCGGTCTTTCTTGATCTGTTTTTTCACACGCTTCTTCTCTTTTTTACCCATTTCACCGTGCGTTTCGGATTTCACGACCACGACCGGAATCGTGGACAGTTCTGCAACCCGCTCCGCCACCGCACCCAGCAGCTTATGCGGCAGGGACGTAATCCCGCGGCTCCCCATTACAATCAGCTGGGCCTTTAAAAGGCCTGCCACCTCGACAATCCGGCTCGGAGGCAGGCCGGGTACGAATTGTAAATCCAGTGTATCGAGTGCGCTCAGCTCGGGATGCTCCGTGCGGACCTGTTCGAGAAATTCCACCATCATGGCTTCGGCAACGTCCTGCATGGGTTCGAGCCGATCGGTTTTTTTGGGGTGATAGAACCCCGGTTGGGACGCCATGTCGTGCACCACGTGCAGCAAGGTTATGGGCGCGCCGCTGCATTGGGCAAAATGGCAAGCCCAGATCAGAGCGGCTTTCGAGTCCTCAGAGAAGTCGATTGCCACAAGAACCGGACTGCCGATTTCTGAGAAAATACGGTCGCTGGACATAGGTGACTCCTTTAGCACTGGGTGCGATGCAGGCATATTGCGATGAATACTTTGCCCGATCATTACACAAAAGAGATTGTCCCCGGTCAACTTCTGAAAAGAAAACAGGTGCAATGTATGTTTGAATTGTAAAACCGGGACAGGCAGATTTTTACATGACTTCCGAGCAGGTACAGATACTTCTCATTCTTGCCGCCACCATTGGTCTTTTTCTCTGGGGCCGCTGGCGGCACGACATCGTGGCGCTAGGTTGCCTGCTGGCGGCCGTCTTCACCGGAATCGTGCCGTCAAACCAGGCGTTTTCGGGTTTTGGTCATCCGGCCGTGATCACGGTGGGCTGCGTGCTCATCCTCAGCTGGGGTCTGCAGTCCACCGGGGCGGTTGACCTGCTGGCCCGGCGGCTGCTGCCGGCGTCATCCGGCCCGACTATGACGATCGCAGCGATCACCGGGCTGGGCGCTGTCCTCTCGGCTTTCATGAACAACGTCGGTGCGCTGGCGTTGCTGATGCCACTCGCGCTCCAGCTGTCCAACCGGCTGGAGCTGCCTCCCGGCAAGGTGCTGATGCCGTTGTCCTTCGGCACGATACTCGGTGGTATGACGACGCTTATCGGGACCCCGCCCAACCTGATCGTCTCCGGGTTCAGGGCCAAAAACGGCCTGGACAGCTTCGGCATGTTTGACTTTACGCCGGTGGGTCTCGCGGTTGCAGTGGTCGGCGTGCTGTTCGCCGCGCTGGCCGGCTGGCGGATTGTGCCGGCCCGTGAGCAAAAGGGCGCGGACAGTTTTGACACGGGGGCCTACCTGGTCGAGGCCAGGATCATGGACAAGGCCAAGGCGGCGGGAAAAACCATAAAAGAGGTTGAGGCTGTCCTCGAAAAATCGGACGCCCAGGTCACCGGAATGATCCGTAATGAATTTCGGGTTTCGGCGCCAAATCCACGGCGGATTTTACGGCCCGGCGACATTTTGATTATCGAAGCGGACCCTGAGTCCCTGTCCGGTGCGCTCTCCAGCCTGGGGCTGGTTCTTGAGGATCACGCGAGTCTTGAGGCCGAAGAAGAACCCGACAGCGGCGAGGAGCCGAAAGAGAGAGAAAGCGGAGCCAGCGAGACTGTTTTACAGGAACTGGTGGTTATGCCGAACTCCCGGTTGATTGGCCGGTCCGTTAATGACGTCCACATGCGGACCCGTTACGGCCTGAATCTGCTGGCGATATCGCGTACCGGAAAGCGCACGGTCAAACGCCTGCGCTCCACGGTCATCAAGGCGGGTGACCTGCTGCTGCTGCAGGGGAATCCCGGCGCGCTGGCCGGGTTTGCGACGAGCTTTGCCTGTGTTCCGCTGGCGAAAAGAGACATTTCCCTGCCCGACACGCGCAAGACGCTGATGGCCCTGACCGTTATGGCGTTCGCCATTGGCGGCGCGGCTTTCGGCCTGTTGCCCGCGGCGATTTCTTTCGCTACCGGCGTGCTGGCCCTGATGGTGCTGAAGATCGTGCCGCTAAGAAAACTTTACGACGCCGTGGACTGGCCGGTCATTGTCTTGCTGGGCGCACTGATACCGGTAGCGGTGGCGATGGAGACTACCGGGGCGGCAGACCTGTTGGCGCGCTCCTTGCTGGAGACGATTGCACGCGGCAGCCCGGTGATCGCGTTGACGCTGATCCTGGTCGTCACCATGACGCTTTCCGACCTGATGAACAATGCCGCGACCGCGGCGGTGATGGCGCCGATCTCTATCAGCACGGCGGCGCAGCTGAATTCCAGCCCCGACACGTTCCTGATGGCCGTGGCAATCGGCGCTTCCTGCGCTTTTCTGACCCCGATCGGGCACCAGAACAACACGCTGATCCTCGGCCCCGGAGGCTTCCGTTTTGGCGATTATTGGCGGCTCGGCTTACCGATGGAAATCCTGGTCGTGGCGATCAGCGTGCCCATGTTGCTGATCGTCTGGCCGTTGTGAACTGGAGGGTTGTTTCTAGGGGCTGGTCTGTTCGGCCAGGGTCTGGCCGACCGACACCGGGTACCCCAGGGTTACCCAGCCCTGGATGCCTTCCCACAGCACCGCGGTGTTTTCTAACCCGAACTCCCGCAAACGCTCGTTCACCGACTCGGCCGCGGCCCGCGGACACTCGCAGTAGGTGATAATCCAGGTGCCGTCATCCGGCAGGTCCGCCACTAGCTGGTCATATCTTTCATAGTAGTACGGTATCGGCACGGAACCCGCGATGTGCGCCATCTGCCACATGGACGTTACCCGCGTGTCCAGCAGGACCATGCGCCTTTTATCCTGCAATGCGCGGTATAGATCCTCCGACAGCACGTACCGGCCGTCTTTCAGCTTGAAGTCCGGTGCTGAAGCGTCGGGATTGAGTATGTACCGGTCGCTTTTTGGCGGCGCCTGCAGCGCGGGCTGCTCCGCAACCCAGCCGGTAGCCCGCGTGCGCAGAAAGGCTGTAACGCCGTTAATTTCGTCAGCCGAAAGCGTTTCACGGAATGCGCGCATTTCGGTGCCGTCACGGCCATTCTCAATGGCGTACTTCAGGAACTCATCGGTGTGCAGCGACAACATGGCCGGATTGCCGATGGCCGGCGCGGTGACGCCCTCGCCCTGGCCGCCATGGCACTGGGCGCAGTGCCCGGCGTAAATGGTTGCGCCCAAATCGATGTCGCCGGAAACGGGTTCCGTCGACAGGTGCAGCGGTTCCACGCCCACCTGGTCTTTCAGCCAGCGCGCAAGCCGGTCGATTTCTGCGCGGCTCAGCGGACCGCCCATTTCTTCCGAGTACGCGCCCATCGGTGTTCCCCGCCTACCGTAGCCGATGGTGTATTTGATCTCCGTGGGAAAACCGGACCGAATCAGCGATTCTGAGCGCAATGACGGCGCGTGATCATTCAGATAGCCCTGCCGGTCAGCGCCGTGGCACAGGGCACAGTATTTCTGGTAGTCGGCGGCGGCCGCAGCCGACTCGGCCTCACTCAACGCAGCCAGGGAAGGTTCGCTGATCGGAAGCAAGATGGCAAAGAGCACCAGCCAGGCGATAAATTTTTTTCTCATCGTAAACGCTCCCTGGAGCCTGGTTGAACCGCGGCCTGTAGCTTTCTCAGCCATGCTCTATCTGCTCCAGCGCCCGAGCGAGGTGCCCTACTGTGCGGTCAATGTTATGCAGTTTATCGAGCCCGAACAGGCCCAGTCTGAAGGTCCGGAAGCTTTCGGGCTCGTCACACATCAAGGGCACGCCGGCGGCGATTTGCAGCCCCTGTTGCATGAATTTGCTGCCGTTCTGGATGTCCGGATCATCGGTGTAGCTCACAACCACGCCGGGTGCCTGGAAGCCTTCGGCAGCCACACTCCTGATGCCTTTTTCTGCGAGCATGTCCCGTACTTTCCGGCCGAGCTCCAGTTGCTCTTCCCGCACGCGCTCGAAACCGTAGGCTTCGGTTTCTTTCATCGTCTCACAGAATTGCTTCAGCGCGTCGGTCGGTAAGGTGGCGTGGTAGGCATGGCCGCCATTTTCATAGGCGCGCATGATCTCCAGCCACTTGCGCAGGTCACAGGCAAAACTGCTGCTGGTCGTGTTGCCGATCCGCTCGACCGCTGCCGCACTCAACATCACCAGGGCGCTGCAGGGTGAAGCGCTCCAGCCTTTTTGCGGCGCACTGATCAGGACATCCACGCCACAGGCCTTCATGTCGACCCACAATTCACCGGAGGCGATGCAGTCCAGCACCAGTAATCCGCCCACCGAGTGGACGGCATCAGCCAATGATCGTATGTAATCATCAGGCAGCAACATGCCGGCGGAAGTTTCGACATGAGGGGCAAAAACCACGCTGGGTTTTTCCGCCTTTATCGTCTCTACCGCCTCCGCGACGGGAACCGGGGCGAACGGCGCTTGCGGCCCATCCCCGGTCGTCCGGGCTTTCAGCACGGTTGTCCCCGAGTCGATACCGCCGGCCTCGAGTATCTGCGACCAGCGAAAACTGAAATATCCGTTTCGGATCACCAGGCACCGCTGTCCGGTTGCAAATTGCCGGGCGACGGCTTCCATCCCGTAGGTACCGCCGCCGGGCACGACCACGACGGAGTCCGCGCTGTAAACCTCCTTCAGGGTCGCCGATATATCGTTCATGACGTGCTGAAAGGTGCTGGACATGTGGTTCAATGAGCGGTCGGTGAAGACCACGGAGTATTCGAGCAGGCCGTCGGGGTCCACGTCGGGCAACAAACCAGGCATTTTCTTGGTCTCGTGTTGGAACTGGGGACATCAGAATATCACCTGCCTGTTAAAATGTGGCTCTGAAACCGGAGTTTTTTTGACTCATCACAACAGGACATCAGATTGATGAAATTTTATGATTGCCAGACCGCACCCAGCCCTCGCCGGGTGCGCATGTTCATCACCGAGAAGGGGATTGAAATTCCGACCGTGCAGATAGATCTCCGCAAGGGCGAGCAGCTGGGCGAGGCGTTCCAAAAAATCAATCCGCGCTGCACCGTGCCCGTGCTGGAGCTGGATGACGGCACCTGTCTGACCGACACGCTGGCCATCTGTCATTACCTGGAATCGCAGTTTCCTGAACCCAACCTGATGGGGCGGGATGGCCGGGAACAGGCGCTGGTCATGAACTGGCATGAGCAGATTTTGACAGAGGGTTTCCTGGCCGGCGGCGAAGCGTTGCGCAACTTTGTCAAAGGGTTCGAGAACCGGGCGCTGACCGGGCCGAAGAGTTTCCGACAGATTCCGGAACTGGCTGAACGCGGCCGGGACCGGCTGAAACTGTTCATGAAGGTTCTTGATGAGCGGCTCGCGCAGTCGCCCTGTGTTGCGCTGGAGCGCTTTACGATGGCGGACATTGGCGCATTCGTCTGTGTCGATTTTGCCGGCTGGGTAAAATTGCCGGTGCTCGAGCGGTGGCCCAACATCAGGCGCTGGCACGGCGAAATCTCAAAACGCCCCAGTGCTTCGGTCTAGCCGGAGGCGCGCGTGAAAGCGGAATTTTGGCACGAACGCTGGGAAAAAGGAGAAATCGGCTTTCACCAGGGTGATTTCAACCGGCACATGCAGGACTTTCTCGGCCGGCTCGGGGTACGGCCCGGGGCCCATATTTTCGTGCCTCTTTGCGGCAAAAGCCTGGATATGCTGTGGTTGGCTGGTGAGGGGTACCGGGTAAGCGGTATCGAGCTCAGCCCACTGGCTGCCGAAGGCTTTTTTACCGAGAACGGGCTGGATTACGCCGTTGAAAAGCAAGCGGGTACGGTTATTTACCGTGGAGAAAATGTCGAGATTTTCTGCGCGGATTTCTTTTCCCTGGAACAGTCGGCGCTGGCCCGCATTGACGCGGTATATGACCGTGCAGCGCTGATCGCGTTGCCCCCGGAGATGCGCCCGGCCTATGCCAGCCGCCTCAGTCGATGGGTTGATGCTGGAGTTCGGTGCTTGCTTGTGACCCTCGAGTACCCCGGGGAGCAGATGCGCGGCCCGCCTTTTTCGGTTGATGCGGAGGAAGTGAAGACATTATTCCAGGCAAACTGGCGGCTCGAGCAAATCCATGTCGAGGATTGCCTGGTGCGTGAACCCCGTTTCAGGAAAAAAGGACTGACCCGGCTCGACGAACGGGTTTTCATTCTGCAAAGGCGCGCAGCCTGAAAGCAGACCATGGAATAAACAAGGCGCCTGCTGCGTATAGTTACTGAAGCTGATGAAAAATACAGAGATGCGACAGGAACTGATACAACTGGGCGGCGGCGCGCATGCGCTGGCCATTCAAATCCTCGGCAATCCCGATGACGCGGCGGATGCGGTCCACGAAGCGTTCGCCAAGGTGCTCGCCAGACCGGCCGCATACGACGTCAATAAGGGAGCGTTCAAACCGTGGTTTTTGAGGGTCGTGCGTAATCAGTGCGTTGACCTGCTTCGGCGCCGACGCACCGTGGAGTCCGTCAATGCCCTGGTGAATCCGGGTAAGGCTCCTGATCAGGCGCTCGAAGCCCTGCAGCGGGACGAAAGCCTTAAAAGAGCGCTGTCCGGCATGCCGGCGGAGCAGCGCCAAATCTTGGTATTGAGGGATTATCTTGACCTGTCGTATGCAGAAATTGCCGACGTGCTCAGCCTGGCGGCCGGTACCGTGATGTCGCGGCTGCACCGGGCACGATTGGCGTTGAGAGGAGTTTTGGAGAGGAATGATGGATAAAACACGGAGCACCGGGAATCCTGCTGAAGCACACGTGAATGAGCGGCTGTCGGGTTATCTTGACGGCGAATTAACGCAGCAGAACCGCCAGCAGGTGAGCCTCCACCTGGAGACATGCCGGCTGTGCGCGGAAAATCTGGAGTCGCTGCGGGAGTTGCGCGGCCGCATGGGCCAGGCCGGGTTGGGCAACACGGACAAAGAGGTTTGGAGAGAGATGATGGACGACACGACTGTCAGGTTTACACGCGGAATTGGCTGGATTCTGTTCCTCGGGGGCCTGTTGATTATCGCCGGCATCGGGGTGTTTATGTTTATCAGCAGTACGTCGATGGGCGTTGGCGAGAAACTTCTGGCCAGCGCGGTGTATATTGGGTTGGGAGCACTGTTTGTTTCCGTTCTGCGGCAGCGGTTGATCGAACGCAAGACCGACAGATACAAAGACGTGGAGATTTGAAAATGATCGTGGTAACCAGCGAGACCATCACTAACAAGCGCATCGTGAAAACCCTCGGCCTGGTGCGGGGGAACACGGTTCGCGCGCGTCATGTTGGAAAAGATATTCTGGCCGGATTGCGCAATATCGTCGGCGGTGAAATTCACGAGTACGCCAAGCTGATGGCCGAAAGCCGGGAACAGACGCTTGACCGGATGGTGGAGGAGGCGCAGAAGCTGGGTGCAAACGCCATTATCGCCACGCGGTTCACGACTTCGGTGATGATGGGTGGCGCAGCCGAATTGCTGGCCGTTGGCACGGCCGTCGTGGTCGAGGACGAGTAGCCCCGCAGCCCTGGTTCAATCAGTCAGGGAACGCGCGCGCGTCAGGCTGATCAGCCGGGCAAGCCGGCCTTGCAGGTCGCGCCATTCTGACCGAATTTCCAGGTGAGCGACCGCTGCGGTGGGCATCAGCTTGTAGTCATCCGGCATCGGGATCTCGTGATCACACAGGTTTTGTAACAGGACTTCCAGGCCGGGATTGTGTCCGGCGATCAGCACCCGACAGGCATCTTGAGGGCACTCATTGAGCACGTCAAGCAAAGCACCCGTAGTGGCATGATAGATACGGGAATCCCACGCAATCTGTTCCGCGCTTATGCCCATCTCCGCGCACACGGCGATCACCGTCTGTCGCGCCCGCTCCGCCGGAGAACTCACGACATAGTCCGGAACCAGGCCCCGGTCGCGCAGGAAACGGCCCACCCTGGGCGCATCCCTGAGGCCGCGTTTGGCTAGAGGACGATCGAAATCGGTCGCGGCGCTGGAGTCCCAGGAAGACTTGGCGTGGCGTAATATCAACAATTCACGTGTCATTTAAGTTCATCTCCAGCTTCGTCTTCAGGAATGATTTCCGTTTCTTTACTTGCGGCCTTTATCCAGGACTTGACGCCGGGATTGTCCAGTATCGCCGCCATGTACTGCTGACCCGGATCCGACAGGCTGGCGCCATAGGTCATAAACCGCAGAGCTACGGGCGCATACATGCAGTCTGCAATCGAAAATTTTCCAAACAGCCAGTCTCCGTCTGCATTATATGTCCGCCTGCACTCTGACCAGATCTCGTCGATTCTGCGGATATCAGCCAGCACGGCGTTGGAAGCTGCAATCTTTCGCCTTGCCCGGATGTTCATCGGCATCTGGGAACGCAAAGCCATGAAACCCGAATGCATTTCTGCGCAGATCGCCCGGGCGTGAGCCCTGGATCCGACGGCCCCAGGCCAACCCTCGCCGCCCAGGTATTGTTCGGACAGGTACTCGCAGATTGCCAGGGAATCCCAGACGGTCAAGTCCCCGTCGATCAGCACCGGAACTTTGCAGGAAGGCGAATATTGGAGCAGCCGCTGTTTCAGGTCGTCCCCCGCCAACGACTCTTCCCTGAGTTCGAAATCCAACCCGAATTCGGTCATCAGCAGCCACGGCCGTAACGACCAGCTTGAATAATTTTTGTTGGCGATAACCAGTTTCATGTTGTTCTCCTGTTACGCAGACGTCCGGTACGGGTTGCCCCGGCGAAGCGGAAAAATAAAGTTTAGCTTAAAAAAAAGAAACCCCGCACGGGGCGGGGTTTCTTTCTAAAGGCTTTGGGCCCGTATGGTTGATGAGGCTACCGCCTTACATCATGCCACCCATGCCACCCATGCCACCCATGTCGCCACCGCCCGGCATCGGGGGTTCTTCCTTCGGAAGTTCGGCAACCATGGCTTCGGTGGTGACCATCAGGCCGGCGACTGAAGCGGCGTTCTGCAGCGCTGAACGCACGACCTTGGTCGGGTCCAGGATTCCTGCTTCGATCATGTCGGCATACTCGCCGGTCGCGGCGTTGTAACCGAAGTTACCTTTGCCGTCCGCTACTTTGTTCAGAACGACCGAGCCTTCTTCACCGGCGTTGATGACGATCTGGCGCAGCGGCTCCTGCATCGAACGGCTGGCGATGGCGACGCCCACGTTCTGGTCTTCATTGTCGCCTTTGACTTTGGCAACAGCGGCCAGCGCACGGACCAGTGCAACACCACCGCCCGGCACCACGCCTTCCTCTACGGCGGCGCGGGTTGCGTGCAGCGCGTCTTCAACGCGGGCTTTCTTCTCTTTCATTTCCACTTCGGTGGCAGCACCGACCTTGATGACGGCAACACCGCCAGCCAGCTTGGCCACGCGCTCCTGCAGTTTCTCACGGTCATAGTCGGAGGTGGATTCTTCGATCTGAGCGCGGATCTGGTTAACCCGCCCTTCGATCTGTGAAGACTCGCCTGCGCCATCAATCAGGGTGGTGTTTTCCTTGGTGATGCTGATCTTCTTCGCAGAACCCAGGTCGTCCAGCGTGGCTTTTTCCAGGCTCAGACCCACTTCTTCGGAAATCACGGTGCCACCGGTCAGGATGGCAATGTCTTCCAGCATGGCTTTGCGGCGATCGCCGAAACCAGGCGCCTTGACGGCTGCAACCTTGACAATACCGCGGATGGTATTGACCACCAGGGTCGCCAGGGCTTCGCCCTCGACGTCTTCTGCAATGATCAGCAGGGAGCGGCCTGACTTGGCCACGCCTTCGAGCACCGGCAGCATGTCACGCACGTTGCTGATTTTCTTGTCGTGCAGCAGGATGTAAGGCTCTTCCAGCTCTACGCTCATGGACTGCTGGTCGTTGATGAAGTAGGGAGAGAGATAACCGCGGTCAAACTGCATGCCTTCAACCACGTCCAGTTCATTGGCGAGGCCGGAGGCATCTTCGACCGTGATCACGCCTTCTTTTCCAACTTTGTCCATCGCTTCGGCGATTAGCTCGCCCACTTCGGTGTCGGAGTTGGCTGAGATTGAGCCCACCTGGGCAATGGCGGCGTTGGTCGTGCAAGGCGTTGATTGGCCTTTCAGCGACTCAGTTGCAGCCAGCACGGCCTTGTCGATGCCACGCTTCAGATCCATCGGGTTCATGCCCGCAGCGACGGCTTTCATGCCTTCGCGCAACATGGCCTGGGCCAGCACGGTTGCGGTGGTCGTGCCGTCGCCGGCGACGTCGGAAGTCTTGGAAGCCACTTCCTTGACCATCTGTGCGCCCATGTTCTCGAACTTGTTTTCCAGCTCGATTTCCTTGGCCACAGACACGCCGTCCTTGGTCACGGTCGGCGCGCCAAAGGCTTTGTCCAGCACCACGTTACGGCCTTTCGGGCCGAGCGTTACCTTGACCGCATCGGCCAGGATGTTAACGCCTTTGATCATCTTGCCGCGGGCGTCTTCACCAAATCGTACGTCTTTTGCACTCATTGTTAATTCCTCAATTGCAATTCATTTACCGGGAGGCTGATCAGCCTTCGATGATGGCCATGATGTCGTCTTCGCGCATGACGAGCAGTTCTTCGCCATCCACCTTGACTTCAGTGCCCGAATATTTTCCAAACAGGACGGTATCGCCGGTTTTTACATCCAGTCCGCGCTGTTCGCCGTTGTCGAGAACTTTGCCGTTACCCACGGCCAGAACCTTGCCCCGGATGGGCTTTTCGGCCGCGTTGTCAGGAATCACAATTCCTCCTGCGGACAGTTTTTCTTCCTCTACGCGCTTTACGATCACGCGATCATGCAAAGGACGAAGTTTCATTTCAGAATCTCCCAAAAAATTTATTGTTGGAACGGTTACGCAGGCGGACCCTGTCCCCTGCAACATGCAATTCCTGCAACCCGGCTACCCGCCTTAATTTGCAGTCTGTCGAGCCAAATGGGGTTGGCCAATTTTCATTTCAAGGCGTAGGCAGATAATGATTGAGAATTTCCGAGGGCTGTCGGGTCAGGATGCGGTAACATTCGCGCCTTGATGCCGGCCACTCACGTCCAATTGAATGAACAGCAAAGCGCCGCGGTGCAGTACACCCGGGGTCCGATGGCAACAGGAAATTCGCCACCTGTTGGACGACGAATACCAGGACACCAATGAAACGCAGTACCAGATGCTGCGGGCCCAGGCAGGACCCGAGGGGCGCCTCACCGCGGTGGGGGACGACGACCAGTTAATTTATGGCTGGCGCGGGGCCCAGCCGGAAAACCTGCAGCAACTCGCGCAGGATATGGAGCGCGACCACGAAAGGTCACGCGAACGGGCCACCACGCACCTGGACAAGTTACGCGAGATGTTCAGCTGAATGTTGTCAACGGGACTCGCTGTGCTCGGCGCACTGAATGCACAGTAATACAGTCGGATCAACGGCCAGCCGGGCCGCCGCGATCTCGTCCCCGCATTCCTGGCAATAGCCGTAATCATCCTTTTCCAACCGCTTCAGGGCGGCTTCGATTTGTAACAATTTTTGCCGGCGCCGCCGACCGGTCTCTTTGGACATCGCCTGTGCCTGCATCGCATCCATTCTGGACAATCGGCCGACCCGCGCCTGGTCCAGCTCTACGGTCTGTTCCGCTTGGTCGCCGGTCTCCTGTGCCCGCAACAGGGATTGTTTGAGCTCGAGAAGGGCTGTTTTGTGTTTTTCAACGTTCATTGGTGACCCTATGTTATCGCGTCTGCCCGCAGATTGATTTGTAACCTTTTTCATTGCACTGCGTTTATTCTCCTGAGATGAGCAGAGTATTTCGCGAGTGGGTTGATGAGTACCAGGACCAGGCGTGGACCCTGGCGCGTTATTTACTCAGGGACCCGTCCGAAGCGGAAGATGCCTGCCAGGAGGCGTTCGTGAAGCTCTGGCATCATCAGGACTCGATTGATCCTGAAAAGGTCAGGCCCTGGTTAATGAAGGTCACGCGCAACGGGTGTCTGGACCGGCTACGGCGCAGACATCCGACACAGGAGCTGCAGGAGTGGCATGAGCCGGAAGCGGTTTCGGGGCCAATGCAGGGTTTGCACCAGCAGGAACTGGGCTCGCGGCTGAAAGCCACGATCAACGGATTGAGAGAGCCGTACCGCTCGCTGGTTGTGCTCCGGGATGTCCATCAGCACAGCTACGAGGAAGTAGCGACGGTGCTGGAATTGACCCTTTCGCAGGTGAAAACCTACCTGCACCGGGCAAGAAAACAGTTGCGGGAGCAACTGGCAGAGGTAAGACCATGAATGAACATGACGAAAAACCGGATACTCAAATCGAAAGCCTTATTGGGCAGCTGACTATCGAAAAGGCGCCGGCAACGCTTTCCGCGCGGCTGCACCGTATTCCCGAAGAGGAAGGCCGCAGGCAGCGCAGCAGAGGGAAACGTCGGTCCTTGTTGAACTGGGGCCCGCTGCCACGCTGGGCGTTGGCGCCGGCATTCGCTGCGGTGCCTTTGCTGGTGCTTGGCGTGATCATGATGCAGCCCAAACAGCCTTCAGCCGCTGAAATAGAGCAGGCCCGCCAGGACCTGGCGATTGCGTTCGCTTACCTGGACAAGGTGGGCTACCAGACCGGTCACGAGATCCAATCCATCCTTGGAGCTGAATTGCGGCACAGCGTCAAGGAGCCCCTTTCCGAACACATGCCTTTCACCAATCAATCCCTCAAGGAGGAAACCACATGAAATATTCAATCATCAGAAAATTGGCGGCCGCGTGCCTGACCGTTCTGGTCGCGCTGCCGGTGATGGCGCAGGAAGACGCACTCAAGGATTTTCCCGGCTACGTTGATTTTGGCGAACTGAGCAGCGTATTCGGCGACCCGACCGTGCAGATTTCGGTGGGCGAGTCGCTGCTGGGCCTGGTGGGCTCACTCAGCGCAAGCGAAGATCCGGAGGCCGCTGAACTGTTCAAGCGTTTGAATGGCGTGCGGGTCAATGTATTCGAGACCGACGGTATGGCCGACGGCGCCGTTGACCTGGTCAAGGATGTCTCGTCGACGCTCAGTAATCGCGGCTGGGAATCCGTGGTAACCGTGAATTCCGATGACGAGCAGGTGCGGATTTTCATGAAGATCAACGGCAACCAGGTCGAGGGCATAACCGTGATGGCGGTGGAAGCAACCGAGGCGGTTTTTGTGAACGTCATTGGCAGCATCGATCCCGAAGAGCTGGGTAAAGTGATGGAGAATTTCGATATCGACATTAACGGAAACGACGAAAATGACGCGGAGTAATCTGCAGCCGCGAAGCCGGGCGCTGCGATGGCTGGCTGTTGCCAGCCTGAGCCTGGCGCTCATGGCCTGCGGGCTGACCGCGCCGCGCAGTAACGCAGGCTTTGCTGATCTTGGATCACTCGGCATACGCGATACGGACCAGGTGATGACCCTGTCGATCGGGCCTTCTCTGCTGCGTTTCGCTGCGAGCCACGTCGATGACGATCCCGAAGTCCAGGACCTGTTGAAAAGCCTGGATGGCATCCGCATCCGGATTTATGAAATAGACGGTGACGCCGCCCGGGTCGCCGCACAGATGGACAGCATGAGCCTTCGTCTGCAGGACGGCGGCTGGGAGCCGGTGATGCTGGTTCGCGGAGAAAACGAGACAACCCATATGTTGCTGCGCACCGAAAACGGTCGAATTTGCGGGCTTACGGTGCTGGTATCAGACGGCGATCAGGAGGCCGTCATTGTAAACCTCATGGGGCGGATCAAGCCCGGCCAATTCAGTGACGTCATGGTGGCGCTCGATGTCGACTCTTCGGGCGTGGGGAGTATCGAGCCGGCTGATACCGAAGAGGGCTGACCTGGGCCCGCTCCGAAAGTCACGCCAGCCGCCGTGGCAATTGAGTCGCCGGCCGGGCGGCGTCAGATAGAAGTTGAAAAATCCCGCATCCGGAGCCAGACTCGGCGGATGCGTCACTTCCTGATTCTGGTCACCATTCTCATCTGCAGTTCCTGCATCGCCCAGGATCCCTATGTTGTTCTCAAGGGCGAACCGTTCACGGTTGAACTCGCCGAGACGCGTGAGAAGCAGGCCCTGGGTTTGATGTTTCGCGATAGCATGCCGGAAGACCACGGCATGCTGTTTGTGTTTCCGGGCGAAGCGAGAAGAAGCTTCTGGATGAAAAACACGCGAATACCTCTCGACATATTTTACTTTGACGAGAATCTTGCCCTGGTCAGCGTTGCCGAAAATGCCGTGCCCTGCCGCACCAGGCAATGCCCGGCCTATCCAAGCAAAGCGCCGGCAAAGTTCGTGTTGGAACTCAACGCGGGGAAGGCGGCTGAGCTCGATGTGCGGGCAGGAGACCTACTCGAACTTCATCTGGATTGAAGTTCTGGTTGAGTTTGATGTTAAAGTAGAACGGGCTGGGCACTTTGGGTTCCTTTGGAAAATTCGGGGTGCGGATTGTTAACTTGGTTAAAAAAGAGGAAAAAACATGGCTGGTAAATTTGTTGTTTTCAAAGGTAAGAATGGCGAGGATTATTTCAGGCTGAAAGCCGGAAACGGTGAGGTCATTCTCTCCAGCGAAGGGTACAAGTCCCGCAAATCCTGTGAAAATGGAATTGCATCGGTTCGCAAAAACTCGCAGGATGAAGGCCGCTTCGAAGTCAAAACGGCCAAAGACGGGCGCGAATATTTCATTCTTAAGGCCGGTAACGGGCAGGAAATTGGACGCAGCCAGATGTACAAATCAAGCAGTGGCTGCAGAAACGGAATGAAATCGGTGGCCAAAAATGCCGCAGATGCGAGGGTGGTTGAAGAATAGCCTCCGCGCAAAATAAAGAAAAAGCGGGCCTCGGCCCGCTTTTTTCGTTACCAATCAGCCGGAACCATGTCGAGCCGCACCACCTCTCTGAAAATCCTGCAACTCAGCGACGCTCATCTTTCAGCTGATTGCGCTGCCGACTACCGGGGACAAAATGCAGAGCAAAACCTCGAGAGGCTGATTCCACGGGCAAAAGGCTGGAAGCCGGACTGCCTGCTGCTGACCGGGGACATCAGTGAGGACGCCAGCCCCGCATCCTATCAACGAATTGCAGCCAGGCTGAAATGCCTGTCCGTGCCGGTATTGGCCCTGCCGGGAAACCATGATGATCCGGATGAAATGAGGAAACATTTCCCGCAAGGGCCATGGCGCGGCCCGCTCGCGTACGAGGCCGGACCCTGGCTGCTCATTCTGATGGATTCCACCACCCGCGGCAGCATTTCAGGTTCGATCAGCCAACAGGCGCTGGACCAGATGGATCTGCTGGTTGAAAGGAGTTCCGCGAAACACGTCCTGCTCGGGCTTCATCATCAGCCGGTGTCAGTCAATGCGCCCTGGATTGATCGGTATGGACTGCGGGATTCGGAACGGCTGTTCGAGCGGCTGGACCGGACCGACCGGCTTCGCTGCATTGTCTGGGGTCACGTCCACCATGATTTTCAATCCACGCGCAAGGGCGTGTTGTTGCTGGGCGCGCCTTCCACCGTGGCCAACAGCCTGCCGGGCACCGAGCGTTTTTCCCTGGACCCTGCGGGGCCTGCCTGTCGCTGGCTCAAGCTGGGTGCGCACGGCTCGGTGGCAACCGGAATTCTGCGAAGAAGTTAATCCTCCGTCGGTAAAACGAGCCAGAGGATCAGATAGACAATGATTCCCGGGAAAGCGGCAGAAAACACGGAGAGCAGCACGTAGGCAACCCGGGTTGCGGTCACCGACCAGCCGAAGTGGCGGGCGATGCCCGCGCAGACGCCGGCGATCATCGAATCTCGGCTCGAGCGTTTGATTCCACCTTTTTCGTTCATCGGCCTCGCCCGTGTCGTTGTTGTCCAATGATTAGAATAGCGTATACGGAATCAAGATTCCGGATCGGCGCGATGTCAGATTTCGATCATTTCGAAATCTTCCTTGCCGGCGCCACAGTCCGGGCACACCCAGAACTCGGGAACATCCTCCCAGCGCGTGCCCGGAGCCAGCCCTTCTTCCGGCGCACCTTGTTCTTCCTCATAAACCCATCCGCAAATGATACACATCCAACTCTTGTAGCTTTTCTCGTTCAATTTTTTTACCTTCCCGAAAAAAGTGGTGTAGTTTGCCATACAATACCGCCATGAGCAGCAGCAAAGAACTTATTTCCCGGGCCCGGAAATTCATACCGGGCGGTGTCAATTCTCCTGTGCGTGCTTTCAACGGGGTCGGCGGCGACCCGGTTTTCTTCGATCGCGCACTGGGAGCGCTCCTTTATGATGTCGATGGACGCGCCTATATCGATTACGTGGGTTCATGGGGGCCGATGATCACGGGCCACGCCCACCCGGAGATTATTTCTGCGGTGCAGGAAGCCGCCGCCAAAGGTCTGAGTTTCGGCGCACCCTGTCCCGCCGAAGTCGAGATGGCCGAGCGCCTGTGCTCCATCGTACCGGGCATGGACATGGTGCGGATGGTCAATTCGGGCACGGAAGCCACGATGAGTGCTATCCGGGTCGCCCGGGCCGCCACCGGCCGTGATCTGATCATCAAGTTCGAGGGCTGCTACCACGGCCACGCAGACAGCTTCCTGGTAAAGGCCGGCAGCGGAGCGCTGACGCTGGGTGTTCCGAATTCGCCCGGGGTCCCTGCGGCGGTTGCTGACCTCACGCTTACCCTGCCTTACAACGATCTGACGGCAGTGCTTGAATGCCTGGCGGCGCGGGGAACGGATGTCGCGGCGATCATCGTGGAGCCGGTGACTGGCAACATGAACTGCATACCGCCGCTTGACGGCTACCTGGAAGGCTTGCGCTCCGTCTGCGATGAGCACGGCTGCCTGTTGATTTTCGACGAAGTGATGACCGGATTCCGGGTCGCGCTTCAGGGTGCGCAGGGCCTGTATGGGATTACCCCCGACCTGTCCACCTTCGGCAAAGTCATCGGGGGCGGGATGCCGGTCGGCGCATTCGGCGGAAAACGCGAATTCATGGAATTGGTCGCACCTAGCGGGCCGGTTTACCAGGCGGGTACGCTGTCGGGTAACCCGGTGGCCATGGCTGCAGGCCTGGCCAACCTGGGGTTGATCACGCAAGACGGGTTCTTTGAAAACCTGACCGCGAAAACAGCCAGGCTGGTCAACGGAATCCAGAAGGCGGCTGATCAGGCGGGCGTTCCGGTGCACACCACTCAGGTCGGCGGCATGTTCGGGCTGTTTTTTACCGGCGCTGAACGGGTGGTGAATTTTGCCGAAGCCGGCCATTGCGATGTCGCGGCGTTCAGAAAGTTTTTTCACCTGATGCTGGAGCGCGGCATCTACCTGGCGCCCTCAGCATTTGAAGCGGGCTTTGTGTCGTCTGCACATACCGACGAACATATTGACGCCACCATCAGCGCCGCGCAGGAATCGTTCAGCCAGATTTGACTTCAGAGTTTTATCCGTGAGGTTAAACCGGCTGCCTCCCCGCGCCGCACCGGCCTGTCCTGTCAGCCATCCAGGAACAAATCTTTCAGAAGCGGCTCGCCGGGCTTAACCGCATATTTTTCAAAATCGGTGACACCGGTTCCACGCAAGACGTCTTCATCCAGGAAAAAGTTACCGGTGCAAAGGCGAGAATCCTGCCGCAGTATTGCATGCGCCGCATCGGCCATGATCTCCTCGGTTCGGCAGTGGTCCGGATTGACCCGGCCTCCGAGCATATTCAGAGCGGCCGTCGCGATGACCGTGCGCGGCCACAGCGCGTTGAACGCAATCCCCTGACCGCGAAACTCCTGCGCCATCCCCAGTACACACATGCTCATTCCATACTTGGCGATGGTATAGGCCACGTGGTCCTTGAACCATTTTGGATTCATGTTCAACGGTGGAGCCAGGTTCAGGACGTGCGGGTTAGCCGCTTTCAGGAGATGCGGGACGGCTGCCCTGGACATCAGGTAGGTGCCGCGCACATTGGTATCAAACATCAGGTCATAACGCTTCACCGGCAGTTCGAGGGTGCCGCTGAGCATAATGGCGCTGGCGTTGTTCACCAGAATATCCAGGCCGCCAAACTGACCTGTTGTTTCCGCGACCGCGTTTTCCACCGAAGCTTCGTCGCGCACGTCGAGCCGGATGGCCAGACCGTGTCCTCCGGCGGCGTCGATTTCCTCAACCGTCGAGTGAATGGTTCCGGGTAATACCGGGTGTTTTTGGTGGGTTTTGGCCGCAACGGCAATATTGGCGCCATCGCGGGCGGCTTTGAGCGCCATCGCCTTTCCGATGCCGCGAGATGCACCGGTAATGAGCAGGGTTTTCCCGGCCAGATTTGTCCCCATTTCACACCTCTTAAACAGACAATGCCGTATTATAACGGCCGACAGGATCGATGCGCCGGAATCTAGAATCAGCCGAGGGAAAACTGCTTGGAAACAAGCTGGACACAGGAATTACTTAACTGGCTCAATACCCATCCGGGATGGGGTGTCGCCATCGTTTTCCTGGTGGCTTTTTTCGAATCGCTGGTTTTAATCGGGATTCTGCTTCCCGGAATCATCATTCTGTTTGGCGTGGGTACGCTAATCGGTCTTGGCCTGCTCGAAATGATTCCGATCTGGATGGCCGCCAGCGCCGGCGCTTTTCTCGGAGATACGCTGAGCTACCTGCTCGGGCACCGCTTTCGCGGCCACCTGCTGGATATCTGGCCCTTTTCCCGGTACCCCACCCTGATGAAGCGAGGCACGCATTTTTTCAACACCCATGGCGCGAAGAGCGTTGTCGCCGGGCGATTCATCGGACCCTTGCGGCCGATCATTCCGTCGGTGGCCGGCATGATGGGCATGAAGCCGGCTCGCTTCCTGGCTGTCGATATTCCGGCCTGCATTACGTGGGCGCCGTCATTCCTGTTGCCGGGCATGTTGTTTGGCGCCTCCCTGGAAGTGGCGTCCGAATATACCGGCCGCCTGACGGTGATGCTGGTGATCATCGTCGCCATTTTGTGGACGACATGGTGGGTGATGCGCTCTGTCTACGAGCCCCTCGCCACCCGTTCTGCGCGCTGGATGCGGCACGGTATCCGCTGGAGCCGACGTCATCCCGTGCTTGGGCGGGTGGCAGGACGCCTGCTCGAGCCCAGCAAGGGAGATGTGCTTTCGGTCACGATGATGGGCGTCCTGCTGGTGGTGATCGTCTGGGGGCTGGGCATGTTGTTGTTCCTTTCTCCGTTCGCGGACCAGCCTGAGGCACTCGACCGGGCGGTGCACGACCTGGCACTGTCTTTGCGCAACCACCTGGCAGACCCGTTCATGGTGGCGATTTCACAACTGTCCCGCTGGCCGGTGTCCATCTTTGCAGCGCTCGCGCTGCTGTTGTGGCTGCTGGGCGCGGGCAGGAAAAACGCTGCACTGCACTGGCTGATCGCCATCGGAGGCGGGGCGTTGCTGCACCTTCTCCTGTCCTGGGGGCTAAGGACCACACCACAGGTGCTGGAGATGGCGGATCAAACCCTGCAGGGCCCAAGCGCAGCGATGAGCCTGTGCACGGTCGTGCTGTCCTTCTTCGCCGTGATGGAGGCAGGCGAGTTGCCCCGCCGGCACCGGCAATGGCCATACCTGGTTTCAGCCCTGATCCTGATTCTGCTGATGCTTGCCCGTCTGTACCTGGGCCTGGAATGGCTCAGTGGCGCACTGATGGGTGTCGCGGTCAGCCTGGCCTGGACGGCAATCGTCGGCATTGCTTACCGCCAGCGGGCAGCCAGGCGATTCTCGGGCGCCACCGCCAGCCTGATATTTTTCGGCTCGTTTTTTGCTTTGTTCGCCTGGCAGATCAATGCAAACCTGAGCGATGACCTCGCAACGCTCGAGGCGCCCACGGTAACCCGGAGTATCGATCGGGATGCCTGGTGGGGTTCCAGCTGGAGAGATTTGCCGGAGGAGCGGACGCAGATGGCGTCTGTCGCTTCCCGGCAATTCAATGCGCAAATTGCGGCCGATCCGGAACTGGTTGCAAGCCTGCTAGCGCGGGCCGGCTGGAACAGCACGCCGGAGGCGGACTGGCGCTGGCTGATCCAGGCTTTGAACCCTCAGCCTGACCAGGACAGCCTGCCGTTGCTGGGGCGCGCCTTCGAGGGACGGTCCGAGGAATTGCTGTTGAGCAAGAACCTGGAGCCGGACGGGCAGCTACTTACGATCAGGCTATGGGATTCCGGGGTCCGGCTCGAGCCCGGCGGTCAGGTGCTTTACGTAGCTCAACTGTCCGAGGAAAAGCTGGTGCAACGGCTCGGGCTGTTCAGCTACTGGCGTTCAACGCCGCTGGTCCAGGACCGATTCGGACCCATCCGGGATCCGCTCACCCAGCTGGAGCAAAAGGTCGTGGATGAAAAATTACTGCTGATCCGCTCGTCTCAAGCGGACTGAAACCGCGGCATGATCTCCAGCAGGCTCTGCAGGCGCTCGACCGGGTCCGTCAGTTCCAGCAGGTGTTGTTTTTCGATGCCGGCCAGCGGCAGTAATTCAGACAGTCGGTAGCCCACCCATGCCGCGTCCTGCAACTGGTCTGTAGTGTAATCGGGGTACTGTTCAGCCACTTTTTCCATGAATCGGCCCAGTACGTCGCTCAACACCGAGTAGGCTTCCGGGACCGGGCAGTGCGGTGTTTCCGGCAGCACGTGAATGGCCGCGTGAAACAGCCCGTCTTCCTCCTGCCAAGTGTCCTGCACGAGGAAACGCACCGTGCCGGTTGCCGACACGCCCAGCAGGCCGTCTTCGAGCGTGTACCAGTCAATGATCTGTGCGTGCGTGCCGACCTGTGCCGTCTTGACTGGCGAAACGGCCTCTTCGCCTTCCCGGATCAGGCATACGCCGAACCCCGTGTCGTTGCGGGCGCAGTCCCGGACCATGTCCAGGTAGCGTTGCTCGAAAATCCGTAACGGAAGATAGCCGCCCGGAAACAGCACGGTGCGCAGGGGAAACAGCGGAATTTCAATCGTGCTCATGATTTTTCAGTCCCTGGCTGAATCGCGAGGGCGCAGAATCGAAACCCCCGTTACTCATGAAAATGACGTGGTCTCCGGGTCGCACGGTATCGAGCATCTGGGCCAGCAAGTCGTCACTGCGGGTGACCACGCGGCCGCGGCCGTCAAGCGGGGCCAGTGTTTCCTGCGGGTCCCAGTCGATGCCTTCGCCCGCCATCAGCCAGACCCGGTCAGCCGGCATCAGTGCGGGCCCCAGCTCATGGAGGTGAACGCCCGCCCGCATCGTATTGCTGCGTGGCTCCAGCGCCACGAGCACTCGGGCGTTGCCGACATGCCGCCGCAGACCCTCCAGGGTCAGTCGGATGGCGGTCGGATGATGCGCAAAATCATCGTATACACGGATATCGTCGGTCGTGGTGACCAGTTCCATTCTTCTTTTTACGCCCCGAAAAACGGCCAGCGCCTCCACTGCCGTCCTGGGCTCGACACCTGCCGCAACGGCGGCTGCGATAGAAGCACAGGCATTCATCGCGTTATGGCGGCCGCAGTGCGCCCAATCCAGTTGCCCCACGGGCTTTTCCTGCCGGTAAAAGCGAAGTGAACTGGCGTCCGGTTTCAGCAGTTCGACCCGCCAGTCGGCACCTTCTTCCAGGGAAAACTGCTGCAACTTGCTCCAGCAGCCCTGGTCGAGCACCGAGTCCAAACGGGAGTCCTGCCCGTTGCTGATAATTGTGCCGTTTCCCGGAATGGTTCGCACCAGATGATGAAACTGGGTCTGGATGGCATTTATGTCCGGGTAAATATCGGCGTGGTCGAACTCCAGGTTGTTGAGGATCGCGACTTGCGGGCGGTAGTGCACGAACTTCGCGCGTTTGTCGAAAAAAGCGGTGTCGTACTCATCCGCCTCGACGACAAAATAACGCTCGCCGTCACGGGCCGAAAGACCGAAGTTTTCCGGAACTCCACCAATCAGGAATCCCGGAGTTTGCCCGGCGTACTCCAGAATCCAGGCGACCATGCTTGCCGTCGTGGTCTTGCCATGCGTTCCTGCAACTGCGATGACGGATTTACCCCGCAGGTAATTTTCGCCTAGCCAGCGCGGGCCGGAAGTATAGGGAATACCGCGGTTGAGCACATGCTCAACCGCCGGATTGCCGCGGCTCAGGGCATTGCCCACGACCACCAGGTCGGGTTCGGGCTCGAGTTGTTCCGGCGAGTAACCTTCGAACAGCTGGATACCCTCCGCCTCGAGCTGTGTGCTCATTGGGGGATAGGTATGCTGGTCCGATCCGGACACCCGGTGCCCGGCGCGCTGGGCCAGCAGGGCAACTCCGCCCATGAAGGTTCCGCAAGCACCGAGAATGTGAATATGCATTATGTTTTTATCCGAATACGGCGTTCAGGAGCACGAAGTTGCCGGCAAAAATCAGTACCGACAAGAGTACCCCAGTGCGCATCCTTACGGACAGCGCGTGACGATAAATATGGGCATCGACGGCCAGGCTCCACCCAAACAACGCCAGGTACAACAGGGCGAGGTCCGGTTGCTGACGGGTCGGGTCAACCCGCATCAGCAGAAACAGCGCAACCAGCCCGAAAATGAAGCCGGTCCCGGCCAGGGCCGTAAGCGTCTGGGGCAGGCGGGCCAGAAATTGTCGACCGTTGAGCAGCACCGCGATCAACGTAAACTGAACGCCAATAGCCAGAAGGCTCCTCATGGCGCCATCGGATTCTCCGAGAATCGGGTCGGCTATGAACCCCTGCGCAATGTAAGCGACGGACAGCGCCACAGCCAGCGTCCAGCCGGGCGGCGCGTCCTGAGGCCCAGACCTCAGCCTGAGCATGTCCAGCAAAGTCAACAGGAACCGGCCCGTCACGTAAATGTAGGCAACAAGGTTTTACTCAGTTTTCTGAGCGTATCTGGAGCACACCCTTGATGCGCTGAAACACTTCTTCAATGGTGCCCTCGCCAAGAACCCGGGACAGCAGACCTTTCTGCGCATAGTAGTCGACCACTGGAGCGGTTTGATCTAAATAGACCTTCATCCGGTTGCGCACCACTTCTTCGGTGTCGTCGCTACGGCCTTCTTCGGCGGCGCGTTTGGCAATACGTCCGATGACCATTTCGACGTCGATATCGATTTGCAGCGCCTCGTCAACCGGCTGTTCCAGCCGATCCAGCAGCGCATCGAGCGCCCGCGCCTGGGCCAGGTTGCGTGGATAGCCATCCAGAATGAACCCCTCGCTGGCGTCCGGTTGAGAAAGGCGCTGTTCGATCAGGCTCAGCATGATGTCATCCGACACCAGCTCGCCCCGGTCCATCACGGCCTTGGCCTTTTGCCCAAGTTCTGTGCCGGCCTTGACCGCTGAACGCAACAGCTCACCGGTCGAAATATGTGGCAGGCTCAGATCCTTGACCAGCAACGCTGCCTGTGTTCCTTTTCCGGAACCGGGCGCACCCAGCAATACAATTCGCATAAAACGTATTCCGTCTACTAGAATAAGAAAACAACGCTAACCGCTCACAATCCGCAAGTCAATGCGGCCACCACAGCTCTACGGGGAGTCTATTGAATATGAAGAAAAATATCCTTTACGCTCAGTCAGGAGGAGTCACGCCTGTCATCAATGCAACCGCTTGCGGCGTCATTGAAGCAGGACGTGCAAACCTTGACCGGATTGGAAAGGTGTATGCCGGCAAAGACGGCATCATCGGTATATTGAAAGAAGAGTTGATCGACACTTCAAAAGAAACGAAGGCCAGCATTAGCGCGCTTCGGCATACGCCAGGTGGAGCGTTTGGGTCATGCCGCTATAAATTGAAAAGTATCGAAGAGAGCAAGCGCGAGTATGAGCGCCTGATCGAGGTTTTGCGCGCACATAATATTGGATACTTTCTTTATAACGGCGGCGGAGATTCCTCTGACACGGCGCACAAGGTTTCGCAAATTGGCAAAAAGCTGGGCTTTCCCGTGCAGTGTATCGGTGTTCCGAAAACCATCGATAACGACCTGCCGATTACCGACAACTGTCCCGGATTCGGTTCCGTCGCCAAGTACATCGCCGTATCCATCATGGAAGCCAGCCTGGACGTAGAGTCGATGGCCAGCAGTTCAACCAAGGTTTTCGTTCTTGAAGTCATGGGCCGACACGCGGGCTGGATCGCCGCCGCATCCGGTTTGGTCGCGCGCGAAGAAGGTGATCCGCCGCACATCATCCTGTTCCCCGAGGTGCCGTTCAAGCAGCGGGAGTTTCTGAAAAAAGTGAAGGCTTCGGTGGAGAAGTTTGGTTACTGCTCCATCGTCGTTTCCGAGGGTGTGCGGAACAGCAAAGGCAAGTTCCTGGCTGACGCCGGCACCCGTGACGCGTTTGGTCACGCCCAGTTGGGAGGCGTCGCTCCGGTCGTTGCCAACCTGGTGCGCGAAAAGCTCGGGTACAAGTATCATTGGGCCGTGTCCGATTATCTGCAGCGTTCCGCGCGCCATCTCGCCTCCCGGGTCGACGTCGAGCAGGCCTATGCAGTGGGCGAAGCCGCGGTCAGGTTTGCGCTGGCCGGCAAGACCGGTGTGATGCCGGTGATCAAGCGGGTCTCAGAAAGTCCCTATCGCTGGAAAATTGAAGAGGCCCAGCTCAGCCGTATGGCCAACCGCGAGAAAATGATGCCGAAGAGATACATTGCCGCAGATGGGATGGGCATTACCGCAGCGGCCAGGCGCTACCTGGCGCCGCTGATTCGCGGTGAAGACTATCCGCCATACGATCGCGACGGTTTGCCCAAATATGTGAAAATGAAAAAAGTGCTGGCGCAGAAAAAACTGCCGGAATTCGATATTTGATTCGGCAATCAAAAAACCCCGCACCGGGCGGGGTTTTTTACAGTTGGTTTAAAAATCGTTCAGCCCAGCAAAATACCGCCGTATTGAACGAAGAACGGCGCAAACACCAGGCTCAGGATTGCGGACAGCTTGATCAGGATATTCAGGGAGGGGCCTGAAGTATCTTTTAGCGGATCTCCGACGGTATCGCCAACGACTGCAGCCTTGTGTACTTCGGAGCCTTTACCGCCCAGGTTGCCTGCCTCGATATACTTCTTGGCATTGTCCCAGGCGCCGCCGCTGTTGGACGAAGCGATAGCGAGCACGCCGCCGGCGACCAGTGAGCCGACCAGGATGCCGGCAACCGAAGAAACACCGAAAAGGAATCCGGCCAGAATCGGTGTGCCCATGATCAACACGCCCGGCGCGATCATTTCGCGTAACGCGGCCTTGGTGGAGATGGCCACACACTGTGCGTAGTTAGGCTCACCGGTGCCTTCCATGATGCCGGGAATGGTTTTGAACTGGTGACGGACTTCTTCGATCATCGCAAACGCTGCCTTGCCGACTGATTTCATCGTCATCGCTGTAAACAGGAACGGCAACACCGCCCCAATGAACACGCTGGTGTACACGATGGGATCCAGCAGACTCATGGAGACCGGCTCTCCCATCAGTTTCTCGGAAGCCGTGATGAAGGCAGCGAACAGGGCCAGTGACGTCAGTATGGCCGCGCCGATGGCAAAACCCTTGCCGATGGCAGCGGTTGTGTTGCCGGCGGAATCGAGGATATCCGTGCGGCGGCGGACTTCTTTGTCCAACCCGACCATTTCAGCAATGCCGCCGGCATTGTCTGCAACCGGGCCATAGGCATCGATGGTCAGCGCAATCACCAGCGTGCCGAGCATGCCCAGGGACGCAATGGCCACGCCGTACATGCCGGCCAGGCCCCAGGAAACGAAAATGCTGACCGCAATACACAGGTAGGGCAACACCGTACTTTTGTAGCCGAGTGCCAGGCCATAGATGATATTGGTGGCGACACCGGTCTCGCAGGACTTGGCCACTTCCTTGACGGGATTGTATTTCTCCGACGTGTAATAGCCGGTTAACAGCCCTACCGCCAAACCGGCCACCAGGCCGGAGAGAAAGCACCAGTAAACACCCAGGGAGGTATAGGTCGCGCCGCCCAACTCAAACGTGGCCGGGATGAGCAGCTTGGTGAAGAAGAACATGACAATGGCCATCAACACGCTGGAGATAATCAGCAGCTTCATCAGTGCGGGCGCCACGTCGTCCTCGGTCTTGACGCCGACCAGCAGCTTGGTCACCAGGCTGACCGGGATACCGGCGGCGCTGATCAGGATTGGATACAGCAGCGCGTCGGGGTTGCCGGCAAACACGACGGCGGAGATCACCATCGCGGCGCAGGTGCTCTCGGCACAGGAGCCGAACAGGTCGGCGCCCATGCCGGCCACGTCACCCACGTTGTCGCCGACATTGTCCGCGATCACGGCCGGGTTACGGGGGTCATCTTCAGGAATGCCCTGTTCCACCTTGCCCACGAGGTCCGCGCCCACGTCAGCGGCCTTGGTGAAAATCCCGCCGCCCACGCGCGCAAACAGCGCGATAGTGGAGCCGCCGAGACCGAAGCCGGCAATCACTTCCATCAGGATGTGGTTGTTCTCAGGACCGAGATCAGCCAGCAGGAATTTCATCACCACGTAGATAACGACCAGGCCGAGCGTAGCCAGGCCGACCAGGGCGAAGCCCATCACGGCTCCCGAATTGATGGCGACGTCGAATGCATGCTTGATGTCTTTTTTCGCTGAAACGGTTGTTCGCGCGTTGCCCTGCGTTGCCACTTTCATGCCAATGTAGCCCGACGCAATGGAGATGGCTCCGCCAAACAGGAAAGCCAGGGCGGTGTAAATGCCTTCCCGAATATCCGGCGTGTGGGTGTCGTCGATCAGTATCGCAATGATCGCAGCGAAACTGACCATGAAGATGGCAAGGAACTTGTACTCCTGGCGCAGGAACGCCATCGCGCCTTTGGCAATCGCGCCGTGGATGAATTTCAGGCGCTTGGCGTCATTTTCTTCCAGCCCCATGGTAAGCGGTACACTGATCACTTTCCTCATATAGAAGAATGCGATGGCCAGACCCATAAGCGACAGGGCCGTGGTCACTGTAATCGTTATTCCCGTCATTTGTTATGCACTCCCAAAATTGGTATTTTTCTAAAATCGCGCGCACTTTACCACAAACCGCCGGTGGCTTGAGAAGTCAGGGCAACAAAAATGTCCTAAATCAATCGATTAACGGGAGTTGCCGGGCGGTTTCCGAACGCGCGCAAATTCTTACTGTTTCAGAGCCGTGGTCAGCAGAGAAACCAGTTCCGGGTAGGTGTTGCGGTCAAGCAGGCTCAACGCCCGGTGTCCGGAGAGTTCTTTGACCAGCGAAACCGCGGCGGTCGTGTTGGCCGCAGGGCCGCTCACCAGATCCGCTTTCATGCCGTTTCCATAGGCCATCTGCACACCCAGGACGGCGTAAGGATCCGATGCGCACAGCACGGTAAAACGGGTCAGGTCCCGCAGGTATTCAATCACGATCCCCCCGTTGTAGGGCTCCAGCGGGGACGCCCCTGCTTCAGCGACCAGCACATCTGCATCGCAGGCCGCGATCTTGGAAAGCATCAGCTCGAGCGCACTCCGGAATACCGGTTCCGTGCAAACGGTGGAAGGCAGGCCGGCATCGACAAAGTCAAACACTTCCCTGGCGCCGGCGTCTCGGAATTTCAGGATATCCCGGTAACGAGCTGCGCCCGTGAGTTTTGTCGCAACGACGTTCAGTCCGAGATAGTTCAGGGCGCGGACGATGACCTGGCCGGAACTGGTTTTTCCGGCCGACATGGATGTGCCTATGATCAGGATGACGGGAATATCCAGCTTCGCAGGCCGGGCCGGCAGAACGAAATCCATCATGCCCAGTTTCTGGCCGTTCCGTGTGGCATGACCCAGGTACTCGAGACGCATTAGATCCGGAAGCATCGGGGAAATCGAGGTGGCCCGGCCGAGCAGGCCGGCGCTTGTCAGCGCTTCCAGTTCCCGGCTCTCGAGCGCTTCGCGCCAGTCGCCCACCCCTTCCAGCGTGGCGGCCCTTCGGCCCAGGGCTCCGACCATCAAATCACCCCGTACCATGTCGGCCATCCGGCCGGTTTTGGTCTCGCATTCCCACAGCCGGTTCCGTTCTCCCGTCGCGCGGCCAACGACAAAGTCTCCGGTTCCCCATTGCGACCGGTCGAGTTTTTGTGTCTTGAACGGTTGGCTCCACAGATCAGAGCACCGGGTGACCGAGGTAAAAAAATAGTGTGATCTCATGACGGCCGCTCCGAAGCGTCAATGGGCGGGGCCATCAGGAGCAGGGTCAACAGGGCCGCATGTTCAATCGTTCTTCCCAGCCGCAGGTGCTCATGGCGAGCATGAGCACCGTCCCCTACAGCACCGAGCCCGTCCAGGGTCGCAGTGTGCAGGCTGGTAAAGTTGCCGTCTGAACCGCCGCCTGCCAGGCCCTCTTCCAGTTGCAAGCCCAGCTCATCGCCCAGCCGGCAGGCCAGGCGCCAAAGCTGCCGGTTGGCCGGCGTCCGTTCCATCGCGGGGCGGCCAAATCCACCTTCGACCTTCAGGGAGGTGCCCGCGGTGGAGGGCTGGAGCTTCATGATGGCCCGTTCGACACGGGCTGCATCCTCCTGGCTCGCCACCCGCACGTCGACGACCGCTTTGCTGCTCGGCGCCACCACATTGGGCCGAAGCCCGCCGTCGATCGTACCGACATTTACGGTCACGCCCTTATCGAAGTCGTTGAGCGAAAAAAGAGTCTGAATGACATGCGAAAGTTCGAGAATCGCGCTGGCGCCGGCACCCGGGTCAAGACCGGCGTGAGCCGCTTCACCGGACACAGTGACGGTGAACCGGCCGATGCCCTTGCGGGCGGTCTTGAGCTTGCCGGCCGGGCCGAGCGACGGCTCCAACACAAAAACGCGATCCATGTGGGGCGCGAGCGACTCGATATAGCGGCGGCTTTCGCGGCTGCCGATTTCCTCATCTGAATTGAGGAACACGTGCGGCCGGACTTCGGGTTCGACGTCGAAGTGCTGTAGCGCCTCGATGGCCAGCAGCGCCTGGGCAATCCCGCCTTTCATGTCGTAAACTCCCGGGCCCCGGACGACGTCATCCGCATGCTCGAAAGGCATTTCGCTCAGCGTCCCAACCGGCCAGACCGTGTCATAGTGCCCGAGCAGCAGTTGGGACCGGCGGCCAGTCACCCGTTCCGCCGGCCGGGCGTGCAGCATCCCTCCACTGGTATGGCCGGGAATACGGTGAACGATGAACTTCAGGCGCTCAAACTCGGTGGCGATGATCTCCCTGATTCCGGCCTGGGTGCCGGGCACGTCGGACGGTGATTCCGATTCCGTCATGTTCTGCAGCAGGGAAACCATGTGCCCCCGCTTGCTGCACAGGTAATCCAGAACTGCTTTGGCGGCCGGTGTGGGGTTTTCGCTCATTGGCTTGGCTGTCCGAGAAACCTACTTCTTCATTCCCGCCGGAAACGGAAAAGTAAGGCTTTCCTCGATGGCCGCGAACCGTCCCGGGTGCAGATAGGCCAGCAGGGGGGCATTGTGAATCAGGGCCTGGTCGTCGCCCTCGTGAATTCGCAGCGAGTCCTCGGCAACCCTGGCGGCAACCACGCGGCCGATAATCAAACTGTTGACTCCAAACCCATCGATCATTCGGTCCAGCTCGCACTCGAGATACATGTAGCCGCCAGCAACCAGCACGCCGTCCACTTTTTTTGCGGGAAAGACGGGTAAAACCGAGAGCGCGAGCTTGTCGTCGCCCTCACACCGCGGCGATGCCGCGAGGCTGGTAAGAACCAGCTGATCCGGCCTCGGATACGTGACGGTAAACACCCCGTCCCGGCGAATATTCGAATAGGTGTGATGCCGGGGTGTGCAGACGAAGCCGAAATAATTTTCCCAGCCGATCGGCGTGGCCATGTGCTTGGGTGCGAGGTCGTGGCTGCCATCTGCTTCGCGCGTGCCTACCAGGACCAGCGGCGCCACCCAGAAAAACCGGTCCCATACGGGCTGGCTGATATCCAGCTCGATCAGCCGTTGCTGCTGAACCGGGCTTTGCATGACGATAACCTCCTGCCTGGCGGCGTTGGCAATCACCCATCCTCCAAGCTACGCCCGTCGCGGGTGAAGCGCCATGATCTGGGGCAAGAACCAATTTTCGCCGATTCTGCCGGCCTTTCCGGTAAAATTCGCAGACTGAACATACTTTCAGATGACGGGTCTATCTATCGCTGAACAACCAGGAACAATCGAATCGAGTCAATGAAACATAAAATAGCTATCTGGATAACAGCCCTTTTCGGACTTGTGGCAGCAGCCGCTGTTCTGGCCATCGAGTTTGACGAGGTTCGGAATTTTGAGGATGTCTTCGTCATTTCGGCCAAGGCGCCGGAGCGAAGCCGGGTTGAAGTTCGTTGGGATATTGCCGAGGGCTACTACCTCTACAACAATAAGTTTTTGCGTTTTTCATCTGCGACTGAGGGTGTTGTCGTGGGTGAAGCCCAGATTCCCCGGGGCGAGATCAGTTTCGATGAGTTATTGGGCGAAGAAGTTGAAAAATATCACGGCGCATTGACCGTTTCCCTGCCGCTGGAATCGGTTGCACCGGGAGTTGACGCGGTTCTATTGAACGTTCGCTCCCAGGGCTGCCTCGAAAATGAGCTGTGCTATCCCCCGACCGGGCAAAGCGTGTCAGTCAGCCTGCCGCCGGATGCGGCCCGCTCCGGCCCCGCCGCCAGCGGGGCCGGCAGTTTGCTTGCCGGCCTGGACCAGAATGGGACGTTTCTCGGCCAGGACGAATCGCCGCCACTGCAGGCCGAAGATGCATTCACCTTTGAATCGATCGGCTACAGCGCGGACACAGCCCTGGTCCGGTTCACCGCGCAGCCCGGCTATTACCTTTACAGGGACAAGTTTGAATTCCGCGTCGCCGGTGATTCCGGCTTTGTGATCCGGGACGTCGAACTGCCCGCAGGCGAGATCAAGGATGACCCTGAATTCGGTCCGGTTGCGGTCTTTTTTGGCCAGGTCGAAGTGCCGGTGCGTTTCAACCGTCCGGCCGGCGGCATCAGTGACATCGAACTGGAAGCGGATTTCCAGGGCTGCCGGGACGGAGATATCTGCTATCCGCCAATGTCACGCTCTGCGGTGTTCCAGATGCCGGCCGCCGTTACGGCCATCGGCCCGGCGGGGGCTTTCCAGTCGGGCGCTGCAGACCCAGACGCTGCCGGGCGATCTCCGGTGACGGAGCAGGACAAACTGGCGCAACTCCTGACCAGCCACCCGATCCGGGCGGTTGCGGCCTTTTTCGTGGCCGGGCTGTTGCTGGCATTCACCCCCTGTGTTTTTCCGATGGTTCCTATCCTTTCCGGGATCATCGTGGGCCAGGGTGACCGGTTGACCACCATGCGCGCCTTCTGGCTGTCGCTGGTGTACGTGCTTGCAATGGCGGTGACCTACACGGTGGCCGGTGTGCTTGCCGGCCTGTTTGGTCAGAACCTGCAGGCAATCTTTCAAAACCCGTGGATCATCAGCGGCTTCGTTTTGATATTTATTTTGCTGGCGTTGTCCATGTTCGGTTTTTACGAGCTTCAACTCCCCGGCCGACTGCAGACCCGGCTGGTAGATGTGAGTAACAGGCAGCAGGGCGGGCAGCTCTGGGGTGTCGCCGTCATGGGTTTTCTCTCAGCCCTGATCGTGGGCCCCTGCGTGGCGCCGCCGCTGATGGCCGCACTGATTGTCATCGGCTCTTCCGGTGACGCAGTCCTTGGCGGCACGGCGCTGTTTTCGCTGGCTATGGGAATGGGTGTGCCCTTGATCATCTTCGGTGTTTCGGCCGGCAAGCTGGTGCCCCGGGCCGGAGCATGGATGGATGCCGTCAAGGCCGTCTTCGGCGTGGGCCTGCTGGCGATTGCCATCTGGATGCTGGAGCGAATCCTGCCCGGGGGCGTGATCATGCTTTTGTGGGGCGGCCTGGCAATTGCCTGCGGAATATATCTTGGCGCGGTAGAACGAATCGACCCGGGTGCTTCCGGATGGAAGCGGTTGTGGAAATCCATGGGCATCGTACTGCTGGTGCTCGGCATTCTTGAAATCGTGGGTGCCGCCGCGGGTGGAGATTACTGGCTGCGGCCGCTGGCCAGTCTGCAATCGCGGCAGGCAGGTGTCGTCACTGAGGCCCATCCGGCGTTCAAAAAAGTGAAATCGATACAGGACGTGGAGCAGGCTGCCTTGACAGCCGCTGCCGCCGACAAGGTGGCCATGCTGGATTTTTATGCCGACTGGTGCGTGGAGTGCAAACGGATGGAGCGCAACACGTTTCCGGATTCCGGCGTTCAGGCGATTTTCGCGGATTTCAGCCTGCTTCAGACGGATGTGACGGCCAACGACGCGGTCGACCAGGAGTTGATGAAATCTTTTGGCGTCATTGGTCCGCCCGCCATTCTGTTCTTCGACCTTAACGGGGATGAAATGCCGGAATTTCGCCTGGTAGGGTACTTCGAGCCGGAAGAGTTTTCGGTTCACTTGCAGCGAGTGCTTGCCGCTCAGTGAAAAAGCACCTCCTGGTCTTTGCTGTCGTGGCCCTGGCGGCCGGCACTTCCGGTTATTTTCTGGCCAGGAGCCTGAGTCCCTCGGAGGCACCGGCAGGGCAGGAACCGGTCTTGACGCTAAACTCTGAGACGCCGGATATCGACGGCCTGCTCGGGCAGCGTCGGCCCGACTTCACATTGAACGACACGCAGGGAAATCCGGTTTCTGCCAGTGATTTTGACGGCACGATCTGGCTGGCCAATTTTTGGGCGACCTGGTGCGCGCCGTGCGTTGAAGAAATGCCTATGCTGTCCCAGCTGCACAAGGGTCATGGGGAGTACGGTTTCAAAGTAGTCGGGATCGCCCTCGACGACCCGGAACGGGCAACGCAATTTGCCGCCGAACTCGAGGTCACCTACACCGTTCTCGTTGGCAAGACCGACGTCGTTCTCACCGGCCGGCGCTTTGGAAACGCCACCGGGATGCTGCCTTTCAGTGTGCTGGTCGATGCCAGCGGCGTGATTCGATGGGCCCACCTGGGCGCGCTTTCGCGTGAAGAACTGCGGCGACAGATTCAATTGCACAGATAAACCGGACATTTCCGTTGGTGGCAGTCTGTAGAGCGAATATCTTCTAATTTGTCGCCATCTGTGCCGATCTTGTGGACATTTTGCTTAAATTGATGCAATAATTCAGGCCCTGAACGAGGGAACATCGATGGCGCGCATACTGGTCTTAAACGGTCCCAACCTCAATCTCCTCGGCAGCAGGGAGCCCGGTCAATACGGACACCGCTCACTGGAAGAAATCATGGAAGAACTCATGCGCTTTGCCGGCGCCTGCGGCCATGACCTCTATCACATCCAGGAAAACAGCGAGGGCACGCTGGTCGAAGCGGTGCATAAAGCGGCCGTGGAGGGTGTTGAATACATCATCATCAATCCCGCGGCATACACTCATACGAGTATTGCCATCAGGGACGCGTTGCTGGGCGTCCGGATTCCTTTCGTCGAAGTACACTTGTCGGCGATATCCGCGCGGGAGCCGTTCCGGCAGTTTTCCTATTTTTCGGACATAGCCATGGGCGTGATCAGCGGATTCCAGGGTGAGAGCTACATGCTGGCTTTGCAAGCCATCATCAACCAGATAGAGCCACAGTAATTAAATGCCGGGCTGGCGCCGCGGCAGGAGCAGAAAGAGTGGATATCAGAAAGATAAAGAAACTCATTGAACTGTTGGAAGAGTCCAGCCTCACGGAAATGGAAATCGTCGAGGGGGAAGAATCTGTCCGCCTGAGCCGTAACGGCTCCAGTGGCCATGCAGGTACCCACCATGCGCTTCATCCCGATGTCCACGCCGCGGCCTGGTCGGTGCCCGCCGCGGTTGCACCTTCAGGCCCGTCAGCGCCGCAGCCCGCTGCCGCTGAGGAGGAACCGGCCGTGCCGGAAGGTGAATTGGTCCGTGCCCCAATGGTCGGAACTTTTTTTGCCGCTTCCAGCCCCGAGGCTGAACCCTTTGTTTCGTTAGGCCAGCAGGTGACCGAGGGTGAAACGATGTGCATCATCGAAGCGATGAAAATGTTCAACCAGATCGAGGCGGAATCGGCCGGGACGGTCGTGGCAATCCTGGTCGAGAATGGCCAACCGGTTGAATTCGACCAACCCTTGTTTGTGATCAGGTAAGCGTTCCGAGATGGCCGTACTGGAAAAAATCGTCATTGCGAATCGCGGTGAAATCGCACTCCGTATTTTACGCGCCTGCCATGCCATGGGAATCAAGACGGTCGCGCTGCATTCGACCGTAGACCGGAATCTCAAGCACGTGGCCATGGCCGACGAGTCGGTTTGTATTGGGCCGGCGCCGGCCACCGAAAGCTACCTGAATGTGCCGGCGATCATTGCCGCCACGGAAGTGACTGATGCAGTTGCCATTCATCCGGGCTACGGTTTCCTGTCAGAGAATGCCGATTTCGCGGAGCGCGTGGAACAGAGCGGGTTTATTTTCATCGGGCCGCGGGCCGAAACCATCCGATTGATGGGAGACAAGGTCTCAGCGATCCAGGCAATGAGGGAAGCCGGAGTGCCCTGTGTCCCGGGTTCCGACGGTCCGTTGCCGGAAGATTCAAAGGAGTGCAAGAAAATTGCCCATGAAGTGGGCTACCCGGTCATCATCAAGGCATCCGCCGGTGGCGGTGGTCGCGGAATGCGGGTGGTGAACACCGAAGCGCATCTGCATAATGCGTTGCAGTTGACCCGCCAGGAAGCAAAGGGTGCTTTTGGCGATGATACGGTCTACCTGGAGAAATTTCTGGAAAATCCCAGGCACATCGAAATCCAGGTTCTGGCCGACCAGCACGGTAACGCAATCCACCTGGGTGAGCGCGACTGTTCGAGTCAACGCCGCCATCAGAAAGTGATTGAGGAAGCACCGGCCCCCGGCATTACACCGGAGCAGCGGGATGAAATCGGGACGGCCTGTGTCGAGGCCTGCAAGCGGATTGGTTACCGGGGCGCCGGCACCTTCGAATTTCTGTTTGACAACGGACAGTTCTACTTCATCGAAATGAACACCCGCATCCAGGTGGAACACCCGGTCACCGAACGGATCACCGGGGTCGACCTTGTCAGGGAGCAGATTCTGGTGGCGGCCGGCCGCCGGCTGTCGCATTCACAGGAGGATATTCAGATTCGCGGCCATGCGGTCGAGTGCCGGATCAATGCCGAGGATCCGGTTACATTCATGCCCTCGCCCGGCCTGGTCGAGGGCTTCCATGCCCCCGGCGGTCCCGGAATCCGTACCGAGTCGCATATTTATGATGGCTACCGTGTGCCGCCGAACTACGATTCGATGATTGGCAAGATCATTGCGCATGGCGAGAACCGCGAGATGGCGATCGCCAGGATGCGGGTGGCGCTGGACGAGATGGTTCTCAACGGCATCAAGACCAATGTGCCTCTGCACAAGTGGTTCCTGTGGGACCGGGGTTTTCTGCGCGGGGGCTTCAACATCCATTACCTCGAGAAGCGCATCGAAGAGCGTAGCGGCTGAGGCTCTTCCACTTGGCCTGGACTGAGATCAGCATCAGCGTGACGCAGGATGATGCAGCCCTGGCGGAACTCATTCTGGAAGAGCTCGGGGCACTGGCGGTGACACTTCAGGACGATGAAGACAACCCGGTTCTTGAGCCCGAACCGGGCACGACTCCGCTCTGGCCTACCGTTCAGGTCCGTGGCCTGTTCGAAAGAGACACGGACCGTGACCGCGTGCTTGCTGCGCTCGGGGCCGTGCCGGGCGCCGAACGGCCGGACCGTTTCCGCTGGCGTAATATCGGAGACCGGGACTGGGAGCGGGCCTGGCTTGAACGCTTTGCGCCAATGCAATTCGGCCGGCAACTGTGGATCGTGCCGGGCGGCATGCAGATACCTTTCGACCCTAATAACATTGAAATCCGTCTGGACCCCGGCCTAGCGTTCGGTACCGGAACCCACCCCACGACGGCGCTTTGCCTCAGGTGGCTCGACAGCCAGGAAGTTCGCGGCGCTGCGGTCGTTGATTACGGCTGCGGTTCAGGAATTCTGGGCATCGCCGCCGCACTGAAAGGCGCCCGGCGAGTCGTGTGCGTCGACAATGATCAGCAGGCGCTGGAGGCAACAGCGGACAATGCGGCCCGCAACGGCGTAAGCACGATTATCGAATGCTGCACCCCCCAGGAGTATCAGCGCGAGCTGGCTGACGTGGTCATGGCCAATATTCTGGCCGCTCCACTGATCCTGCTGGCGCCGAGGTTGCTGGCCGCTCTGCGACCGGGCGGATTGATTGCCTTGTCCGGAATTCTGAATGTCCAGGCGGACGAAGTCCTGGCGGCTTACCGGGCGGGGTTGCTGGAAGCGGCGACACAGACCGAGCAGGAGTGGGTGCTGATTCATGGCCGGAGCGATCCGGAAACTCCAGGTGCTCCACGTGAATGACCGGGGCCGATTATCCAGGCAATGGACCGACCTGGTGGCCTACGTGTTGCTGCCTGGCTTGTCCGTGATGCTGCCGGCGAAGATTTCCAGGCGAATGTTATGCCGGGCTTCGGGCTGGGGCTGGCTGCTGTCGAACGATGCCGGGCAGGCCTGCGCTCTGGCTGGGAAACACGTGGAAATAGCGGATCTCCAACGATGGAAACGCCGCTGGAAACAGGTCGAACTGGTCGACGTGCGCGATCTTTACCTGCTGTTGTTCGGCCGCGCCGGGGCCGTTGCGCAGGAGGTGGACGGCCTTGACGACCTGGCGCTGTGCAGGGACCGGGTGATGGTGGGCATGCATTGGGGGCCGGCCATCTCCATCCTGAAGATCCTCTCCCTCGCCGGACTGAGGCCAGCGTTTCCCTATCGTTTGCCAGAACCTGAGCTGTTGCGGATGCGGCCCTTCTACTACCTGTTTTGCCGGCTGGCGACCGTGTACCTGAAAAGAACGCTCGCTGAGCGCGCGGTAGCCGTGGGCGGAGCCGGCAGGGTCTTGCAGTCGATGTTGAATGAGCCCGGCAGCATTTGCGTGCTGATGGATGCTCCGCCAATGGCGGGACGGCCGTCAATCCGTGCACCGGTGCTGGGCACGGTAGCGGCATTCAATGCGGGTTTTCCTTCGATGCTGGCAGAAAGGCGTAAGGAGTATGTCCTGTACGCGATGACCCTCGCTGAGGACGGGTCATTGAGAAAGAAACTGGAACTGGACGGCCCGTTCAGAGCAGAAAATCTACAGGAGTTCCTGGATCAGTATGCCGCCTTTCTGGACCGCCACCTGGCGGCGGATTCCCCGCAGTGGCGAATCTGGCGTGCAGAGCACCAGTTCTGGGGCCGCCCGGACGAAGCCGCGGCCACCGACAGCGGGCTTTACCAGTAGTCCGGTTTTTCAGGCAGCGCGTCGTAGCGCTCGACCGAGTCAAGGATCTCCTGGCGCGCAGCCTCAGCGTCCTCCCACCCCTTGATGTTGACCCATTTGCCGGTTTCCAGATCTTTGTAATGATCGAAAAAGTGGGAAATCTGCAGGCGCAGTAATTCGTCAACGTCGTCCACACCCTTTACATCCCTGTACAGACCCGTCACGTCACTGGTTGGCACCGCCAGGATTTTTGCATCCTCGCCGGATTCATCCTCCATCCGCAATAGGCCAACGGGACGGCAGGTGACCACGGCGCCGTAGTTGATGGGAACCGGCATCACCACCATGACGTCAGTCGGGTCGCCATCACCGCACAGCGTGTGGGGGATGTAGCCATAGTTGCAGGGGTAATGCATTGCCGTTTTCAACATCCGGTCAAGAAACAGCGCGCCCGATTCCTTGTCGACTTCATACTTTACGGCAGGGCTGTGCATCGGAATTTCGATGATGACGTTGACATTGTTCGGGACGTCTTTCCCCACGGGCACGGCTTGCAGGCTCATGATGGCTCCACTTAGGGTTGGTAAGCTGCCCATTATACCTTTAAAATGTCGCACCCCGTCACGCCGCAAAGTCCTTGAGTACGCCGATATGCTGACACTGATAAAGAACGCAGACATTTACGCCCCCGA
Organism: Lysobacterales bacterium; assembly: GCA_013001885.1. Classification (GTDB taxonomy): domain Bacteria; phylum Pseudomonadota; class Gammaproteobacteria; order Xanthomonadales; family SZUA-36; genus JAHEFT01. Next base: position 171,181 of record JABDLD010000075.1, read on the forward strand.
GGCCCTCGGCCCCGGTTTTTTACTGCTCGGAGGCGGAAAAATACTGCGCATGGGCGCCGGCGCTCCTGACATTGCAGAGTCCTGCGTGGACGCCATCCTGGACATGAACGACGCGCCGGTCGGCCCCGGCCTGATCGATTGCCATGTGCACCTAACCGGAGGCGGCGGCGAGGATGGTTTTGCCACCCAGGCGCCGCCGGTTCCGCTCAGCCGATTCACCCGGTTTGGCGTGACATCGATGGTCGGATTACTCGGGACAGATGACGAAACACGGTCTACGGCCAACCTGATCGCCAGGACCCGGGCCTTGCGGGAAGAAGGACTGTCAGCCTGGTGCTGGACGGGCGGATACCACGTGCCGCCCACCACGTTGACCGGATCAGTCCGCAGCGACATCGTCAACATCGACTGCATCATTGGCCTGGGTGAACTGGCTATCAGCGACCATCGTTCCAGTCAGCCTACTTTTGATGAGCTGGCGCGACTGGCATCAGAGGCACATGTGGCGGGCCTGTTGAGCAAAAAGGCGGGTGTCCTGCACCTGCACCTCGGTGACGGCGGCCGGGGGCTTGAGCTGGTGAGCAGGCTGCTGGATGAGACGGAGTTGCCGCCGCGGGTCTTTCACCCGACCCATGTGAATCGGCGCAAGCAACTGTTTGAAGAAGCCTGTGCGTTGAGTCACCGGAACGTCGTCGTGGATGTCACCGCCTTTCCGGTTGAGGAGGGCGAGAACGCCTGGTGCGCTGCCGACGCCTGGGAGCGGTTCCACGAGGCCGCCTGCCCGCCAGCACATCTGACCATCAGCTCAGACGGCGGCGGATGCCTGCCGCATTTCGATGACAATGGGGAACTGGTGAAGATGGGCTTTGCGACTTCGGCCGGATTGCCGGAAACGATTCGCGAACTGGCGCGCAGAGGCCATCGGCTGGACCGGGTTCTGCCCGCGATGACGAGCAACGTTGCGCGAGCGTTGAGGCTGCCCGGAAAAGGAACAATCGCGCCCGGCTTCGACGCCGACCTGATCTTCTTCAATGAAGATCATCAGGTGAGGCATGTCATGGCGGGGGGTAAATGGATGGTCCAGGATGGATCGCCTGCGGTGAAGGGAACGTTCGAGGACTGAATTCAGGGTTTGACTCATTTTTGCTTGATGGATTGAAAAAGATGCCGGCTACACCCCAGGAAAACGCCCAGAGAGGCTATATCGTCCCGATCGGCGGCGCCGAAGGGAAACGGAAGAAGTCCCCAATTCTTAACCGCTATACAGAGCTTTGCGGCGGAAAAGACGCACGGATCATGGTGATTCCAACCGCATCGCTGCTGAATGAGACCGGTCCGCAATATGAGGCTTTGTTCCGGGAAATGGGCGCCAGGGCCATGTGTGTGCCGCTGGAAACGCGGGAAGAGTGTTTCAATGAAGAAACGCTTCGGGTACTTGGCGAGGCGACCGGCGTATTCATCACAGGCGGCAACCAGCTTCGTTTATCCACGATTCTCGGCGGGACGCCGGTGGCCCGGCAAATCCGCAGCCTGAATTCGAATGGCGTTCATGTCGCCGGCACATCAGCCGGAGCCGCTATCGTTTCAGAACATATGATCGCCGGCGGCCGCAGCGGGTCTACGCCGCGCGAGAGCGGGGTGGAACTGGCGCCCGGACTGGGCCTGACCAACCGGGTGATCATCGACCAGCATTTCAACCAGCGCCAGCGCATGGGGCGGCTGTTGGCAGCCCTGTCTTTCAATCCTTTTGCCTGCGGCCTCGGAATTGATGAGAACACGGCTGGTTTCATTGCTCCGGACGGAAGCATGGAAGTGGTTGGCAGGGGGACGATCACCGTCGTTGACCCGTCTGAGCTGAGTCATTCTTCGATGAGTTACGTGCGCAGGGCAGAGGCCGTCACGCTGATTGGCCTGAAACTTCACGTGCTGGCGGAAGGCGCTCATTTCAATACAGAAACCAGACAGGCCACGCTCGACTAGGTAATAAATTTTTGGCGGTAGCGGCGCTCGGGCGTTAATATGCGTTGACCTCCCACGCTATCAGGTCGTCTTGTTATGAAAATCCTGGCCACCAACGTATATCTTGGCCCCAGTCTCTATGCCCATTTTCCGGTCATTCGCCACCAGGTCGATATCGGCGTGCTGGAAGACTGGCCTTCAGTCCGCCTGGGTGATGCGTTTATCGACTCTATGGTTGAGGCGCTGCCCGGCCTGTCGAAGCATGGCTGTTCTTATGGCGAGCCGGGCGGATTTCTGCGCCGGTTGAGCGAAAATGAAGGAACATGGATGGCGCATATCTGGGAGCATGCCGCCATCGAGTTACAGAACATGGCCGGCTCCGACGTCTCCTTTGGCAAAACCCGCGGTATAGGGCCGGCGGGCCACTACAACATGGTGTTTCAGTACAAGCAGAGGGAGGTGGGCCTGGAGGCGGCCAGGATTTCCAGGCAACTGCTGTTGAACCTGCTGCCTGAGGCGCTCAGGAAAGAGTTTGCCGATCAGCTTGAAGAAGGCTTTGATTTCGAAGAAGAGCGCGATAATTTCATTCGTTTTGCCCAACGCAAAGAGCTGGGCCCCAGCACGGCGTCACTGGTCAAGGCGGCGGAAGAAAGGGAAATTCCCTCGTTGCGCCTGAATAAATACTCGCTGGTGCAGTTTGGTCACGGTCGCTACCAGCAGCGTATCCAGGCGACGATCACCAGCAAGACGCCGCATATTGCCGTCGAAATTTCCTGTGACAAGGAGGACACGCATAATCTGCTGCGCGACCTGGGCCTTCCCGTGCCGCAGCAGCGCATGATCAGTTCGGAGCGCGAGGCCGTTCGTGCCGCGTCGCGAATCGGCTATCCGGTGGTGGTCAAGCCTCTCGATGCGAATCACGGCCGGGGTGTGTCCATCAACCTGCTTGAAGATGACCAGGTGCGAGCGGCGTTCGGCGTGGCCCTTGAAAGCGCACGCGGCAGAAACGTTTTGGTGGAGAGCTTCATCGAAGGTATGGATCACCGGATGCTCGTGGTAAACGACGAGCTGGTTGCCGTTGCCAAGCGTGTTCCCGGACATGTCCAGGGAGATGGAAAACAGACTATTTCCGAACTGGTTGACAAGGTTAACGAGGATCCCCGGCGTGGTATCGGTCATGAGAAAGTCCTGACCCGGCTGGAAATCGATCACCAGGCGGAGCGCCTGATGGAGAAAGCGGGTATAAACCGGGACACCGTGCTGCCCGGGGGCGAGGTCTTTTTCCTGCGCTCCACCGCCAATCTCTCGACCGGCGGCACCGCGATCGACATGACGGACCTGGTGCATCCGGACAATCGCGAAATGGCCGTCCGGGCGATCCAGGCGGTGGGCCTGGACGTGGGCGGCGTCGATTTCCTGACCGCGGACATCACGAAATCCTACAAGGAGGTCGGCGGAGCCATTGTGGAAGTGAACGCTGCGCCCGGTTTCCGCATGCACGTCGCTCCCTCGGAGGGCAAGCCCCGCGACGTGGCCGGCAAGGTCATGGACATGCTGTTTCCGCCCGGCAGTCCGTGCAGGGTGCCGGTGGTCAGCATTACCGGCACCAATGGCAAGACCACGACATCGAGAATGCTTGCACATATTCTGAAGACAGCAGGCCACACGGTGGGACTGACGTCCACCGATGGGGTTTATATTGACGGCAGACTATCGGTCAAAGGCGATATGACGGGGCCCGCTTCTGCGCACATCGTGTTGCGCGATCCAACGATTGATATGGCCGTGCTCGAGACGGCTCGCGGCGGGTTGTTGAGGGCCGGACTGGGTTACCGGCGATGCGATGTTTCGGCCTGTCTGAACGTGGCTTCCGACCACCTGGGCATCAACGGAATCGATACGCTGGAGCAACTGGCCGAGCTGAAACGAATTCCGATCGAGGTCGCGCGTAACGCGGCGGTTCTGAATGCAGACGACGAACGCTGCCTGCACATGGCGGACTACACGCAGGCCGAACACGTTTGCTACATCACGATGAATCCTGCCCACACATTGGTGAAAGAGCATATCCGCGCGGGCGGTCGCGCTGTCGTGCTGGAACAGGGAATCGCCGGCGACATGATTACGTTGTATGACAACGGCACTCATTTCCAGCTGTTGTGGACCCACCTGATCCCGGCAACCATGGACGGGAAAGCCACGCACAACGTTCAGAATGCCATGTTCGCCGCGGCGATGGCGTTCAGCATTGGCAAGTCGCTGGAAGATATCCGGCACGGATTACAGACATTCAACTCCACGATTTTCCAGGCCCCGGGCCGGATGAACGTATTCGATGAACATCCGTTCCGCGTCATCCTGGATTACGGACACAATGCGGCGGCTATTGCCAGCATAAGCCAACTGGTCAGCCGCCTCGAAGTCACCGGCCGGCGTATCTGTGTACTGGCGGCTCCCGGCGACCGCCGGGATGAGGATATCCGGGCGATTGCCGACGCGGCTGCTGGCGCTTACGATCACTACCTGTGCAAAGCGGACGATAACCGGCGCGGTCGCGGGCACGACGAAGTGCCGGTCTTGCTGCGCGAGCAGCTATTGAAGTCCGGGGTTGCCAAACAGCACGCCAGCGTGGTGCCGGCAGAGACCGAGGCGGTGCAGGCAGCGCTGGAAATGGCCGGCAAAGGGGACCTGGTGGTGATCTTCGGGGACAACATCGAACGATGCTGGAACCAGGTTGCGGGGCACCAGGCAAAAGCAGGTGACGCAGACAGCGACACCCCGCAGATTACGGCGCAGAGTTTCGTTGAGGAAGATCCCGAGGCGTTCACGCTGGACCCTGGCTCTGAACTGATCCGGGACGAACGTGGCGTGCGCATTGCGCGGGTCGAAGAAGAATCCGATTAGAAGCTGGTTATGCTATTGAAAATGACCGACAGCCGAAGGCTGACTGGACCAAACCTTTACTGGGATCGACCCAGCGCGATTATCGATGTCGAAATCGAGGGTTCGCCGGAGCCGGTCATCCAGGCATGGGAAGCCGCAGTGAAGCAATGGCTGGACCAAGCCGGCTATCCTGACGAGAAAACCTGTTTTCGGGTTTTTGAAGGTGGAGCCAGCCTGTTGATTTCAGCGCCAATCGACGTGCTGTATTCAATGTGTGAATTGAACGAACTGGCCTGGGCAAGCGCATTGTCCGCTTGTTCATCCGGCCCGAAGCCCGATCCCGACGAAGAAGTCCCAAGACTCACCCGTTTGTTCGATGAAGAACGAAATCCTTCTTTGCTGAACTTGCAGGCAGCGGCGCACGAACACCGGGTGCCATTTCTCTGGGACGACGACGAGGTCTCCCTCGGGTATGGCAAAACCTGCCGTAGCTGGAAACCCGACGAATTGCCGGCTCCCTGCGGCCTGAACTGGTCCGGTTTTGGCACGGTTCCGCTGGCCCTGGTGACCGGAACCAACGGCAAGTCGACCACTGTGCGCATGACCGCCGCGATCATGACCGCAGCCGGGTTCGGGGCCGGTTTGACTTCGACTGATTTTATTCGCGTGGGCAATCGTCTGATCGACTCCGGGGATTATTCGGGAACCGGCGGCGCCCGCATGTTGATGCGCCAGCCTGATGTCGAGATGGCGGTGCTCGAGGTGGCGCGCGGAGGTTTGCTGCGCCGCGGACTCGGCGTTGAGTGCGCCGACGTCGCCGTGGTGACCAATGTGGCGGCCGATCACCTGGGTGAATACGGTATTCATTCCGTCCAGGATCTGATCCCGGTCAAGTTCATCGTTCGCAGAGCATTGAGCGCGAATGCCCCGCTCGTTCTGAATGCGGATGACGAGGGAGTCGCGGCTTATGCAGACACCCTGGAAAACGCGGTGGTCTGGTTCAGCCTTGACCCGGGAAATACCCGGCTGCAAAAGTCCGTTGCCGGCGGTCAGACCGCTGCGTGGCTGGAGCGGGATTGGCTGATGCTGGCCGGACAAGGCGACCCACGGCGTGTTGCGCGCATCGCGGAAATTCCGGCGACAATGTCCGGTATTGTGCGGCATAACGTCAGGAACGCACTTGCGGCGATGTGCGTGGCATCTGTGCTGGACATCGGAGATGACGCCATCAGAGAAGGCCTGGCGGCATTCAAGGGTGATGAGCATGACAATCCGGGCCGCGGCAACTGGTTCGAACATCGTCTGGACGGCGGAATCGTTCGAATCCTGGTGGATTTTGCGCACAATCAGCACGGTATGGAGGCGTTGGCGGAGACCATCAATCAGGTTCCGTCGGAGCGGGTGATACTGCTGATCGGCCAGGCGGGCGACCGGCTGGACGAAGACATCGCCGCCCTGGTCCGTGCTGCTTGCAGTGTCAGACCGGACCAGTTGCTGGTGGCCGATTTGCCGGGTTACGAGCGGGGCCGGAAGCCGTTTGAAGTAGCCGAACTGATCCGGAGTGAAGCTATCCGGAACGGGGTTCCGGCCGAAGGAACCAGGATCTTTCCCAGCCCGCAGGAAGCAACGGCCGAGGCCCTGCGCTCGGCGCAGCCCGGCGATCTGCTGGTTTTGCTTGCCCTGACCCAAAGAGCTGAGGCATTGGCACTGGTCCATGATTACATCAGCCGTGGTGCATCCAGGCATGGCTAAACTCTATTTTTACTATTCGGCGATGAACGCGGGAAAGACCACGCTGTTGTTACAGTCGGCCCATAATTACCGCGAACGGGGAATGAACCCGTTGCTGTTCACGCCGGCGCTCGACGACCGTTACCGGGCCGGGGTGATCAAGTCCAGGATCGGACTGGAATCCGCTGCGGTCGTGTTTTCAACCGGTGACGATCTGTTTGAGTCCGTGCAGCAGCAGTTGCAGCGTGAAAATATTCATTGTGTGCTGGTTGATGAAGCCCAGTTTTTGACCCGCGACCAGGTTTTCCAGTTAACCGAGGTGGTCGATCGCTTGAATATTCCGGTGCTGTGTTTTGGCCTGCGAACCGACTTTCAGGGTGAGTTGTTCACCGGCAGCCGTTATCTGCTGGCCTGGGCGGACCAGTTGGAAGAGCTGAAGACTATCTGCCATACCGGCAAGAAGGCCACGATGGTAGTGCGGGTGGATGAGCATGGTTACGCGCTGCGCGAAGGTTCGCAGGTCGAGATCGGCGGTAATGAGCGTTACGTATCGGTGAGCAGAAGAGAATTCAAAGACGTGTTTTTTGCCGGCAAGCAAATTAAGGTGATTGATCCGTTGGAGAAGCAGAAGGAAGACAACTCCGCCGTTCAGAAAAAACTTCTTGGCGACGATTCCACCGCAGAGTCCTAGTTCCAGCAGGAAGTCCAACCCGAACTCGTAGTAACACAAAACCCCGTCGCCGGAGAGCGGGTCGCCGTGATAGATCCGTTGTTGCAGGTGCCGTGTTTCGCTGGACTAACGCAGTGGTGATGGATTTCAAGGTTTTCATCTGAAGGTTCGCAGCTTACACGGAGGTTGCTAGACTAACAGTTTTATAAGCAGGATTATCGGCATGCGCTTCATTATCGTACTGATCATCATTGCATTGCTCGTGTTCAAATTCTGGCCGGAGCAACCGGTGCCAACGGCCGAGGAAAGCTTCATTGGCCCCCAGATCGAGGGTCTTAAAAAAGCCGAGCAGGTGGAGCAACAATACATGGATGCGCTGGAAAAAAAGAACCAGCGGATTGAGCGCGAATCCGACGGTGGCAGCTGACTTCCCGGCGGGTAACCGCCCCCCGGTCGTCATGGCCGTTAATCCGTTGTCAGCGCTGGCAGTGGGGACAGTAGTAACTGGATCTCTGCCCAATGACTTTTCGCCGGATAGGCGCCCGGCATTGGAAGCAGGAATGCCCCGCGCGCTCGTAGACCAGCAACTCCTGCGCAAAATACCCGGGCTGACCGTTGGAGTTCACGAAATCGCGCAAAGTGGTTCCGCCCCTCCGAATGGCCCTGCTCAGCACGTCCTGAATTGATCCGGCCAGCGCGTCATAGCGTGCCGCGGAAACCCGACCGGCCTGGCGGGAAGGGTGGATGCCGGACATGTACAGTGCCTCTGATGCGTAAATATTGCCGACACCGACCACAACCTTTCCATCCATGATGAAGTTTTTGACCGCGGCTTTTCGCCCGCGTGACCTGTGCCACAGGTGCCGGCCGGAGAATGCTTCGGACAGGGGCTCGGGCCCCAACTGACGAAGCAGTTTATGTTCCTCTGCCGGGTGCTGCCACCAGGTCAGCACGCCAAACCGGCGCGGATCGTTGAAGCGGATGCATTTTTCGTTGTCGAGGACGAGATCGAAGTGGTCGTGCTTGCGCGGCGCGTCGCCGGCGTCGCAAACCCGCAGAGAACCGGACATGCCGAGATGGATCAACAGGCCGCCCCCGCCCAGGTCTATCAGGATGTACTTCGCGCGGCGCCAGCACCGGACGATGCGCCGCCCGTTGGCCTGTTTCACTTCCCGGGGTACCGGCCAGCGAAGGCTGGCGTTGCGCACGATCAGCCGGCTCACCGACCGCCCGATCAGGCAGGGCTCAATACCGCGCACAGTCGTCTCGACTTCCGGCAGCTCAGGCAATCAACTTTTCCTCCGGCGCAAAAAAAACCCGCCGTGAGGGCGGGTCTTTTCAATAGACGTGCGAGCGATCATCTGTTACTTGATCTTTCCTTCCTTGTACATGACGTGCTTGCGCACGACCGGGTCATACTTTTTCATTTCCATTTTCCCCGGGGTGTTCTTCTTGTTTTTATCGGTTGTGTAGAAGTGACCGGTTCCCGCAGAGGAATTGAGCCTGATTTTATCTCTTGATCCTTTGGCCATTATCTAAATCCTCCTTTATACCTTTTCGCCGCGTTTCCGCAGGTCTGAGAGCACAGCATCGATGCCTTTTTTGTCGATGATGCGCAGACCCTTGGTCGAAACGCGAAGTTTTACCCAACGGTTCTCGCTTTCCACCCAAAATCGGTGGCTGTGGAGGTTGGGCAGAAAACGCCGCTTGCTCTTGATATTAGAGTGCGACACATTGTTTCCGGTGATAGGCTTTTTTCCGGTGACCTGGCAAATTCGTGGCATGGGAATTCCCGTTAAGACGTTCAAAAAATCAGCCGCACTTTATACCGCATGCAGACTGATCTTGCAAGCTTTCGAGCCCATTCTACAACAATCCTCGTGCGGCCATCGAGACCGGATTCCCGTCGCCGACAACGAAGTGGTCCAGTAATCTGATGTCCAGCAGGGCCAATGCATCCTTGAGGCGTCGTGTAATGGCCTGGTCAGCCAGGCTCGGTTCGCTGATGCCGGATGGGTGGTTATGCGCCACGATCAAAGCCGCCGCGCCGTGCCGCAGTGCTTTTTCCGCAACCACCCGGGGATAGACGGTGGCGCCGTCGATGGTGCCGTGAAACAGCTCCTCAAAAGCGATCACACGGTGCCTTGTATCAAGAAACAGGCAGGCGAAGACTTCATGGGGATGGTCACGCAGTGCGGTTTTCAGATACTGCTCAGTCACATCGGGACTTTCAAGCGGATCACCTCGGAGCAGCACTTCGTGCAGGGAACGGCGTGACAGCTCGAGCACGGCAAGCAATTTGGCGGTCTTGGCTGGGCCCAGGCCACGTTTCGCCTCGAGCGCATCGCGGCGGGCCCTTAACAGCCCGCGCAGTCCCCCAAAGTCGCTCAGCAGGCTCTGCGCCAGGTCGATAACGCCGAGACGCGCTCCGCCGGTCCCGAGCAGTGTGGCCAGCAGTTCGACGTCACTCAGCGACTCAATGCCGTTACTGGCCATTTTTTCCCTTGGCATGACTTGGCGCATGCGCACATTGTGTCTTCGGGTAATATGATCTGTTACGGAAAAATACCTTTAGTGGATGTAAGCTATTGGCCTTGAATGAGATCTTCCGGGGCGGAAAAATAATGAATCACAAGCGCGTACTGCTTGGAGTGACGGGGGGAATCGCTGCATACAAATCAGCCGACCTGGTTCGGCGCCTGCGTGATGCCGGTGCAGAAGTGCGGGTTGTCATGACCCGCGGCGCGACCGCCTTTGTCACGCCGCTGACTTTCCAGGCCGTTTCCGGAAACCCGGTCCATACCGAACTTCTGGACGAGACGGCGGAAGCGGGCATGGGACACATCGAGCTGGCGCGCTGGGCCACTGAGCTACTGGTTGCTCCGGCCACAGCTGACTTTATCGCCAAGCTGGCGCACGGTCTGGCTGATGACCTGTTATCGACGGTCTGCCTGGCCACGGCAGCCCCGCTGACTCTGGCCCCTGCCATGAATCAGCAGATGTGGCAGCATCCGGCCACGCAGGCGAATTGTGATCTGCTGCGGGAAAGGGGCGTGCAGATGGCCGGTCCGGCCAGCGGCGGCCAGGCTTGCGGCGAGACCGGGCCCGGTAGAATGATCGAGCCGGCTGACCTGGTGATTGCGCTTTTTGCCGGAGCCAGCGGACCGCTATCCGGCAAGCATGTCATAGTGACCGCGGGTCCGACGTACGAAGACATCGATCCCGTGCGCTATATCGGCAACCGGTCTTCCGGCAAAATGGGTTTTGCTGTCGCCGGTGCGGCAGCACTGGCCGGAGCCCGTGTCTCCCTGGTTTCAGGCCCGGTGTCGCTTGCGACGCCTTTTGGAGTAGACCGCACGGATGTGCGGAGCGCTCTTGAGATGCGGAAGATTTCCCTGCAGCTGGCGGCCGAGGCCGATGTATTTATCAGCGTCGCTGCCGTGGCGGATTACACGCCCGAGCACTTGGCGCCGCAAAAATTGAAAAAAGGCCTATCTAAGCAAAAAATAGAATTGGTGGGTACGCCCGATATCGTCGCTGAAGTTGCGGCCCTCGCTAATGGACCGTTCACGGTGGGATTTGCCGCCGAGACAGAAAGCCTCAGAGAACATGCCCGCGAGAAGCTTTCGCGAAAAAGGCTTGATATGATTGCAGCCAATCGCGTCGGGCACTCAGATTCTGGATTTGAGAGTGATAACAACGAGATTCTCGTTCTGGTGCCCGGCGGTGAAATACCTCTGGGGCGAGGAAGTAAGCGGCAACTGGCGCGGCTTCTGGTAGATCAGATAGCGGCCAGGCTAAACGGAAAACAGGACAGTGCAACCGGTACAAATAAAAATACTCGATCCGCGGCTCGGAACTGAATTTCCGCTGCCAGATTATGCCACCGCAGGTTCCGCCGGGATGGACCTGCGCGCATGCCTGGATGAAACACTGGTCATCGAGCCGGGACAGACCCGGCTGGTTCCGACCGGGTTCGCCATGCACATGGTAAATACCGGTATGGCAGCGGTGATTCTGCCGCGTTCCGGCCTGGGCCACAAATATGGAATCGTTCTTGGTAACCTGGTCGGCCTGATCGACAGTGATTACCAGGGACAGGTCTATGTTTCGTGCTGGAACCGGTCTGGCTCATCGTTCTCAATCGAACCGGGCGCGCGTATCGCCCAACTGGTTTTCTTGCCCGTCGTGCAGGCGCGCTGGGAAATCGTCCCGGAGTTTGATTCTTCAGACCGCGGAGACGGCGGGTTTGGGCACACCGGACACAGCTAAGGATTGCGACCATGGAATTAAAGGAAACGCTGTTAAAACTACCTAATCTGTCGACCAGAAAACACGTGGACCGGCGCCTGATTTATTTCCTGGGCCTGTTTGGCATCCTGATCATCGTGTTCGCTCTCTGGCTGAGCCTGCGGGACTGGCGTGAAGCCGACGCCGTGGTGGCGGCCGAAGCGGAGCGCCGGAGCGCCGTTGACGGGCTGATGCAGCCGATTCAGGCCCTTAAACGGGTGATGGCCGACGATCAGGTCCAGGCACTTGCGTTGCGGGCGCTGGAAAACCCGGAGACAAAAGAAGACCTTTCCAGCTACATCAGCGGTCGAATCAACCAAGTCTCCGCGGTTCATGTTTTCAGCAAGAACGTCTCGGAATTCCGCCCGGCGGACTTTGGTCCCAATGGTTTTGCGGTCCTGGAAATGATTCTGTCCACGCTGGAAATCAGCAACGGGCTGATGCAGATTCATCATGTGGTGCAACCGCCCAGGCTTTACGATTCCGCGTTGATCACATCGGGCGGCGAGGCTGCAGGCGTGCTGGTTGTCGAGGCGGATCCTGTCTACCTGCTCGCCGGCTACAATCCCGTTCATTCGTCCATCGGGTTCGTCCGGTTGACGCAATACAACGGGCGGCAGCCCCTCAGTAATATCAGGGAATGGGGCAACGCCAGTTTGTTGGGGGAATATCCCGACCGGGTTCCGGTCCCCGGCACACTGTTCCGGATCGAATTCCCGCAGCAGTCGAATGTCGCGCTGATCGGAAAGTGGACTGCACTGTTGATGATTCTGTCCGGACTACTGTGTCTTGCGGTTACTTTGGTGCTGCTGCGAAGCAACCGGCTCTGGCAAGTGGCCGATGCGATCGAGAAAGCAAAAATGCATTCTGTCGTGGCCACCTCCCCGGACGCTCTGGAGGCGGGTGACGATCAACCCGAAGCTGCCTTTACAGCAGAGCCTCCCCTGCAGGACAGGGAAGACGGGCGCCCGGAGGTTGACTCGCAAACCGGCGACTCCTCCGGCTCGAAACCCGAAAAGGTGATACCCGAGCCACCGCCGATGAGGCTGCATTACGACATCAACGAGAGACGCAAGCTAAGAGAGGCGGAGCACTCGCCTGTTGAACTTAGTTCGGGAATCTTCCGCGCGTACGACATTCGTGGCGTCATTGATAAAACGCTCGATTCCGGCGTGGCCAGGAGCGTTGGGCAAGCCGTCGGAACGGTGGCCCTGGAGCAAAACGCCGGGCCCGTCGTGGTGGCGCGTGACGGCCGGCTGTCCGGGCCTTACCTGATGGAAGGAATGATCGAAGGCATCGTGTCGACGGGCTGCGACGTGCTGGATATCGGCGCCGTACCGACCGGGGTTCTCTATTTTGCGGCGCACGAAATGGCCTCGGGATCGGGTGTCATGATCACCGGAAGTCACAACCCTCCGGATTACAACGGCTTCAAGATCATGGTTGCTGGCAACACGCTGCACGGAGAATCGATCAGTAACCTCTACGAGCGAATACGCTCCGATGATCTCAAGGCAGGAGAGGGTTCGGTGACACAGAAGGACGTGGTTCCCGAATACATCGATAGAATTGCCGGTGACATCCAGGTCGAGCGCGATCTGAAGGTCGTTATCGATTGCGGCAACGGCATCGGCGGAGTCTGCGCCGCTGATACGCTAAGGGCAATAGGGGTTGATGTCTTGCCGATGTTTGACGAGGTTGACGGTACGTTTCCGAACCATCATCCGGACCCGAGCGAACCGGAGAATTTGACCGATCTGATTGAGTCTGTGCGGCTGATGGATGCGGATCTTGGTTTGGCCCTTGACGGTGACGCAGACAGGCTGGGGGTGGTGACGATGGCCGGAGAAATCATTTTTCCGGACCGGATCATGATGCTGCTGGCGCTCGACGTGCTGGACCGGATGCCGGGCGCTACCATCATTTACGATGTGAAATGCACCGGCCACCTGCCGGCGGTTATCCGTGAAGCAGGCGGCAATCCGGTGATGTACAAAACCGGACATTCCCTGATCAAGGCGAAAATGAAGGAAATCGGTTCCCCCTTTGCCGGCGAAATGAGCGGCCACTTCTTTTTCGGGGAGCGTTGGTACGGCGTAGATGACGGAATCTATGCCGCGGCCCGTTTGCTGGAAATCCTGGGCAACACGGAAACGCCGCCCGAAGCCATACTGAATGCATTACCCACCAGCTTCAGCACGCCGGAGTTGAAAGTTCAGATGGAGGAGGGCGAAAACCACGATTTCATCGAGTCCTTCAAGGCATCGGCCAGCTTCGAGGGCGCGAATATCAATACCATCGACGGGCTCCGGGCGGATTTCGAGGACGGGTGGGGCCTGGTCCGGGCATCCAACACTACCCCGATCCTGGTCGTTCGATTCGACGCGGAAACCGAACAGGCCCTGGACCGAATCAAGACGGCCTTTCGGTCACAAATGCTGGAAATCCGGTCTGACCTGGAGCTTCCGTTCTGAAACCTGAATTGTGGGAGAACATCAAATGACCAGATTTCGCACGATCATCGCAATGTCGATCCTGTGTGCTTCAGCCGCGCAGGCGGAGGGTATACCGGTGGAGCCGGGCTTGTGGGAGATGACGTCGACGATGACCATGCCCATGCTGCCCCAGCCGAGGGTGACGACCGTTACCGAATGCATGCAGAAGTCGGAAATTTCCATGGATGAGTTCAATACCTCGGAAATGGATCCTGCCTGTAGTTTTTCGACGGCGGAAGTGGATGGCAACACCCTGAAATGGTCGTTCGACTGTCCGGTTGAAGGCGGGACATCGCATGGCGAGTGGGAGGCCGTCTCCGAAGGCGACTCAGTGAGTGGTAGCGGGTTGATTACGATGTCTTTTCAGGGTCAGACAATGGAAATGAAAATGAGCTGGGAAGGCAAACGCATCGGCGCATGCCCATAAGCGGTCAGTAAGAGCAGGTGGTGAATACGGGATCTACCGATCCGCCCCACTCCCCGTGATACAGATTGAGTTTGCGCTCAGCGGGAGTGATCCCGCTTTCGGCCACCTGCTGCAACGGCCCCAGGAAGCCGGTCTCGTTGTCCCCGGCCGCGTTGAGCCTGGCACGGGCCTTCAATCCGGCCGAGGCGAGTTCGATCAGTTCCAGCGCCAGCGACTGAACCGTGCGCCCGCGAACCGTAGCCCGTAATCCGAGCCGCGGGACTTCTTCGCGCAATTTCAGCCGCTCTTCCATGCTCCAGTCGCGTGCGATGTCCCAGGCTGCATCCAGAGACGGCTGGTGATATAGAAGGCCGGCCCAGATCGCTGGAAGCGCGCATAAACGCGCCCAGGGGCCACCATCGGCGCCCCGCATCTCCAGGTAACGTTTGAGCCGGACCTCGGGAAACGCGGTCGTCAGGTGGTCTTCCCAGTCTTTCAAGGTGGGCCGTTCGCCCGGCAAGGCAGGCAGCTTGCCGTCAAGAAAATCACGAAACGACTGTCCGGTTGCGTCGATGTACTTTCCGTCCCGGTACACAAAATACATGGGGACGTCGAGCATGTAGTCGGTGTATTTTTCAAATCCCATATCGCCATCGAAAACGAAGGGAAGCATGCCGGTCCGGTCCGGATCAGTATCCTCCCAGACGTGGGATCGATAGCTCAGATAGCCGTTGGGCTTTCCATCGGTGAACGGTGAGTTGGCGAACAGCGCGGTAGCAATCGGCTGCAGGGCCAGCGAGGCGCGAAATTTTTTTACCATATCCGCCTCAGTTCCGAAATCCAGGTTCACCTGTACCGTGCAGGTGCGCGCCATCATGTCCTGTCCCAGCGTGCCCACCTTGCTCATGTATTCCCGCATGATGCGGTAACGGCCCTTGGGCATCCACTGCATGTCCTGCAGCGGCCACTTGGGCTGGAACCCCATTCCGAGGAATGCAATATTCAGTGGTTCCGAGATCGAACGGACCTGCTTCAAATGCAGGTTCACTTCCGTGCAGGTCTGGTGAATGCTGTCGAGCAGCGCGCCGGACAGCTCCAGTTGTCCGCCCGGCTCCAGCGTGATCGATGCGCCGGTTTCGTCCAGCAGGGCAATGGGCAGGCCATCTTCCATAACGGTGCGCCAGTCGAAATCTTCCGCAAGCCCGGCCAGAATCGTGCGGATACCCCGCTGGCCTTCATAGGGGAGCGGGCGCAGATCATCCAGTGTGTAGCCGAATTTTTCGTGTTCGGTTCCCAGCTTCCAGTTTGATTCCGGTTTGCAGCCGCTTTCGAGGTAGGCTGCCAGGTCGTTCCGGTTGTTTGCCGTCGTGTTCTTTGATGAGTTTGCCAAAGAAATACTCCAAAATTACATTGGAAAGCCCCGTTCGATTGCCTAGGATACACGGAGGAACCCGGACGAAACAGACTGGACCATGACATGCACGCCACCTCCTTGCGAATTTGCGCTTTCCTGATCTCGACGCTGACGCTGATGCTGGCCTGTCAGGAGCTGGCGGCAACTGACATCAGGCGGGGCCTGGGTCCGGAGCCTGACTCCCTGCACATACACCAGGCGCGCGGACTGGCGGCCGTCAACCTGTTGCGGGACCTGCGCGAGGGATTGCTTACGTTCGATCAGCATGGAGAACTGGCGCCGGGGCAAGCTGCTTCCTGGGAAGAGCTCGATGACGGGCGCAGATACCGCTTTTACCTGCGTTCGGATGCGCGCTGGTCAAATGGAGATCCGGTCACCGCAGCGGACTTCGTGCGGGCGTGGCATCGCGCCTTTACGCCTGAGACGGCGGCGGCCACCGCAGGTCTGCTGAAAGACGTGCGCAACGCCAGCGAGATACTAAAGGGAAATGGGGAGCCTGCCGCGCTTGGGATCGTGGCCGTTGAACCCGGCGTGCTGGACGTTCTGCTAACCGAGCCGGCGCCATGGCTGCTGGAAATCCTGGCCCACCCAGTCAGCTACCCGCTGCATTCCAAAGGGCAGGATGATCCGCTGCACGCTCCCGTGAACGGGTCGTTTCTGTTGGCAAACTGGACGCCGCGAGCCAGCATCAGGCTGGAGCGCAATCCTCAATTTCACGGGCTGGACTCCGTGCGGGTCGAAACGGTTGAATATTTTCCGATCGAAGAGCCGGCCGCTGAACTTTCCCGTTACCGAGCCGGCGAACTTGAAATCACGGAGACGATACCCGCTGGCCGGTATGACTGGCTCCGGGAAAATCTCGCGGCTGACTTGAGGGTGGCTCCGTACCTGGGCACTTTTTGGCTGGGACTCAACCTGAAACATCAGGTGCTGGGCTATTCAACACGGCTGCGGCAGGCGCTTTCCCTGGCGATCAACCGCGACATATTGACTGCCACGGTACTGGGCGCCGGTGAGCTGCCGGCCTGGAGTGTCGTACCGCCGGGGATTCGCGGTTATTCCCCGTCACTGATGCCGCAGTCCGAATTCAGCCAGGCGCAACGGGAAGCGGAAGCCGTCCGGCTGTTTGAGCTGTCGGGAGCCGGGCGGCCTGAATCGCTTCTGCTCGAATTACGCTACAACACATCCGGCGTGCACAGGCGCGTGGCGGTAGCCGTAGCCGCGATGTGGAAACAGGTACTGGGGGTGAACACCCAGCTGGTCAACGAGGAGTGGAAGGTGTTCGTCAATAATCGGAGATTGGGCGTAATTACCGAGGTTTTTCGGGGCGGCTGGATCGCGGACTATGCCGATCCTTCGAGTTTTCTGGACCTGTTCACCGGCGGCAACGCGCTGAACAACACGTTCTACAGCAACCGGGACTTCGATTTGCTGCTGAAATCAACCGGCAGGGTTTCCGCCGGCGCGAGAATGAAGCTTTTGCAGCAAGCCGAAGCACAGTTAATGCAGGACATGCCGGTGATACCGCTTTATTATTATGTTTCGCGGCACCTTGTTAATCCGCGCATTACCGGATTTTCAGATAACGTGAGAGACATTCATCTATCCAGGTACCTGGGTCTGATTTCGGAGAGTCGTTGACACCGTCGATACCAAAACTTCTGCTGATCTGCGGCGCACTGTCGTCGCTGACCGCGTGCGGTGACCGGGAAAGCGATTTTGGCCGGCCGCTGGAGCGCCGGTCACAGCCGGTGGAGCTTGTTTTGCTCGAAGACGGGCGGCCTGATCCGGAGGTGCTGGCAGTGGACCAGTTCATCCGCAGAGGAAACGGGGAGGAGCCTGAAACGCTCGATCCGCACCTGGCCGAGGGCGTCTCCGCCGCACACATCCTGCGCGATCTGTTCGAAGGGCTCACCACGGAATCCTCGGAGGGTGAAATTAATCCGGGGGCTGCCCTGCGCTGGAACATCTCACGGGATGCCCGAACTTATACCTTTTATTTACGCCGCGACCTGACCTGGTCGAATGGCGAGCCGCTGAATGCGGAGGATTTCGTTTTCAGCCTGCGGCGCGTACTGAGTCCGGAGACGGCTTCCAGCACGTCCAGGACTTTGCTGCCCATCCTGAATGCGCGTGAGGTGCTGGCCGGTGAGTTGCCGGTGGAGGATCTGGGGATCGCTCTGCTGGACGAGTTCACACTACAAATTACGCTCACGGGGCCAACACCCTATTTTCTCGGATTGCTGGCCAGCCCGGTTGCCTTTCCGGTGAACCGCGGAAACCTGGAAGAATTAGGAGACCAGTTTTCCCGCTCCGGGCAACTCGTTTCCAACGGCGCCTATATCCTGCAGGAGTGGGTGCCCAGGGTTCGTATAGACCTGCGCAAGAATCCGGAGTACCGCGAGGCCGGCCAAATCCTGATCGACCGGGTGTCGTACATTCCAACCGAAGACCGCGCTACCGAGATCAAGCAATTCCGCGCCGGCGAGCTCGACTGGACTTACGAAGTGCCGAACAACCAGTTCAAGTGGCTGCAGCGCTACTACCCGGAGGAACTGGTAGTCAGTCCGTGGATGGGATCCTATTTTTTCGGATTCAACCTGACCCAGGAACCCTTCATCGACAACCCGTCCCTGAGAATGGCGCTCAGCCTCGCTGTCGACCGGGAGATCATTACCGATAAGGTAACCCAGTTTGGCGAGCAACCGTCTTTTTCGCTGGTGCCTCCGGGCATCGACGGCTATGTTCCTTTTGCGCCGGAGTATGCTGACTGGACCCAGGAGGAAAGAGAGCATGAATCCCGCAGGCTTTATGAGCAGGCCGGCTATTCTGATGAATGGCCGCTGCGCGTGGAAATTCGCTACAACACCGGGGACAACCACAAGAAAATCGCGCTGGCCGTGGCCTCTATGTGGAAACAGATTCTCGGCGTGAACGCAACCCTGGTGAACGAAGAGTTCAGGGTGTTCCTGCAAAACCGCAAGCAGAAACTGATCACCCAGGTGTTCAGGGTCGGCTGGATCAGCGACTACAATGATCCCTACAGTTTTCTCGAGCTGTTCCTGACCGGCAACGGCCAAAACGACTATGGTTACAGCAACAGCACGTTTGATGCGTTGCTGGAAGAAGTGGGTCTCGAGCGGGTCAGGGCCCGGCGGGAGCGATTGATGTTCGAAGCCGAAAGAGTGCTGATGTCCGACCATGTCATCATCCCGATATACACCTATGTCACCAAGCGGCTGGTCAATCCACATCTGAGGGGCTGGCAGAGCAACGTCATGGACACTCATCCGACGCGCTATATGTTCAAGTTGAAGGCGCGCGAAAACCCGTCCGGTGAAGGAGCGTCGCAGTGAGACAGGAGGGCCTGCTGCGACATGCTGCGGTCAGGCTGCTGGGCCTGATCCCGACGCTGCTGGTGCTGATCACGATCGCCTTTTTCCTGATCCGAATGGCCCCCGGCGGCCCATTTGACGGCGAGAAAGTACTGCCGCCGGAAATCAGGGCAAATCTCGACGCCAACTATCATCTGGACGAGCCGCTGCTGCAGCAGTATTTCCGTTACCTTGGTCAGATCATTACAGGAGATTTTGGCCCGTCGTTCCAGTACAAGGACTGGACGGTCAACGAACTCATTGCACAGGGATTTCCCGTTTCCGCAACCGTGGGCGGCCTGGCGATGTTGCTGGCTTTCGTGCTGGGAACGCTGATCGGGACCGTTGCGGCACTGCGGCAAAATACGGCAGTCGACTATTCGGTTATGGGGGTCGCCATGCTTGGCATTTCGATTCCCAATTTCGTGGTTGCCCCGCTACTCATCCTGGGTCTGGCGGTTTATGCAGGTTGGCTGCCTGCCGGCGGTTGGGACTGGTCCTGGCAACGGATGATCCTCCCCGTCATCACGTTGGCCCTGCCGGCAATTGCCTACATTGCCCGGCTGACCCGGGGCAGCATGATCGAAGTACTGCACAGTAACTACATTCGCACGGCGCGGGCGAAAGGGCTTCCGGAAAGCCTGGTCATTCGCCGCCATGCGTTTAAGCCGGCCATACTGCCGGTCATCTCGTACATGGGGCCGGCGACAGCAGCGTTGATTACCGGCTCGGTCGTTGTGGAGCGTATCTATTCCATTCCCGGCCTGGGCAGCTACTTTGTGCAGGGAGCACTGAATCGGGACTACACGCTGGTCATGGGGGTCGTTGTTTTCTACGGTGTCGTTATCGTGGTGCTCAACTTTATCGTCGATCTGCTTTACGCCTGGCTGAACCCCAGGATCCGGTATAGCGAGGCGCCATGAACATCGAAGCCAAACCTCGGAGTCCTGAGCTGTCGGTAGAAGACCCTTTCGCCGCGGCATTTGCCGAGGAAGACGTCCGCGGCCGCTCGCTCTGGGTAGATGCCTGGCATCGGCTGCTGAAGAATCGTGCGGCGGTCGTCAGCGGCGTCATTATGGCGATTATGTTGCTGATGGTCGTTGTTGGCCCGATGGTATTGCCCTGGGAAGGTGATTTCACCGACTGGGATAACACCTCCTCTCCCCCCAGCCTGGAGACAAAGCACTGGTTCGGGACCGATGCAGTCGGCCGTGACATTCTGGTGAGAACGCTGGAAGGCGGCCGGATTTCCCTGCTGGTGGGCCTGGTGGCGACCCTGGTCAGCCTGGTGATCGGGGTGACTTACGGCGCGATAGCGGGGTACTACGGCGGCATGACGGATCGTGTCATGATGCGTGTTGTCGACATCGTCTATGCGCTGCCCTTCATGTTTTTCGTGATTCTGCTGATGGTGGTGTTTGGCCGGAACATCGTGCTCATTTTTGTCGCAATCGGGGCGGTGAACTGGCTGGATATGGCCCGAATTGTCCGTGGGCAGACGCTGAGTCTCAAGAACACCGAGTTTATTGAAGCCGCCCGGGCGTGCGGCGTGGATCATCACTCCATTATCCGGCGTCACATTGTTCCCAACCTGCTCGGGGTGGTCATGGTTTATGTCACACTCACCATCCCGCAGGTGATCCTGGTCGAGTCGTTCCTGAGCTTTCTCGGCCTCGGCGTGCAGGAGCCGATGAGTTCCTGGGGCGCGCTGGTCAATGACGGCGCCCAGGACATGGAGTCAGCACCGTGGACACTGGTGTTTCCGGCGGCCTTCCTTACCGTGACGCTTTATTGCTTCAACTACATCGGTGACGGCATGCGTGACGCGCTCGATCCCAAGGATCATCTCTGATGGCTTTGCTCGAGGTCAAAAACCTGGAAGTCAGCTTCGAGACGCCCGACGGGGTTGTTCAGGCCGTCAACGGGATGAGTTTTACGCTGGATCAGGGCGAGACGCTGGCTATCGTGGGCGAGTCGGGCGCGGGCAAAAGCCAGATGGTCCTCGCCTTCATGGGACTACTGGCTGAGAACGGCAGTGTTCGCGGCGAAGCGCTGTTTCATGGCAACGACTTGCTGAAAATGAAGCCGCGGGGTCTGAACGGTATTCGCGGCAAGCAGATCGCGATGATTTTTCAGGATCCGATGACTTCGCTCAACCCTTTCCTGACCATCGAAAAACAGATGGCGGAAGTGGTTATGCACCACCAGGGCCTGCGGCGGGAGGAAGCAAAGGCACATGCGGTCGAAATGCTTCGTGCAGTCCGGATACCCGATCCCGAGGAGCGGATCAAGCAATATCCGCATGAATATTCCGGCGGCATGCGGCAGCGGGTGATGATTGCGATTGGCCTGCTGTGCGAACCTGAGCTGCTTATCGCCGATGAACCCAGTACGGCACTCGACGTGACGGTTCAGGCCCAGATTACCGAACTGGTGAGTGAACTCAGGAAACAGACCCGCATGTCGCTGATGCTGATCACGCACGACCTTGCGGCGGTGGCTGAAGTGGCCGACCGCATCATCGTAATGTATGCGGGCGAAGCGGTAGAGACCGGTGGCGTCGACGACATTTTCTACCGGCCGCAGCACCCGTACACACGCGGCTTGCTGGCATCCGTGCCGCGGCTGGACCGCGCTTCAGACGATGAATTGCAGGCGATACCGGGAAATCCGCCTAACCTTCAGGAGTTGCCTGAGGGCTGCCGCTTCAGGGACCGTTGCACGGAAGCGATGGAGCAATGCCGCAAGCGGCCCCCGCTCTGGGTTTCCGATGATGGCCGCAGCAGCCGCTGCTTCCTGCCGATGGAGGGCGGAAGGACATTGCAGAACGCGACCGAGCCGGAGCATGACGAATGAGTAAGCCGGCTCTCAGGGTGCAGGATCTCGCCGTTACTTTTACCAGCTTTACCGGCGGCGTTCTTAAACAGCGTGAACGGTTACTCAGGGCCGTCGACGGCATCAGTTTCGAATTGAATCCGGGTGAGACGCTTGGGATCGTTGGTGAATCCGGTTCCGGCAAGTCGACGCTGGCCCGAGCCATTCTCGGACTGGTCAAGCCGTCTCGCGGCCGCGTCCTGTGGCACGGCGAGGACCTTACCGCGCTGGATGAAGAAGAATTGCGGCAGAAAAGAAAAGAGCTCCAGATCGTGTTTCAGGACCCGATAGCGTCGCTCAACCCGCGCATGACGGCGGGCGATATCATTGCGGAACCGCTGTGGACGTTTTATCCGAACATGGCGCGTTTACAGGTGGAAGAGCGTACCCGCGGAATGATGAAAGTCGTCGGGTTGCTGCCCAACCAGATCAACCGTTATCCGCACGAGTTTTCCGGCGGGCAATGCCAGCGCATCGGCATTGCCCGTTCACTGGTTCTGAACCCCAGGCTGCTGGTGTGTGACGAGCCGGTCAGCGCGCTGGACGTCTCGATCCAGGCGCAAATAATCAACCTGCTCAAGGACCTGCAGAAAAAACTGGGCCTGGCGCTGATCTTCATCGCCCATGACCTGTCCGTCGTACGGCACATCAGCGACCGCGTGATGGTGATGTACATGGGGCAGGCGATGGAGGTTTCGGACAAACAGCGGTTATATCGGCGGCCGCTGCACCCCTACACCAACGCATTGATGAAATCGGTGCCGGTTCCGGATCCGAAACTGGCGAAAGAGGCGCGCCAGGCCAGCTGGCTGACGGGCGATATGCCTTCACCTTATCAGCGTCCGAAAGGCTGCATCTTCCATGACCGGTGCCCTTT
The DNA here is from genome assembly GCA_013001885.1 of Lysobacterales bacterium. Taxonomy (GTDB): domain Bacteria; phylum Pseudomonadota; class Gammaproteobacteria; order Xanthomonadales; family SZUA-36; genus JAHEFT01. The sequence continues at coordinate 194,154 of JABDLD010000075.1, forward strand.
CCTTGTCAAGCGCTGCGAAGCCGACGTGCCGGCCTTACGGCGGATGGAAAACGGTGACTGGGTGGCCTGCCACCGCGCAGAGGAACTCGACCTCTCTATCGAGGCTGCCGCTTCCGGCTGAACCGGCCATGGGTTAAGATGCTCGTTTGCTCCAAGCGGATACCCCAATGACAAAAGTAGACTTCCTTCGAACCGGCCGCCTGATCCTGATTTCCGTGCTGCTGCCGTTGTTGTTCTCTGCATGCGCCCAGACCCGCGTAGTTGATTCCTGGAGCACCGACCAGCCGGTGACCAACAAGCCCGACAAGGTGGCCGTGATTGCCGTACTGCCGGAAGTACTGATGCGCAAAGCGGTTGAAATCGACGTGGCCAAAATCCTGGTAAAAAAGGGCACCCCGGCGGTGGCCAGCAGCAACCTCCCGGGTTTCAGCGGCGGCATTCGCGGCGAGATTGACGTTGAAGTGGCCACCGGCCTGTTGCGGCAGGCTGATGTCGACGGCATCGTGGTGATGTTCTATTCCGGCGGCGGCCAGTCGGAAGGTTATGTCCGGTCGGACTACTGGGTGGAGTACCTGGGTAGCGGAATGGGCTACAGCTGGGGCCGCCCTTACTTCACCGGCATGACGGACGTTTACACCATCCGGCAGGGCCCGGGCTATGCGGACTTCAAAACCACGGCTTATGTCGAGACCAGTTATTACGACATCGAAACCGAGCTGCCCGTATGGCGTATCGTCACCTTCACCAAGGATGTCGAGCACACCGATGCTGCCAGGGACATCGCCAACGAGGTCGCCTCCCGGATGAGGTCGGCCGGTCTTAAAAAGTAGCATCGGCCGGCCATGCCCGCTGAATCTCCGGCGGAAACGCTGCACCGCGCCGTTTCTGAATACGGCGGGCTTGAGCTGGCGCCGTCTCAGGAGCGTGCGCTGATGGCCTATCTTGACGAGCTGCAGCACTGGAACAAAGCCTATAACCTGACGGCGATTAAAGGCCTGGCTGCAATGGTCGTTCGCCATGTGCTGGACTCCCTTTCGGTTTCCCCGTGGATCAATGGGCGCCGTCTGCTCGATGCGGGCACAGGCGCCGGACTGCCCGGCGTTCCTCTGGCTATTGCCATGCCCGTGCTGGAAGTCACCTTGCTGGACAGTTCGGGCAAAAAAATCCGCTTTCTCAACCACGTGCGCCGTGCACTTGCGATTGAGAATATCTTTCCCGTGCAGGCCAGGCTGGAAAATTACGATCCGCCAAGGCCGTTCGACGCCGTCATCAGCCGGGCTTTCACGAGCCTCGCTTCGTTTGCGCGCGCCGCGCGCCACCTGGCGCCCGGAACCTCGAGGCTCCTGGCCATGAAGGCCAGGTATCCGGAAAGCGAACTGGGGGAGCTGCCGGACTGGGTGACCGTGGAATCCGCGGAAAAATTGACCGTGCCGGGTTTGCAAGAGGAACGTCACCTCGTCATTATGTCCGTCAACCCATGAATCCCGCGTCAGGCACCCAAAAAGAATCCGCGCAATGACAGTTCGAATCATCGCAATAGCAAACCAGAAGGGCGGCGTCGGTAAAACCACCACCTGTGTGAACCTGGCGGCCGCTTTCGCCAGCATGAAATACCCGGTGCTGCTGGTAGACCTGGATCCCCAGGGCAATGCCTCCACCGGTTGCGGAATCGACCCCCATCGTCTGCATGTTTCCGCTTGCGAAGTGCTGCTGGGCGAACGGGATATCGGCGAGACGATACTTCGGCCCGAAGGACTTGATTTCGATTTGCTGCCGGCTAACGGCGACCTGACCGCGGCCGAAGTGGCGCTGTTGCAGCAGGAAGAACGGGAATTTGCGCTCAAGAAAGCCCTGCAGCCGCTGCTGGGCCGATACGCGTGGATTTTCATTGATTGCCCGCCGTCCCTGAACATGCTTACCCTGAACGCGCTGGCGGCGGCCGACAGCGTACTGATACCTATGCAGTGTGAATACTATGCGCTTGAAGGCTTGACCGGGTTGCTGAATACCATTGAGCAGGTTCGTGCCAGCGTAAATCGAAACCTTGAAATCGAGGGCTTGCTGCGGACTATGTACGATGGGCGCAACAACCTGGCTACCGCCGTCTCGGATCAGCTGATCGAGAATTTTGGAGACCGCGTGTACCGCACGCTGGTACCGCGTAACATAAGGGTGGCGGAGGCGCCCAGCTATGGGCTTCCGGTGCTGCTGTACGACCCGAACTCCAAAGGCGCCCTGGCTCATTTGTCCCTGGCCGGTGAAATGTTGCGCCGCTACGAAAAAAGAAACAGTGCATAAATCATGACGATGAAAAAAAAGCCGGTATTGGGCCGCAATCTGAGTTCGATGCTCAGCCAGGCCACACTTCAACAGGTCAACACGGACAACCGTGACGAACTGCGCAACCTGCCGCTGGACGTGATCCAGCCCGGTCGCTACCAGCCTCGTTCGGTTTTCGACGAGGACAAGCTGGCTGAATTGGCCGATTCGATTCGCGCGCAGGGCGTCGTTCAGCCTGTCGTGGTGCGGCCGATGGGTGATAACCGGTTTGAGTTGATTGCCGGCGAACGCCGCTGGCGGGCTGCCCAGATTGCCGGTATCGACGATATTCCGGCGGTCGTCAGGGACGTGCCGGATGAAGTTTCAGTCGCGATGGCGTTGATTGAGAACATTCAGCGTGAAGACCTGAATCCACTGGAGGAAGCCACCGCGCTGCGGCGCCTGATCGATGATTTCCAGATGACGCACCAGCAAGCAGCCGACGCAGTGGGCCGTTCAAGAGCTGCGGTATCCAATTTGCTTCGTCTGCTGGAGCTGATGCAGGAGGTCAAGGACATGATCGATATGCGGTTGGTCGAAATGGGTCATGCCCGCGCGCTCCTGTCGCTGGATGACGACCTGCAGGTCCAGGCGGCGCGGGAAGTGGTGCGCAAACGCCTGTCGGTGCGGGATACGGAAAACCTCGTGCGCCGGCTCAAGCAGTCTGCCAGCAGGAAAGGCAAGCGCCGCCCGGATCCCGATATCCTGAGCCTGCAAAACCGTATCGGCGAGGCGCTGGGCACGCGGGTCCGGATTCAGCACCAGGCGTCGGGCAAGGGAAAACTGGTAATTATCTTCAATAATGCCGATGAATTCGAAGGGATTCTCGAACGGCTCAAGCTAAGTTAACCGGGGCGTTTTCATTTGCGATTGAAACCGCTCCCCAAAAACGGCCTCGGCCGGCCCCGCAATAATGCCCCCGGGCCATTGCCCCGCCATATTAATGGTTGCTAAAATAGACGGTCTTTGACCGCTTCCCTGAACGCTGGTGGTGTTGCAGGCTGATCAGGGTCAAAGCAATTAGGAGCACTGGAAGGTAGATTGAAAAGTCTGAGGATCCAGTCCCTGACCGCGCTTGTGTTGGCCTCGCTGTCATACCTGGCCGGTCCGGTGGCAGCCTATTCGTCGCTGTTTGGGAGCCTCGCGGTTTACCTGCCGGGTTTGCTTTTTACCGTGCTGGTGATGCGAAAATTGGGATCGAACAGCGCGGATTTTTTGCGCACGGCAGTGCTTGCCGAATTTGGCAAGTTGGCGTTCACCGGGCTGTTGTGCGCAGCGGTTTTCATTTGGGTGAAACCGCTTGCGGCAGGTTTTTTCTTCCTGGGCATGATCGGAGTGCTGATTGCGAACTGGGTTGGCCTGGCGCTGACCTTCCAGGATTGAAGGAAAAAGTAACGGCGGACACTTGAATTTGAATAGTTTGGACGCACCTACGGGTTGCCCGCGGAAGCGTCGCACGCAATTGGACAAGAAGCGCAGTTAATAGCAGGATTCGGAATGGCAGGCGGCAGCGAAAACATCACCCAGAGCGAGTACATCAGGCATCACTTGCAGAACCTGACTTTCGGTCAGCATCCGGACGGAAGCTGGGGCCTGGCCCATTCAGCCGAAGAGGCCCAGGCCATGGGTTTCTGGGCGTTTCACGTCGACACCATGTTCTGGGCGATATTCCTCGGGCTGATTTTCTACCTGTTGTTCAGGACTGTGGCCAAAAAAGCCAATTCCGGTGTGCCCTCGCGTTTTCAGGCGGCGATCGAGTTCATCGTCGAGTTCGTTGATAACAGCGTCAGGGAGTCTTTTCACGGCACCAGCAAATTCATTGCCCCCCTCGCATTGACCCTGTTCGTCTGGATCTTCTTCATGAATTTCATGGACCTGATACCGGTAGACTGGCTGCCCTGGGTTGCAGGCCAGGCCGGCATCCACTATCAAAAGGTCGTTCCAACGACCGACGTGAACGCCACCATGGGAATGGCGATCACCGTTTTTGTTCTGATCCTTTACTTCAGCATAAAAATCAAGGGCGTCGGCGGTTTTATAGCCGAGTTGACCGGTCAGCCTTTCGCGGCCAACAGCACGGCCGGCAAGATTGCGTTTTTCCTGCCCAACCTGTTGCTGGAAACCATTGCGCTGCTGGCAAAGCCCGTTTCGCTGGGGCTTCGGCTATTTGGCAACCTGTATGCCGGGGAGCTGATATTCATCCTGATTGCGTTGATCTTCACCGCGGGGTCGGGTTTCGTGGCAGCCGGGCTGAGCTCAGTATTTGGCGAGCACATTCCGGCTTGGTTCTGGATTGTGGCGACGGCAGCCATCTTCGCGACTCTGTGGCTGAACCTCAAGGGTAAACTGAATACAAAAACGACGCTCTGGTTCCTGTTGGCCGAAATGTTGCTGGTCGGCGGGATCGCGTTCCTGGGCGGCCAGTTGATGCACTTTGGCTGGGCCGTGTTCCACCTGCTGGTCATCACGTTGCAGGCGTTTATTTTCATGATGCTGACGATTGTGTACCTGAGTATGGCTCACGAACATCATTGATCGGTTGAATGTTTGATTTTGGTTTTTTGTTGTAGTTTTTGGATTTTAATTTTTGCTTAACAATCTCTAAGTACGGGAGTTATCGATGGAAACTGTAATTGGTATGACCGCAATCGCTGTAGCCCTGCTGATCGGTCTGGGGGCACTCGGTGTTGGTATCGGTGTGGGTATCCTGGGCGGTCGCCTGCTGGAAGGTTCTGCACGTCAGCCTGAACTGGCCCCGATGCTGCAGGGTAAATTCTTCCTGGCTATCGGCCTGCTGGACGCCGTCGCGATGATCGGTGTGGGTATTGCGTTGTTTTTCACGTTTGCAAACCCGTTCGTCGGTCAGCTTCAGAACGCCCTCGGCGGGTAATCAGCTGAAAGAGCCTGCCCGGAAGCCCGGGCCGGTAAACCGAACCATCTGAACGAGGTAAGGCATGAACATTAATGCCACTTTAATTTTGCAGTCGATCGCGATGATGATCTTCGTGTGGTTCTGCATGAAATTCCTCTGGCCGCCGCTGATGAAAGCCATGGACGAGCGCCGCGAGCGGATCGCCGAAGGTCTGGCCGCCTCAGATCGTGCTGAGAAAGAACTGGAAGCCGCCAAGGTGACAGTGGATCAGCAGATTCGTGAGGCGCGCGATAAAGCGGGTGAGATCGTGGAGCAGGCCAGCCAAAGGCACAGCCAGATTCTGGATCAGGCAAAAGAGGATGCGGTATCTGAGCGTAACCGGCAGGTCAGCGCCGCAGAGGCGGATATCGCCCAGGCGGCCAACCAGGCGCGAGAAGAGTTGCGGGCCTCCGTGGCCAGCCTTGCCGTGCTGGGCGCGTCGAAGATCCTGGAAAAAGAAGTCGACGCCAACACGCACCGCGAGTTGCTCGATAAACTCATTGCCGAGATCTGAACATGAGCAGCCTGACCACACTGGCACGCCCGTATGCGAAAGCTGCGTTTGAGTTGGCTGAGAGCCAGCAGGCGCTGGCTCAATGGGAAGACATGCTGGGACTGGCCGGCAGCCTCGTCACGGAAGAGTCCATGGCGAACCTGCTGCAAAGTCCCGAAGTCGGCGACACCCAGGCTGTGAACATCATTACAGACGTTGCCGGGGACGCTTTCGACAATCGGTTTCGCGACTTCCTCTCGGTGCTCGCTGCCAACGGCAGGCTGCCTCTGCTGCCGCAAATCATCGAGTTGTTCCGGCGTCTGCGCGAAGAAGCCGAAAAGCGCCTGAGCGTGAGAGTGGTGTCTGCGGTTCCGCTGGATGAAGACCAGGCCAGCCGGATGCGGCAGGCGCTGGCACGGCGCTTCGATTGTGAAGTGATACTGGAAAACGAAGTTGACGCGAATGTCATTGGCGGTGCGGTTGTGTATGCCGGAGACCAGGTCATTGACGGTTCGTTACGCGGCAGGCTCCAAATGCTGTCCAACAGCCTTGCGAATTAATTTTTAAGGAACAAAGACAATGCAGACGACATTGAATCCATCTGAAATCAGCGAATTGATCAAAAAGCGCGTTGAAGAGCTGAACATCACCGCTGAAACTCGTAACGAGGGCACCGTAGTCAGTGTCTCCGACGGTATTGCCCGCATCCATGGCCTGGAAGACGCCATGCAGGGCGAGATGATCGAATTTCCCGGCAATACCTTCGGCCTGGCGCTCAACCTGGAACGCGATTCCGTCGGCACGGTAATCCTCGGTGACTACGAACACATCACCGAAGGCGACACCGTCAAGTGCACCGGCCGCATTCTCGAAGTTCCCCATGGCCCCGGCCTGCTGGGACGCGTCGTTAACGCACTCGGCGAACCGATCGACGGCCAGGGCCCCATCGATAACGACGGATTCGCTCCGATTGAGAAGGTTGCGCCGGGCGTCATTTGGCGTAAATCGGTTGATCAGCCGGTCCAGACCGGGTTGAAATCCATCGACTCCATGGTGCCGATCGGCCGCGGGCAGCGCGAACTGATCATCGGTGACCGCCAGATCGGCAAGTCAGCCATCGCCATCGACACCATCATCAACCAGGTGGGCACGGGCATCAAATGTGTTTATGTCGCCATCGGCCAGAAACAGTCGACGGTGGCCAACGTGGTGGCCAAGCTGGAAGAGCACGGCGCCATGGAACACACTATCGTGGTCAATGCTTCGGCCTCCGAATCGGCCGCCATGCAGTACATGGCGCCTTATTCCGGCTGCACCATGGGAGAATATTTCCGTGACCGCGGTGAGGACGCGTTGATTATCTATGACGATCTCACCAAGCAGGCATGGGCCTATCGGCAGGTATCACTGCTGTTGCGCCGTCCGCCGGGCCGTGAAGCCTATCCCGGTGACGTATTCTATCTGCACTCCCGCCTGCTGGAACGCGCCGCGCGAGTCAACGAGGAATACGTTGAGAAATTCACCGAAGGAAAAGTTACCGGCAAGACCGGCTCGCTGACGGCACTGCCGATCATCGAGACCCAGGCCGGTGACGTGTCGGCTTTCGTACCGACCAACGTGATTTCGATCACGGACGGTCAGATCTTTCTCGAGACCGACATGTTCAATGCCGGTATTCGCCCGGCCATGCATGCCGGTTTGTCCGTTTCCCGCGTGGGCGGGGCCGCCCAGACCAAGGTGATCAAGAAACTGGGCGGCGGCATTCGACTGGCGCTTTCCCAGTACCGTGAGCTGGCGGCATTCGCCCAGTTCGCATCGGATCTCGACGACGCCACGCGGCAGCAGCTGGACCGCGGTCAGCGCGTAACCGAACTGATGAAGCAGAAGCAATACAGCCCCATGTCTGTGGGCGAGATGGCGGTCTCGCTGTTTGCGGCTGATCGCGGTTATCTGGACGACCTGGAGCTGAACAAGATCGGCGCTTTCGAAGCGGCCCTGGTGAGCCACATGACATCGTCCGAGTCCGAGCTGTTGAGTACGCTCGACGAGGGTAACTGGAACGATGATGTCGAGTCACAGCTCACAGCAGCCCTTGAAAATTTCAAGGCAACAGGATCCTGGTAAAGGCCGGCAATAGGATTGAATTAGGAGCAAGCCGAGTATGGCAGGCGGAAAGGAAATTACCACCAAAATCCGGAGCATCGAAAACACCAAAAAGGTGACATCGGCGCTCGAGATGGTCTCTGCGAGTAAAATTCGCAAATCCCAGGATTTAATGAATGCGACCCGGCCATATGCGCACATGATTCGCCGCGTGATGGGCCATCTCAGCAAGGCCAATCCGGAGTTTCGCCATCCTTTTACGGTCCGGCGGGAAGAGACAAAAAAGGTGGGTTATATCATCATTTCCACCGATCGCGGCCTTTGTGGCGGATTGAATTTCAACCTGTTCAAACTGGTGCTGGCCAGCATCGGTGAGTGGCAGGGGAAAGGCGCGGAGGTCAGCCTGGTCACGCTGGGCAAGAAAGCATCGGGGTTTTTCAAGAACGTCAAGGTAGAAATTGCGGCTCACACCAGCGACCTGGGCGAAAAGCCCCAGATCGAGGATCTGATCGGTTCGATCAAGGTCATGCTGGATGCGTATCGCGAAGAAAAAATCGACCTGGTTTACGTGGTGTACAACGATTTCGTCAATACGATGACGCAGAAGCCGACCCTGGAGCAGTTACTGCCGCTGCCGGAGACGGACGATGAGGAGATTCGCGACATCTGGGACTATATCTACGAACCCGATGCCGAAGCCCTGCTGGACACGGTGCTGGTTCGATATATCGAGGCTGACGTGTACCAGGCGGTGCTGGAAAACCTGGCCTCGGAACACGCCGCGCGCATGATCGCGATGAAGAACGCTACCGATAACGCAGGCGATCTGATCGACGAGTTGACCCTTGTATTCAACAAAGCGCGACAAGCGGCAATTACGCAGGAAATTTCAGAAATTGTAGGTGGCGCGGCAGCGGTCTGAGCCGGTCATCGACAGGATTCAAGCTTAGGAGTTAACAATGAGTGGTGGAATAATTGTTCAGGTAATCGGCGCGGTCGTCGACACGGAGTTTTCCCGCGACGAAATGCCCAAGGTATTCGATGCCCTGACGGTGGACGGTACCGATATCATGCTGGAAGTTCAGCAGCAGCTGGGCGACGGCGTGGTCCGCACCATCGCGCTGGGTTCGACCGATGGCCTGAAACGCGGGTTGTCCATAACCAGCACAGGTGCGCCAATCTCGGTGCCCGTGGGTGAGAAAACCCTCGGCCGCGTGATGGACGTCATGGGGCGCCCGATCGACGAAGCGGGTCCGATTGGTGAAGAAAAACGCATGCCCATCCACCGCAAAGCGCCTTCCTACGAGGAACAGGCCGGCGGTAATGAACTGCTCGAAACAGGAATCAAGGTCATCGACCTGATCATGCCCATCGCCAAGGGCGGCAAAGTCGGCCTGTTCGGCGGCGCCGGCGTGGGCAAGACCGTGACGCTGATGGAATTGATCCGTAACATCGCTATCGAGCACAGCGGGTTCTCGGTGTTCGCCGGCGTGGGTGAGCGCACCCGTGAGGGTAACGACTTCTACCACGAAATGAAGGACGCCGACGTTCTGAACAAGGTGGCCCTGGTTTACGGCCAGATGAACGAGCCGCCGGGAAACAGGCTGCGCGTGGCGCTGACGGGTCTGACCATCGCTGAACAATTCCGCGACGAAGGCCGTGACGTATTGATGTTCATTGACAATATCTACCGTTACACACTGGCCGGAACGGAGGTATCCGCGCTGCTGGGGCGCATGCCCTCGGCCGTGGGTTACCAGCCGACGCTGGCCCTGGAAATGGGTATCCTGCAGGAGCGCATCACCTCGACCAAAACCGGTTCCATCACGTCGTTCCAGGCGGTGTACGTTCCCGCGGACGACCTGACCGATCCGTCCCCGGCCACCACCTTTGCGCACCTGGATGCGACGCTGGTACTGAGCCGCGCCATCGCTGAACAGGGTATTTATCCGGCGGTTGACCCGCTGGATTCAACCTCGCGACTGCTCGACCCGAACATCATCGGCACCGAGCATTACGAAGTGGCACGCGGAGTGCAGTCTGTTCTGCAGCGCTACAAGGAACTCAAAGACATCATCGCCATTCTCGGCATGGACGAACTTTCGGAAGAAGACAAGGCGGTCGTGGCCCGCGCGCGTAAGGTCGCACGCTTCCTGTCCCAGCCGTTCTTCGTTGCAGAAACGTTCACCGGCGCAACGGGTAAATACGTCTCGCTGAAAGACACGATCCGGGGCTTCAAGGGCATCATCGAAGGTGAATACGATCATCTGCCTGAGCAGGCTTTCTACATGGTCGGTTCAATCGAAGAAGCCGTCGAGCAAGGCAAGAAAATGGCAGCCAAGGCAGCATGAAACACACCATCCAATGTGACATCGTGTCAGCCCAGGAAGAAATCTTCTCGGGTGAGGCAGCGATGATCTTTGCTACCGGCAGTATGGGTGAGCTGGGCATCAGCCCACGCCATGCGCCGCTGATCACCCAGCTCAAGCCGGGGCCGGTGCGGGTTCAGCAGGCCGATGGCGAAGAAGCGTTTTTCTTCGTCGGCGGCGGCATCCTGGAAGTCATGCCGCACCTGGTTACCGTGCTGGCCGATACGGCTGTACGCGCCGACGATCTTGATGAGGCGGCAGCGGTTCGGGCGAAAGAAGAGGCTGAGCGCGCACTGCAGGATCAGACGGGCGATATGGAAATCGCGGAAGCCCAGGCCAGGCTGCTCGAAGCCGCCGCGCAGATCAGGGCATTGGAACAGCTGAGGAAGAAAGGCCGGCGCTAAGTTGGGCGGAATGTTGTTCCGGGAAAGCAATTATTGAAATGCCGGCCTGGGAAACCAGGCCGGCATTTTTGCATTAAAAGCCGCAGTTTTTGTCCAACATCACTTGCCCCCCAAAGTTCGCATGCTAGATTAGCGCGGTATGCCCTGATCGCTGAGCCCGTTGGAGGTGTCCCCATGTCGTTTAACCTCAGAAATCGAAGTTTTCTTAAATTGATTGATTTTTCAAAACGGGACCTGACATACATACTCGACCTCGCGCGCGATCTCAAACGGGCCAAGTATGCGGGGACGGAGGTCCAGCTGCTGAAGGGTAAGAACATTGCCCTGATATTCGAAAAAGCATCTACCCGTACCCGTTGCGCGTTCGAGGTTGCGGCCTATGACCAGGGGGCCAACGTGACGTACCTCGATCCGGTTGGGTCCCACATGGGCAAAAAGGAGTCGGTCAAGGACACGGCCCGCGTCCTGGGCCGCATGTATGACGCGATTGAATACCGCGGTTCAGGTCAGAAAATTGTTGAAGAACTGGCGAAATACGCCGGTGTTCCGGTGTTCAACGGCCTGACAGACGAGTTTCATCCGACCCAGATGTGCGCCGATATTATGACCATGCGGGAGTACATGCCGCAGCCCTGGCATGACTTCAAGTACGCTTTCGTCGGTGATGCACGGTCCAATATGGGCAATTCGCTGATGATCGCCGGATGTCTGATGGGCATGGACGTGCGCATCGGCGCGCCCAGGCACTTGTGGCCCGATGGGAAATTGCTCGAATACGCGCGGGAACTGGAGAACACCAATAAGGGAAAGCTGACTCTGACCGAGGACCCCAGGGAAGCGGTTGATGGCGTTCAGTTCATCCACACCGACGTCTGGGTGTCGATGGGGGAGCCCGATGAAGTCTGGAAGGAACGCATCGAATTACTCAAACCCTACCAGGTGGACTCAGAACTGATGGCGGCCAGCGGCAACTCGAGAGTCAGGTTCATGCATTGCTTGCCGGCATTCCATAATCTTGAAACCCAGGTCGGCCGGGAGATTTACGAAAAATTCGGGGTGGATTCGCTGGAAGTAACCGAGGAGGTCTTCGAGTCGACCGCCGGCATTCAGTTCGAGCAGGCGGAGAACCGGGTTCATTCCATCAAGGCCCTGCTGGTGGCCACGCTGGGCAGCCAGTAATGAGAGTGGTGGTTGCGCTGGGCGGCAATGCCCTGTTGCGGCGCGGGCAGGAGCTCAACGCCGAAAATCAGCGAGATAACATCCGCCGTGCAGCCGTGCACCTGGCCGCGGTGCATGATAACCATGAGTTGGTCATTGCCCACGGAAACGGGCCGCAGGTGGGTTTGCTGGCCTTGATGGACGCTGCCTACAACGCCGTGGATCCCTATCCCCTGGACGTCCTCGGTGCCGAAACCGTCGGTATGATCGGCTACATGATCGAACAGGAACTGGGCAACATCATTCCGTTCGACGATCACATCGTTACCGTGGTTACCCAGATAGTGGTCGATCCGGAAGATCCCGCCTTCAAGCATCCGACCAAACCGGTGGGCCCCGTTTACCGTCAGGCCGAGGCAGGAAGGCTGCAACGGGAAAAAGGCTGGGCCATGGCGCCTGACGGCAAACATTTCAGACGGGTCGTGCCTTCACCGCTCCCCCAGCGCATCATCGAGATAGAAGTGATACGCATGCTGGTGGAAAGTGGAGTCGTTGTCATCTGCGCGGGTGGCGGCGGAATCCCGGTCGCTTACGATGAAAATAACAAGCTGTTCGGCGTTGAAGCTGTCATAGACAAGGACCTGGCCAGCGGGCTGCTCGCCCGTGACCTGGGCGCCGAAATGTTCGTGATGCTGACGGACGTGCCTTGCGTGTATCGGGATTTCGGTACTGAACGCCAGAAAGCCATCCGGGCAGCGCACCCTGATGCCCTCGAAAAGATGGATTTTGCAGCGGGATCCATGGGTCCCAAGGTCAGTGGCGCCTGCCGTTTCGTGCGCGAGACCGGCCATACAAGCTCGATCGGCCAGTTGTCGGATTTGGCCCACATCATGCGTGGTGAAGCGGGTACACTAATATCGAATGATGTTGATGGAATAGAGTACGCAAAACAGGAAGAAAATTGATGCGACATGTAATTTCGGTCCACGACTTTTCGGTGGAACAGATCGTGGAGGTGCTGGACAGGGCTGAAGACATGGTGGAGATTGCCCGGGGTCAGGCCGTGTCCGATCTGCTGCGGGGAAAGTTGCTGGCCTGTATCTTTTTTGAGCCATCTACCCGAACCCGCCTGTCTTTTGAAACGGCTATGAACCGGCTCGGGGGAGGAGTGATTGGTTTCGCTGGAACGCAGGCGACATCCGTGGTCAAGGGCGAAACCCTGGCCGATACCATTAGAATGGTCAGCGGTTATGCTGATGCCGTGGTCCTGAGGCACCCTCGTGAGGGCGCGGCAAAACTGGCCACCGAATTTTCAAGTGTTCCTGTCGTGAACGCCGGAGACGGCGCCGGTCAGCATCCAACACAGACCCTGCTGGACCTGTTCACCATCCGAACAGAGAAAGGCCGGTTGGAAGGCCTGAATATCAGCCTGGTCGGTGATCTGCGATTTGGCCGAACGGTCCACTCCCTGGCCATTGCACTGAGCAAGTTTGGAAACACCATTAACCTGGTCTCGCCCGAAGGGCTTGAGATGCCCGGCGAGGTTACCGCTTATCTGAAGAGTACGGGCATGCTCGGCGCAGCGTGTCATAGTCCTGATGAAGTCATGGCTGATACGGACATTCTCTACGCCACCCGGATACAAAAAGAACGGTTCCCCGATCCGGTCGAATACGAAAAGGTGGCCGGAATGTACCGGGTAGATCCGGACCTTCTGGAAAAGGGCCCTGAGGACATGATTGTCATGCACCCGTTGCCACGAGTGAATGAAATTTCTCCAGAGGTAGATTCCCTGCCACAAGCCAAGTACTTCG
>JABDLD010000080.1 GCA_013001885.1 Lysobacterales bacterium
CTGCAGGAACGGTTGTTCGACTCGCTGGTGTCTTTACGTCACAAGCGCGGCAAAGAGCCGCACCTGGGGCTGGGTCTGTACATCGTCAAGCTGGTCGCCGTTGCCCACAACGGGAGGGTGAGCGCCCGGAATCTGCCGGACGGGCAGGGTGTCGAATTCCCGCTCGAACTTCCGCGGTAAGCGATTTCGAATAACTCAGGCGAGTACGGACTTCATCGCAATATCGATGGGCCGCCTGTCCACCGCGAAGAAATCAATTGGCACATCCGTATCAAATTCGCTGGATGCCCCGGTGATGGCGCGCGCCATCATCGAGCCGATCGCGGGAGCCAGCTTGAATCCGTGCCCGCTGAAGCCGTTCGCCACCCAAAAGCCGTCGACCGCGGTCTTGCCAACGATGGGATGAATATCATCCCGGTTGACCGTGTACAGGCCGCAATAACCGCGCACCTGGCCTCGATTCGGCAAGCGTGGAATCCGATGGCTCAGCGCATGTAATTTTGTGTACATGAAATCGTCGTCGTGCAGCCGGTTGAAATGATCCGGGTCGGCAACGGCTTCCTTTTCGTCATCCTCGAGCACCGATCCGACAACCAGCTGCCGGCCCCGGTTTTGCGTGCGGAAATAAATCCCCCCCTGAAAATCGACTGACACAGGGATGTTGCCGGGCACGGACTCCGGGCAGTCCAGGTATAGCACCTGGATGCGCGTCGGCACCAGGTCCCAGCCGCTGTCCAGACCCGCCGCCCGGTACAGGTCATTACACCATGGCCCGGCGGCATTGATCAGCAGCTGCGCGGGTATCCTGGAGCCATCTTCGAGCAGCACCGCCCGGATCCCGCTGTCGGATGTTTCGATCTCACTGACGCGCGCCCGAAAACGGACTTCGACGCCACGCGCCCGGCAGGCATCCACCAGGTCCTGTGCTGCGGCGGCCGGGTCGATATGACCGCCGTCGAGTTCGAGCAGGCTTCGGCTGGCGCTGACGCAATCGTGAGGTTCGCCGGTTACAAGGTCCGGCGCCACGGTGCACGTGCTCAGGGCCGGAAACCGCTCTTTCTGCTCCGCAGCATCCAGCACTTCCGTGGCCACGTTCAGTTCAGCCATCCGCGCATGCTCTGCGTCAGCCCAGTTCCGGTCGTCGCCAGGGATCCACAATACGCCGTCGTTTTGGAATTGCGCGGCCGGTTGTTTGAGCCCGGTAAACTCATTCCAGTGGCGGTAGGCATGAATTCCGTCACGGGCCAGGGCCACCATGTCGTTCAAGGTATAGCGAAAACGGCAGACGGCGGAGGAAGCGCCGGTAGAGCCTTCGCCCACGGCGGCCCCCTTTTCGAGCACCAGTATCCGCAGCGTCGAACGTCGTGCCAGTTGCAATGCAATCGAGAGGCCGATGATTCCGGCGCCGGTGATGATCACGTCAAAGTTTTTTTTCATGGGCGGCGGCGGTCAATGGTCAGGGCGGACGGGTTGTTTGTAATTTCCTGGTTTCAGTCTAAGGGAAACCCCCGTGCGATTGTAGTTGCGAGCATGCCAGAGAGTTTCGGTGTTAGGCGATTAAGCCGAGCCTTGATAGAATCGGGTTCTATTGCCTCAAACATAATGGATTGCCGTGGAAAGGGAAGATTTCGAAAGACTCAGGGCCGGGGGCTACAACCGCATTCCTGTGTACCGCTCGGTGCTGGCCGATCTGGACACCCCGCTTTCGGTGTATCTGAAGCTGGCGGACGGACCGGACGCCTACCTGCTGGAATCGGTTGAGGGTGGTGAAACCTGGGGACGGTTCTCCATCATTGGCCTGCCTTGCACACGGCGTTACTCGCTGTCGGGCAAAAAGTTGACGACCTTTGAGAACGGCGCGGGCACGCACCGGGAAGAGGTGGCCGACCCGCTGAAATATGTGTCTGAACTGCAAAGTGCGTTCAATGCGCCGCGCTTGCCGGAGCTGCCCGTGTTCACCGGCGGCCTGGTGGGTTATTTTGGCTATGAAATCGTGCAGCAGTTCGAGCCCCGCCTGCTCGACGAAACCAAACCGGATGAACTCAACACGCCGGACATGGTGCTGCTGTTATCGGAGGAAGTGGCTGTTTTAGACAACCTGGCCGGCCGGTTATTCCTGGTCGTCAACATTGATCCGAACCATCCGCAGGCCTGGGACCGGGCCCAGGCCCGGCTCGATGAACTGGCACAGCAACTCCGGGGCAGCAGCTCCGGTTACGGCATTCCGGTCGTTCATGACTCGGTGGCGGAACGCGATTTTCATTACGGGTTCAGCCGCGGCGACTTCATTCGCGCGGTCGAGAAGAGCAAGGAGTACATCCTTTCCGGCGACATATTCCAGGTGGTTCTTTCGCAGCGCATGAGCGTGCCGTTCAAAGCACGGCCGCTCGATGTTTACCGGGCCCTGCGCGCATTGAACCCCTCACCTTACATGTATTTCATCGACCTGGGCGATACCCAGATCGTCGGCTCTTCGCCGGAAGTGCTGGTGCGCGTACAGAACCGAAAAGTGACCCTGAGGCCCATTGCCGGCACCCGCCACCGTGGAGATACGTCCGAGGAAGATCAGCGCCTGGAAGAAGAACTGCTCAATGACCCGAAGGAACGGGCGGAACACATCATGTTGATTGACCTGGGCCGGAACGACGCCGGCCAGGTGTCGCGCATCGGTTCTGTAAAGGTGACGGACAGCATGGTCATCGAGCGTTACTCCCATGTCATGCATATCGTTTCCCAGGTTGACGGCGAACTGGCCGAAGGGCTGTCGTCGGCCGACGCGATCCGGTCCTCGTTTCCCGCGGGCACCCTGTCAGGCGCCCCGAAGATCCGTGCGATGGAAATCATCAACGAACTCGAACCGGTGCGCCGAAACGTATACGCCGGAGCGGTGGGGTACATCAACTGGCACGACGATACCGACCTGGCGATCGCGATCCGCACCGCGGTAATCAAGGACGGCTATCTGCACGTACAGGCCGGCGCCGGCATCGTGGCCGATTCCGACCCTGAAAAAGAGTGGGAAGAAACCATGAACAAGGGCCGCGCACTGATTGCTGCGGTCAACAGTGCCTCGATGGGGCTGTAGCCGCGGCACACGGCATTTTTTTAAACAGCATATTTCGCCCCGGATTTTACCAGCCTCTAGGATTCAATCCATTAAGATGGCAAGATTCAGAGATACGTTGCTCCTTACGCCGCCCCTGAATCAGAGGTATTCGTTGTGTCAGCTCTCGATATTTTTGCATTGATAATTTTGATTGTCCTGCTCGCAGCCGGGTTGACGGCCTGGGCCATGCTCGGCGCCTTTCCCGGCAGGATCGCCAGACAGCGAAATCACCCGCAGGCAGAGGCCATTGCCGTGTGCGGATGGTGGGGCGCCATCACGATGGGTATTCTGTCCCCGATTGCGTTTATCTGGGCTTATTCGAATCCAGAGGTGAGCATACGCGGCGAACCGCGGACAACTGCCGCAGCGCCGCAGAGTAGTGAGGAGGAGCATTCATCATGATTGTTTTTCTGACGCTTGTGTATGTCGTCGTGCTTTTTCTTGCAGTCAAGCTAGAACTGGTTCGCCTGAATACGTTCTGGAAAATTTCGCCGGTCATCTGGATGACCCTGCTGTTCTTCATACTGTTCGTGCCAATGCAGTGGGGCGCGCCCGCGGGGGCGGTGCGTATGTACCGGCCGGTGATCGAGATAGTACCCAACATCAACGGCGTGGTTCAGGACGTTCCTGTGCGGGCCCTGGAGACACTGCAGCAGGGCGATGTGTTATTCACGATCGATCCAACGCAGTTCCAGGCGCGGGTCGATCAGTTGCAGGCTCAAATCAGGTTGTCACAAGCAAATCTCGATCGCGCACGGGACCTGATGGACCGTGGCGTCGGACGCCAGGTAGATGTCGATATCTACTCTGCGGAAGTGCAGAATTTTACAGCGCAGCTGGATAATGCCCTGTGGGAGCTGGATGGCACCGTGGTCCGCGCGCCCGCGGACGGGATGGTGGTCGCGTTGTCTTTGCGTCCCGGCCAGCGAGTGGCCAACCTGCCGCTGCGCAGCTGGATTGCATTCGTGGAAAAAGGTCATCGACGGCTTGCCGTGGGAATTCCCCAGTCCCGTTTGCGACACGTCGAGCCGGGGCAGAAAGCGGAAGTAGTCATGAGAATGCTCCCGGGAAAGACCTTGAACGCCACGGTAATCGAAATTCTGAGAATAAACCCGGCAGCCCAGATTCAGCCCAGCGGTATCCTGCCGCAGGCCCCAACCGCAGCCGATCCCGCGCTGCCGTTCGCTGTCGTGCTGGAGCTTGACGATGATTCCATGTCGTTGAACGATATTCCCGGCGGTGCAGTCGGCACGGCAGCGATTTATACTGAGTCTGTCAGCGCGACACACGTCATCCGCAAGGTCATGATGCGCATGGAAGCGTGGACAAATTATATTAAGCCCTGACAGGCCCAACACGCAGGAAGCGAAACCATGATCCTGATGATCGACAACTACGACTCCTTCACCTACAACCTGGTGCAGTACCTGGGAGAGTTGGGGGCGGAAGTAGAAACCGTTCGTAACGACGCCGTCACGGTCGAAGACATTGCGAAGATGAAACCGGAGGGCATCGTCATCTCGCCGGGGCCGTGCACGCCGGACGAGGCCGGTATCTGCCTGGAAGTCGTAAAAACCCTGGGCCCGATGATACCCATACTGGGGGTTTGCC
>JABDLD010000086.1 GCA_013001885.1 Lysobacterales bacterium
CTGATCAACCGACCCGGCTAACCCGGATGACGTTGCTGTTTCTTCGCAGCCGGCGCAACACGCGGGCCATGTGATCTCGATCCTTGACGCTGATATTGAATAACAGAGTTGCCGTTTCGGGGTTGGCCTCCGGCTGGGCCACGGTTTCGATGTTGCTTCCTGCCCTGCCGATGCTGCCGGAAACATTAGCGAGGACCCCCGGTGTGTTGCGGGCCACGATCCGCACGGCAACGGGAAACATGCCTTTGGTTATCGGCGCCCAGATGACGTCTACGCAGCGATCGGGATGCTTGCGGAATTCACGCACATTACTGCAGCTGACCCGGTGAACGACCAGGCCTTTGTCCGAGGAAACGTATGCCATGATCTTATCGCCCGGCACGGGCAGGCAGCACGCTCCAAAACTCAGGGCGTTACCCTCTGACCCGGCAATGGTGATGGCTTCGCCGCCGTCTGACTGGTCGCGAAACAGGTTGGCTTCGGGGTCGAGTTTGCCGGCGACAATATTGGCCAGGGTGGAACCCAGGGCCAGTTCGTGTAACAGATCTTCCTGTCGGGTGAAGTGGTTTTCTTGCAAAAACCGGACCCAACGATCTTCGGGGATTGATTCGATTGAGCTGCCGCGAGCATTCAGCGCGTTTTCAAGCAGTTTCATGCCCAGCGCGACCGTGTCTTCCTGTCGCAGGCTCTTCAGATAATGCCTGATCGAAGTGCGTGCCCGGGCGGTAGCCGCGAATTCCAGCCACTCCGGTTTGGGCTGAACCTGCGGGTCGGTGATGATCTTTACGGTTTGGCCATTCGAAAGACGTGTCGATAGCGGTACTTCCACATTGTCAACCAGTGCTCTGGCCGTGTGGTTTCCCACTCCGGTATGAATGGCATAGGCAAAATCCAAAGCAGTAGCGTTCATGCGCAAGTCGATTATCTTGCCCTTTGGTGTAAATACAAAAATCTCGTCCGGGAAAAGATCGGACTTGGCGTGGTCGAGAAACTCAAGGGAGTCACCGGTGTGGCGCTGCACGTCAACCAGCCGCATCAGCCACTCCCTGGCCCTGACTTCGGCCGTGGCGGGGGGTGAACCCACGGGGTTGGTGCCGGTCTTGTATTGCCAGTGCGCTGCCGCCCCCTTGCTGGCCATGACATCCATATCCTCGGTTCGAATCTGAATTTCAACAGGTAAACCGTAAGGGCTGTTCAGAATCGTGTGAAGCGACTGGTAGCCGTTGGCCTTGGGCAGTGCGATGTAATCTTTGAATCGTCCGGGCTTGGGTTGATAAAGGCTATGTATCGCGCCCAGAGCGAGATAACACTGGGCTTCCGTCTGGGCAATGATTCTGAAGGCGAAAAAATCGGTGACTTCCGAAAAAGAAAGGTCCTTCGACAGCATTTTCTTATAGATACTGTACGGAGATTTTTTTCGCCCGGTGATTCTGCAGGGAACACCTACATCGTCCATTTTCCTACGCAGCGCTTCGAGGATATTCTGCACGATTTCCTGGCGGTGTCCGGTCATCGTATCGAGGTGCTCGGTTATCGTGCGGTAACGCCAGGGGTAAAGGTTCGCGAACCCCATGTCTTCGAGTTCGTGTTTCATGCTGTTCATGCCCAGCCGGTCGGCTATCGGGGCATAAATATCGAGGGTTTCACGCGCTATGCGGCGACGAGAATCCTGCGCCATGCTGCCCAGAGTGCGCATATTGTGCAATCGGTCAGCGAGCTTGATGAAGATCACGCGCAAGTCGCGTGACATCGCAAGCATGAGTTTTCGGAAACTCTCCGCGTCCGCCTGGACACGGGTGCGGAATTTCATTTTGTCTAGTTTGGTGACGCCTTCGACAAGGTCGGCGATCTCCGGCCCGAATTCCGTTTCAATGTCTTCCCAGCTGAGTTCTGTATCTTCGATGGTGTCATGCAGAATCGCCGCGGCAATACTGACGTGGTCCATGCGCATGTTCGCCAGGATCTGGGCGACAGCAACCGGGTGGAGAATATAGGGTTCGCCGGTTTTGCGGACCTGGCCCCTGTGCGCCGACTCGCCCAGGTCATAGGCGCGCAGAATAATCGCTACGTTCTCGGGGTCGAGATAGGTGTTGAGCAAGTCCCTGAGCTTCAGGACGGCTTCAGGATATCCTGTTTCTGCCTGCATGGGACTGTGGATGGCTGGGATCCTTGCTCAGGGCGCGAAGTCTTCGTCCTCCAAGCGCGAATCGAACACTTCGGCAGCTTCAATTTCAGCCTGGAGAACATCCACGCTCTCGGGGTTGACTAATCCGTCGGCTATCTCGCGCAGCGCAATAACTGTCGGCTTGTCATTCTGTTCTTCCACCAGCGGATCAGCACCGTGTGCTATCTGCCGGGCTCGCTTGGTGGCCGTGAGCACCATTTCAAAACGGTTGTCTATCCTGTCCAGGCAATCTTCAACTGTAATTCGCGCCATAATTCCTGCTTCCAAAAATACTGTTCAAATATTTGTCCCTTAACCGCACTGGTTTCGGGCTGAACGTACCATTTTATCTGCTTCCAAGCAGTTCCGCCAGAATTTCTACGCGGCGCTCCTGTGTTTCCGGGCGGTTCAGTTTGCCGAACCGGATAACCGTTTGCAGATCCGCCAGTGCTTGTTCGAAGACATCATTGATGATGATGAAGTCAAATTCGTCCCAATGTGAAATTTCAGCACGGGCCTCGCGCATGCGCCGGCGGATGACACGTTCAGTGTCCTGCCCGCGCCTGACCAGCCGCTGACGCAGCACTTCGATCGAAGGTGGGATGATAAAAACAGTGCAGCACGATGGGAAAGCCGCTCTGACCTGACGCGCTCCCTGCCAGTCGATATCCAGCAGAACATCGAACCCTGACGCCAGTTGTTGCTCCACTGCCTTACGGCCGGTTCCGTAGTAACAGTCAAACACCCTGGCGTTTTCCAGAAAGGCGTTCTCGTCCGCCAGTTTCAGGAAAGAAGCCTCGTTGACAAAATGATAATGAACTCCGTCCTGTTCGCCTGGTCTCGGCGGCCGCGTGGTATGCGAAACGGATAGCCTGACCCGTTCGTCTGTTTTGAGCAGTGCGTTGATCAGGCTGGTTTTTCCGCCGCCCGAGGGCGCTGCGACGACAAAAAGGTTGGGATCATTCAATGTTCTGAACCTGCTCCCGCATCTGTTCGATTGCGACTTTCAATTCGACCGCAGCCTGGGTGGTGCGGTTGTCGACGGATTTTGAGCTCAAGGTGTTGGATTCCCGGTTGAATTCCTGCATCAGAAAATCCAGCCGGCGCCCGACCGGATCGTCCCGTTCCAGCACCAGCCGTGCTTCGGTCACGTGCGCGTCGAGCCGGTCAAGCTCCTCATCGACATCGATTTTCTGCGCCAGAAACGCAACCTCCTGCTCCAGGCGGCCAGGTTCGAGGGGTTGCTGCAGGTCGCCAACACGTGTGAGTAATTTCTGCCGCAGGCCCTCCCGGATCTCCGGCAGCCAGCCACGCACTTCGGTCACCCGTTCCTCGATGCTCTGGAGCCGGTCACGGATAGCTGCGTCCATCTGTCCGCCTTCGCGGCCCCGGGCCGACTGTAAGCCGGCTGCGGCCTCGGCCAGCAGCTCCAGTGCTGCTTTATGCAGCGGCTGGGGGTCGGCTGCACGTTCCTCGATCACACCCGGCCAACGCATCAGTGACCTCAGGTCGGCGTCCTGTTTCTTACCCGCCAGCTCCTGCATTTCCTCATGCAGCGCCAGCAGCCGCACGGCCAGCGGTTGATTCAACTCCAGGTTGGAACTTGCGACTCCCGCCGCTGGCGCGTATTTGAGCGTTGCGTCCACTTTACCGCGACTGACGAACCTGCCGAGGGTCTGCCTGATATCCGGTTCAAGCACCCTGAATTCTTCCGGCACGCGAAAACCGATTTCCAGGTAGCGGTGGTTTACTGAACGAAGCTCCCAGGTCAGCCGTCCAAACTCGTATTGCCGTTCGACGGCAGCGAATCCTGTCATACTGCGGATCATGAATTGTTGTCCATCCAATTGGTTGGCACAATGTTACCGGCAAAAGATGGTCACGTCAGCGCCAATGGCTGCGGGCCGTCTAACCACTGAATCAGGAATGAATTATGAGACCAAGCGGCAGGGCGCCCGACGAGCTGAGAGGCGTGACCATCAAACGAAACTTCACATGTCACGCCGAAGGCTCGGTTTTGATTTGTTGCGGCAACACCCAGGTGCTCTGCACCGCTTCGGTAGAAGAGCGGGTGCCACCTTTTCTGCGCGGAAAAGGAGAGGGCTGGGTTACCGCCGAATACGGTATGCTGCCGCGCTCTACCGGTAGCCGGATGTTTCGTGAGGCGTCGCGCGGCAAACAGGGCGGTCGCACGCTTGAAATTCAGCGCCTGATCGGTCGCTCTCTGCGCGCAGTGGTTGACCGGGCGGCTCTTGGCGAGAGAACGATCACGCTGGATTGCGATGTGCTGCAGGCAGACGGCGGCACCCGAACGGCATCGATAACGGGCGCTTACGTGGCGCTGGTGGACGCCTGCCGTTGGTTGTTGTCCAACAGAGCAATTACGAAAGACCCCATTCACGGCCAGGTCGCTGCGGTATCGGTGGGGATTTTTGGCGATGAGGCGGTGCTCGATCTCGATTATCCGGAGGACTCCACGGCGGAGACCGACCTGAATGTCGTGATGAACGACGGCGGCGGGTTTATTGAATTGCAGGGGACGGCGGAGGGTCATGCTTTTCGCCGTGACGAACTGGACACCATGCTGGGCCTGGCCGACCTGGGGATCCGGAAGTTGATGGAATTGCAGGAGATCGCACTCAGTGAGTGAATTGGCCCCGCCGGCCCGGGAACTGGTGCTGGCCAGCGGTAACCAGGGCAAACTCCGGGAGCTGGGCGCCATGTTGGATCCACACGGCTGGACGGTCATACCTCAAAGCCGCTGGAAGATTTCCGAAGCCGACGAGAATGGTCTGAGTTTCATCGAGAATGCATTGATCAAGGCGCGTCACGCATCGAGCCACACCGGCCTGCCCGCATTGGGTGACGATTCCGGGTTGGTCGTCGATGCACTGAACGGCGCCCCCGGAATATTTTCCGCGCGCTATGCCGGACACGACGCCAACGATCAGGCCAATATCGATAAACTTCTCACGGCTCTGGGGGCAATGCCCGAGGCTGACAGAACAGCCCACTTTTACTGTGCGATGGCGTTGGTCCGCCACGCAGATGATCCGGCCCCGTTGCTGGCTACCGGCCGTTGGGACGGACAGATACTGGAAACGCCCGCCGGCACCGGCGGTTTCGGATACGATCCCGTGTTCTGGGTCCCCACCGAGCAATGTTCGGCTGCTGAACTGCCGCCCGGCGTCAAGAACCGGTTGAGTCATCGGGGTCTCGCTCTAACGGCATTGCTGGAACAGATGACCGCATTCTGAGCATGGAGTTGCCGCCGCTTTCCTTGTACGTTCACCTGCCCTGGTGCGTGCGCAAATGCCCTTATTGCGATTTCAACTCGCACGCGGTCAAGGGCGAACTGCCCGGCGACGAGTACGTAAATGCTCTGATCCTTGACCTGGAAAAAGAGCTCCCGCTGGTATGGGGTCGGCCCGTGCACAGCGTATTTTTCGGCGGCGGAACGCCCAGCCTGTTCAGCGCCGCACAAATCGACACGTTGCTGTGCGCCATGCGCGGTCTGCTGCGGCTGAGCCCGGACGCCGAGGTGACTCTGGAGGCCAATCCCGGGACGATTGAGCATGACAGTTTCAGCGCCTACCGCAATGCCGGCGTAAACCGGATTTCGCTGGGCGTTCAAAGCTTCGATGAGAGTCATTTGGCAGATCTGGGCAGGATTCACGGCGCACAGGAAATCGAACAATCGGTGGCTTCCATCAAGCGTTCGGGAATCGATAACTTCAACATCGACCTGATGTTCGCACTGCCGGGACAGTCGCTGAAAAGTGCCTTGAGGGATGTTCGTACGGCCATCGCCTGCAATCCAACGCATATTTCCCGCTACCAGTTGACCATCGAACCCAATACGGCCTTTCACGCCAATCCCCCTGTGCTGCCTGATGATGACTTGGCGTGGAAAATGCAGCAGCAGGGAGGGAGACTGCTCTCGGAGGCAGGGTTTGATCAGTATGAAATCTCGGCATGGTCGCGGGCAGGGTTTCAATGCCGGCATAACGTCAACTACTGGCGCTATGGCGATTTTCTTGGAATAGGCGCGGGCGCCCACGGAAAAGTTACGATCCCATCTGAAAACGCGGTTCGGCGAAGGATCAGGCAGCGGCATCCCGTGGACTGGATGAAAGCCGTGACTCACGGTTCCGGTCTGGCCGAGGACCGTAAGCTGGATGCAGGCGAGCGTGTGTTCGAATTTTTTCTGAACCAACTCAGGTTGCGGGAAGGTGTGCTGAAAAACCAGCTGGAGCCTCGAACCGGCGTGGCCTGGGGTGCAGTTTCGGAACGGGTAAGGCGTGCGGTTGATAAAGGTCTTCTCAGGGAGGACAATACAAGGTTGACGCCAACCGAATTGGGCTGGCGATTCAGCAACGAAGTTCAGGCGCTTTTTCTGCCCTGAAAGGCCTTGCAATCAAGCGCCCGGCTCAGTAAACTGGCCGGTCTTTCGCGTATGCGTGCATTAGAATTTACAGGAATTGTCATGAAAGCCGACATTCACCCCAAATATCAAGACGTCGTGTTCCAGGACGTGTCTTCAGATTTTGCAATCCTTACCCGGTCCACGATCGGCAGTAAGGAGACCATCAAGTGGGAAGACGGTAACGAGTATCCGTTGGTCAAAGTTGAAGTTTCCAGCGCATCTCACCCTTTCTATACCGGTAAGCACAAGGTGCTGGATTCCGGTGGCCGCGTCGACCGCTTCAAGAAACGTTACGGCGCCTGAGTTCAAACGACCCGACACCAGAACCCGCCCACTCCGGGCGGGTTTTTTTTGCCTGATTTTTTCCGGCACCATAATCTTTCGCAAGTTGTTCATTAACATGATCTATGTTGGTTGACGTTTCAGCCACTGTGCTATATTTCCGGCATTCGTTTCGGATTTAGCAGGAGATTCCAATGGCCGATAAAAAAGTACAAATCAGCGACAGTTCAACCGGTAAACAATTGGAACTGCCCGTTGTTGTGGGCACCGAGGGCGAGCCGACCCTTGATATCAAGGCGTTACCGTCGGAGTTAGGCTACTTTACCTACGACCCGGGATTTTCCGCCACGGCGGCCTGCACCAGTAAAATTACTTTTATCGACGGCGGCAAAGGCATTCTTCGTTATCGGGGTTATCCGATTGAACAACTGGCCGAACGCAGTACGTTCGTCGAAGTAGCCTACCTCCTGCTGCACGGTAATTTGCCAACCGAAAAAAGCCTCAACCAGTTTCGCGACGAGTTGACTTATCACACGATGGTGCACGAGCAACTCAATACGTTCATTTCCGGATTCCACTACGACGCCCATCCGATGGCGATGATGGCCGGTGTTGTCGGTTCCCTGGCGGCTTTCTACCACAACCGCCTGGATATGGATAATCCAGAACACAGGATCCTGTCGGCCAAACGCATGATTGCAAAGATGCCGACTATTGCGGCAGCCTGCTATCGCCATCACATGGGCTGGCCAATTTCCTACCCACGAAATTCGTTGCGCTTTTGCGAGCGTTTCCTGAACATGATGTTCTCTGTTCCTTCGGAGCCTTACGAGGTCAGCGAGGTGTCCGCAAAAGCGCTTGACCTGCTGTTCATCCTGCACGCCGATCACGAGCAGAATGCCAGCACTTCCACCGTCAGATTGGTTGGATCAACCGGGGCCAACCCCTATGCCTGTGTCGCGGCCGGCATTTCGGCCCTCTGGGGGCCGGCACACGGCGGCGCCAACGAGGCGGTGCTCGATATGCTGAGCGAAATTGGCAGTGTTTCAGACGTTCCGAAGTTCGTCGAGCGGGCCAAGGATAAGTCAGATCCTTTCCGACTCATGGGTTTTGGACATCGGGTCTACAAGAATTACGATCCAAGGGCCACGATTATCCGCGCCGCCTGTTACGAAGTGCTGGATGAACTGGGTAAAGATGACCCGATGATGGAGTTGGCGCTGGAACTTGAACGCATCGCCCTCGAAGACGATTATTTCATCGAGAAGAAACTCTATCCCAACGTCGATTTCTACTCCGGCATCATCTACAAGGCGCTTGGAATCCCGGTGAGCATGTTCACGGTGATGTTCGCGATTGCGCGGACCGTCGGCTGGGTGTCGCAGTGGCTGGAACAGTGCGAAACGCCAACCAAGATTGGACGCCCACGCCAGGTATACGCCGGCGAAGTCGAACGGCGCTACCGGGCATTGCACCGGCGCAAGTAACTACGGGTATTGCCGTCCGGTTCAGTTTGGGCCCTGTGAGGTCAAGGCCGTTGCTGTCTCCGCCAGCAGGCATTCCACGTCGGCCTGAGTCGCCCGGCGCTGTGGTTTTCCATCGATCGGGCTGGGCGGAGCCTGTCTGAGACCGACCGGTTCCATCACGGTCAACTCAACCGTGGCGCCATTTATTTCGAAGACGATGAGAGGCACCGTGCGGTGCTTTCCGTCGTGCCATCGAATCTGGCGCTGCTCCTGTTTGAACGGCATACCGAATTCCAGAAAATGAAGAATGACGGATTCTGTCGACTCGGCAAAGACATGCAGTGAGATCCTGGAATGTGCCCCGGCCGTGCCGTCCAGCACGGCGCCTACCAGCCTTGGATGGAACAGATCGAGTTTTTGCATCACGGTCACTGCGGTCTCGCGCAGGGCCTGCAGGTTCTCAGAATGTTTGTTGCCGCCGTACAGACTCTGGTATCGAAGCAGTGCTTCCTTCACCTCGATATTGCTCGGTAAGGCCAGCCTCTCGCTAACCCCCACCCGCTCCGCTGCTTTCTTTTTTGCCGCGTGGTAGTTGTGCTGGCCTTCGGTGGCAATGATACGGGCCGCTTCCGAGGCAACTTCCGTCTTGATTTGCTGCAACCGCCGAATGTGACGGGGCGGGCCTGCTTCAGTAGATTTCGTACGGGTTTTCTTCGAGCGGGACATCCTGATCCTCTCCCTGACCTGTTTCCTGCATTGCGGGCAGTGTTCCTGCTTCGAATAATTCCATGATTCCGTTGTTGTTTTCAAGTCTGGCAAGCAGGCCGGATTCAGGATCGATCTTCGCCTGGGATAGTCCTTCGGGCATCGGGGGCGGCTTGTCCTCAACGCCCTCCAGTGCAACCGCCATGAATTCCATCCATACCGGAAGGGCCGCCCGGCCGCCGAGTTCGTTTCTTCCCAGTGGTTCGTGATTGTCAAATCCAACCCAGACCGAGGTCACAAGATGGTCGTTATAACCTGAAAACCAGGCGTCTCTCTGCTCATTGGTCGTTCCGGTTTTTCCGGCCAGGTCTGCGCGTCCCAATTGCATGGCCCTGACGCCTGTTCCACGCTTGACCACATCCATCATCATGGAACGCACCAGGTAAGCATTTTGCGGAGAAATTGTCTGTTGAGCGTAGCTTTGTTCAAACCTGCTGGTCGTTGCCCCGTCTGAGTTGCCGGTTTGGGTCACTTCCAGCTGTCCCGGTTCGGATGCGATTTCCAGCGGGCGGTAATCAGGCTCCATTTTTTGCTCGGCTAACGCTTCAGAATCCGTTGCGGTATCTTGAGGTTCGCAACGGTCACAGATGATTGATGGCATCGTTTCGTACACAATGCGTCCGCTTGCGTCCGCGATGCGGCGGACATACTGGGGTCCGACCAGGTAGCCCCCATTGGCAAAAACCGCGTAACCCCTGGCCATCGAAAGAGGGGTCAGCGAAGCGCTGCCCAGCGCCATGGAGAGGTTCGCGGGCATTTCGCTGCGATCGAATCCGAAACGTTCGGTGTAGTCCCTTGCGTAGTCAATGCCAATGTCCCGCAACAGCCGGATGGACACCAGGTTACGGGAGTTGACCATGGCTTCGCGCAAGCGCGTAGGGCCGTAAAACTTCTCGCTGAAATTCTGCGGCTTCCACGTTCTTTCAAGTTCTGAGTCCTCGAACACGATGGGCGCGTCATTGATCAGGCTGGCCACGGTGAATCCCTTGTTCAGGGCGGCCGAGTAAATGAAAGGCTTGAAGCTGGAGCCCGGTTGTCTTTTGCCCTGGATGATCCGATTGTATTTGCTTCGTGCAAAATCATAGCCGCCGACCAGTGCCTTGATGTCTCCGCTGCGAGGGTCGAGGGATACCAGGGCGGATTCAACTTCCGGCAATTGCCCGAGTTTCCAGCGGCCGTCATCGTGCAGTCGCGTGCGAACGATGTCACCTGGCACCATGATGTCCTCTATCACCTTGGGTGCACTGCCCTTGCGGTCGCGATCAATGAACGGAGCGGCCCAGGCCATGTCCTCGAGGGCGAGGGCAGCTGTTTGTCCATTTCGAAGGTATACCAGCGCCAATTCCTCTTCAGTCTCGATGACCAAACCCGGCTCCAGGCCGGAAACCGGACGGTGCGGTGACAGAATCTCGTCCCAATCTGCAGTGGCCGCAGTCTCGTCGAGATCGACGTGCGCCTCCGGCCCGCGAAAACCATGGCGCTGATCGTATTCCTCAAGCCCGTTGGAAACGGCGAGATTCGCGGCCGTCTGTAACCGGCTGTCGATGGTTGTAGTCACGACATATCCGCCGGTATAAGCTTCCGGGCCCAGCACATCCAGCGACAGAACCCGGACCATTTCAGCCACGTAGGGAGCGGAAATTTCAGCAATGGCTCCGTGGTAATAGGCCCTGTCGGGCTGCTCAAGCGCATCGTTCATCCGGGCTTCTTCGATATAACCCAGTTCATGCATTCGCCTGAGAACGTAATTCCGTCTTTCCAGTGCCCTTTCCGGAGAATTGATCGGGTTGATGCGGGAAGGCGCCTTGGGCAATGCGGCAATCATCGCGCACTGAGCCAGGGAAAGCTGGCCGGTCGACTTGCCGTAATAGACTTCAGCCGCGGCGCCCACACCGTAGGCACGGTAGCCCAGGAAGATCTTGTTCAGATACAACTCCAGGATTTCGTCCTTTTCCAGTTCGCGCTCGATTTTCAGCGCCAGAAAGGCTTCCTTGATCTTGCGTGTCCAGGTCTTTTCCGCTGAAAGAAAAAAATTCCGGGCCAGTTGCTGGGTGATCGTGCTGCCGCCAATGGACTTTTCTCCGGTGGTCAGCAAAGACCAGACGGCCCGGGTAATCCCCTGGTAGTCAAGTCCGGGATGTTCGTAGAACCTGGCGTCCTCGCCAGCGAGGAAAGCCTGTTTCAGCAGATCAGGCATCTCCCCGACGGTGACGGGGATTCTACGTTTCTCCCCAAAAATCCCCATCAGCTTGCCGTCCTCGCTGAAGACCCTTAAAGGAACCTGAAGCTGGACGTCACGCAGTGTTTCGACGTCCGGCAAATCCGGTTCGAGCACCAGGTAAGTGACGCCGACAACTGCTATACCAAGGGCTGCAGAAATCAGAGCCAAAATCAACAGTCTTCGAAATAGCTTCTTCACACGACAATCCTGCTATGGTATTTTCAGACTTCAGCACTTCTGAATGATGGGTTGTTAAGATACGATAATAAGGGGCAAGCAGGGAAGCGGCCAGTCTCACATATTTAGACAGCGTAAATCGCTTTTCCGTCCGCCTCCTGCGCACCCAGATTGAAATTAATTTCGCAACAGCATTGAGAATCTGTTCAATATCTGTTAAAAACTAGTTCAGGAAGTGTCAATAAACCATTGTCGAACAAAGGATTGAGGGCAATTTGAAACTATTCGGCACCAAATCACCACCCTTAATGGGTTTGGATATCGGGTCTTCAAGCATACGCTTGGTGCAGCTTTCCCGGCATGGCAATTCGTATCGGATCGATCACTTTGCGATCGAGCCGTTGCCTCCTGGAGTGATCGTAGAAAAATCGGTCCAGGACATTGAAGCCATCTCAGGCGCGATTCAATCGGCGGTCAGGAATTCGGGTTCGAATTCCAAGTACTGCGCGGTTGCGGTCTCGGGCTCTGCAGTATTTACGAAGACAATCAGTCTCCCATCTAACCTGGCCGATGCAGATATTGAAAGCCAGGTGCAGATCGAAGCCAATCAGTACATTCCTTATCCGCTGGATGAGATCAGCCTGGATTTCGAGGTTCTCGGACCTTCGCCCAGGAATGCGGACATGGTGGATATTCTGCTGGCGGCCAGCAAGAACGAAAATGTTGAAAGCCGGCAGGATGCTCTGGAGTCACTCGGCCTTAAGACCAGGGTCGTTGACGTCGAGTCATTCGCCATGGCGAACGCATTTGAGTTGATCCGCGAGCGCGACGGCATCAGAAGCACCGAAACCGTCGGTATTTTCGATATCGGATATGATCTGTCCAGTTTGCTGATCCTCAGGAACGGGCGAGTCGTTTACACGCGCGACCATCCGTTCGGAGGTAATCAGCTGGTTGAGGAAATTATGCGGCGTTACGACATGACGCCGGAGCAGGCGGGTTTCTTCATGCGGGGAGAACCGGGACCGGAAAATTTCGAGGACGAGATCCTCGAGCCGTTCATGCTGAACGTAGTGCACCAGATAAGCCGTGCCCTGCAGTTCTTCAGCTCGAGCGCCGAGTTCTCGAATATCAGGACCATGTACCTGGCCGGATCAATGGCATCGGTCAAAGGTCTTGCCGATGTGGTTGAACAGGAGTTGGGAATCAAGACAGGCGTCGCGGATCCCGTGAGCGGCCTTGAGTTGTCACCGTCAGTGGCGGTTGCGGCGCTCAACAGGAACGCTCCAAACCTGATGATTGCAATGGGACTTGCTTTGAGAGGGTTTGACTGATGGCCAGAATCAATCTTCTTCCATGGCGTGAGGAAGCGCGCAGAGAGCGCCAACGCCAATTTCTGTATTCACTGATCGGAACCCTCGTTCTGGGCGCGATCCTGGTTTTGCTGGTCGGGTTGTTTTTTGATCAGCGGATAAGTCACCAGGAGTCCCGTAACCAGCAAATCCAGGTAGAGATAAATCGCCTGGAGAAACGGATTGCCCGGATCAGGGAACTTGAAAACACGCGTAACCGCCTGTTGTCCCGAAAACAAATCATCGAGTCGCTGCAGGCCAGCCGGTCGCTGACCGTTGAATTGCTGGATAAGCTCGCTAAAACGATCCCTGTCGGAATTACGCTCACCAATGTCAGGCAGCAAGGTCCTAATTTGCAGCTGCTGGGCACCAGTCAGTCCAATGCCAGGGTGTCCGCTTACCTGCAGAGCCTGGACGAAATGGGCCTCTTTGTCAGGCCGGAGCTGCAGTATGTAAGAGCTGCGGAAAAGCCGGCTACCCGGATAGAAACCTATGAGTTTGCAATTCGTGTCCGGCTGGACAACACGGCAAAGGACAAGCCAGAAAAGGCCGGTGATACACCGGCGGGAGCAGGCTGATGCTCAACGAATTACGCGATCTTGATTTTAATGATATCGGAAGCGCGCCGTCATCGGTACGGTACGTTATTCTGACCGTTCTTTTGATTGTCATCCTTACAATCGGTTATTTTCTGCTGATCAAGGCCAAGACTGAACAGCTCGAACTGGTGCAGAAACTGGAGAACACGCTTAGAGTCGATTTTGAAGCAAAGCAGGCGAAAGCGTCGAATCTCGAGGCCTATGAGCAGCAACTGGCGGAGATGCAGGAGCTCCTGGAGACCATGTTCCGACAACTGCCCAGCAAGACCGAGATGGATAAGCTGTTGGTGGATGTTTCCCAGACGGCTCTGGGCGCCGGAATCGATGTGCAGCTTTTTCAGCCCAACGCTGAGGCCTATCACGATTTTTACGCAGAACGTCCCATCTCTGTGAGAATGCTGGGCGATTATCACCAGTTTGGGGAATTTGTCAGCGGCGTGGCTTCACTGCCCCGCGTCGTGATTCTGACCATGCATGACATTGCTCTGCGCCGGGCGAATTCACGTGATGTCGGAGCCAATGCGGGTGACGGCCGCCTGATTCTGGAAGGTACGGTGAAAACCTATCGGTATATTGATGAAGAAGAGGCTGCGCAGCGGGCCGAGGTGGTCGCGCCATGATGAATTTAACAGCTGGCAAACGTACGACGTTTTTAATAATGATGATCGCACTGGCAACACTGATCAGTGCCTGTTCAGGACGGGAGGATGATCTCAACCGGTATATTGCTGAAGTGAAAGAGCGTCCGGCGACCCCCATCCCGCCCATTCCGCCTGTGCGTACTTATACGCCCTATGTTTACGAGGGTCTGACCGGCCGCGATCCGTTCCGGCAGTCAACTTCTGAGGGCAGCGACCAGGTTGCAACGAACGGTTCCGGGAAAGGTCCAAGGCCGGATTTACAACGGCCGAGGGAATATTTGGAACGATACGAGCTCGACACGCTTTCCATGGTCGGGACATTTGCTAAAGAAGCATCCGAGTGGGCTCTGATACGGGATCCTGATGGAGTTATTCATCGTGTCGCCGTTGGAAATTACATCGGAAAGAACCACGGCAAGGTCAAAGGCATTTCGAATGATGAATTGCAGTTGAGCGAGTTTATTGCCGATGGTACCGGCGGCTGGCTGGTCAGGGATGCATCAGTCGCCCTGAGTGGAAGCTAAACATGGCAACACTCAAGAAAAGAATTTTGAGAGGCATCGCAATGAACAGCACCATGGAATGCACGATTAATCAACCACAAACGTGTGAAAGAGGGCGCAGCATGCGTAATTGGAGAAAAGGATTTCTTTCGGGCCTGTTCACGGCCCTGGTATCAATGCCATTTACGATGGTGTTCGCAGCCAGCAACGTGACCGGCATAGATCATGCAGGAACAGCCGACGGTGGCGTTGAGATTGCACTGCGAACCAGTGGCGATGTGCCTCAGGTTAGCGTATTTGCAACGGAAAACCCGGCCCGAATCGTTGTGGACCTGGCCGACACCAGTACCGCCGTCGGAACCAATCCGGTATTTGTCGGAATGGGCGCTGTGCAGCAGTATTCGGCTGTCGGAGCAGGCGGCAGAACCCGGTTGGTGGTTGACCTGTCTCAATCGGTAGCCTACGACTACAGCGCCGAAGCCGGCCGAGTCGTGCTGACGCTTGCGGCCGGCGCGGTTGCAGCTGCCCCAGCCCGGACAGCAGCTGCCGGGAACAGTGGATACAATATTACGGACGTTGATTTCCGATTGGGCGAACAGGGTCAGGCACGTGTCATCATCAGCCTCGATCGGCCCGGAGCGAGCATGTCGGTGCAGGAAGGCACAAATTCGCTGAGCATGGACATTTTCAATTCAAATCTGCCTGAGTCGCTGGACCAGCGGCTGGATGTGATGGATTTCGCCACGCCCGTGCAGTTGATCGATACCTTCGGAGTGAATTCAGGAGTGCGGGTCACACTGACAACCGCCGGTCTTTACGAGCACCTGGCTTATGAATCCGGCAATGACATCGTTCTCGAGGTCAGACCCATGTCCCAGGCCGCCAAGGCGGTTGAAGACGTAGAGGTCAAGTTCTTCGAAGAAAAGACCTACGAAGGAACCAAGGTTACCTTCAACTTCCAGGACATTCCCGTGCGGTCCGTGCTGCAGTTGATCGCCGACGTCTCCGACTTGAATATCGTGGTCGCGGACAGCGTTGGCGGCAACCTGACTCTGCGTTTGACCAATGTTCCGTGGGACCAGGCTCTGGATATCGTTATGGATGCCCGCAATCTCGACATGCGGCGCAACGGCAACGTGATCTGGATCGGGCCGACCGCGGAGATCGCTGCGCGTGAACAACAGCTTCTGCAGGCACAACTGGACCGCAGAATTCTTGAGCCGCTGCAAACCGTTCTGATTCCGATCAGCTACGCCAAGGCCGAGGAAATGATGCTGCTGATACAGGATTCCACCAACGCAGTAGATACGGAGTACGGACTTTTATCCGAACGCGGTTCGGTCACTATTGATGAAAGGACCAACACCCTTCTGGTGACGGATACCGTTGAGAAAATCCTGGAAATCCAGAAACTGGTGACCGAGCTCGATTTTGCCGTTCGACAGGTGCAGATCGAGTCCCGCATTGTGATTGCCAGCTCCGAATTTGCACACGAACTGGGAGTCAGGTTTGGCGTGACCTACCTGAATCAGGGCAGCAATATCGGTGTAATTGCCGCCGACGGCCGCGCAGCGGATACCATCAACCCTGCAATCAATCCGCGTGACGACGGCTTGCTGGACATCCCTTCTTATCCGGGGCGTTACCAGGTCAACCTGCCGGCGCCAACGGCGAATGCCGCCACCATGGCGATGTCATTCCTGACCGGAGATTTCCTGCTCGATCTGGAACTCTCGGCGCTTGAAGCCGAAGGCGAAGGTGAAGTTATTTCGACTCCGCGGATCGTCACCGCGAACCAGGCGGAAGCGTTTATCCAGCAGGGTGTAGAAATTCCGTACGAGCAGTCGACTTCATCCGGCGCCACTGCGGTGCAGTTCAAAGAAGCTGTGCTGGAATTGAAAGTGACTCCGCTGATCACGCCCGATAACCGGGTTCAGATGGACCTCGGTATCAAGCAGGACACCGTGGGTGAAATTTACCAGACAGCCCGTGGCGGATCCGTTCCTTCAATCGACACGCGTGAACTGGAAACACAGGTGCTTGTCGCTAACGGCGATACGGTCGTGCTGGGCGGCATATTCCAGGATGAATCGGCATCCAAGGAAGAGAAAGTGCCGTGGCTCGGCGACATACCGGGCGTGGGTGCGCTGTTCCGTCGCCGCGCCAATGAGTCCAGGAAGCGCGAGCTGCTGATCTTCGTCACGCCGAGTATTGTCGAAGACCGGCCCATACTCTGACTGGCACACATTAACCTTTAGTGAACGCCCGGGTCTTGCCCGGGCGTTTGCGTATGGCTTATAAAGACGTCCTGATTATCGAAAGTCTACAGGGTGAAAAGATGTTTGATTCGGAAAGCCTGGGTCCTGGAACGAGTTTTGAAGACATCGTCGGGCAAGCGGCCGCGTTGCTGTCCGGACAAAACGATCGGGTAGCTAACGCTGCAAATCTTTCGGCGCTTTTGTACCACGCGCTGGACAGGGTGAACTGGGTTGGTTTCTATTTCCTCAAGGGCGATCAGCTGGTCGTTGGTCCATTTCAGGGAAAACCCGCCTGCGTCTCGATTCCGATGGGCAAGGGCGTTTGCGGTAAAGCGGCAGCGACACGAACCGTCCAGCGAATTGCGGACGTCCACGCCTTCGAAGGACATATCGCCTGTGACGCGGCATCCCGATCTGAAATTGTGTTACCCCTGGTCTGTGACGGCGAACTCATCGGCGTGCTTGATCTGGACAGCCCGGACAGCAGCCGGTTCGATGAGAATGATGAGCAGTTTCTACAGGAAATTGCCAACGTTTACGTGCGCTCCCTCACGTAGCCCGGGGTCATTCGGGCTGCGGCTCAATCTGAGAGTTTTCCGGTCAATCTGAGCCATTCCGCCGGGTGGATGTTTCCGCCGCTGATCACAACCCCCACCTTGTGGCCCGCGAAGGTCTCCGGATATTTTTGCAATGCTGCTATGACAGTAGCCGAGGAGGGCTCAATCAGTATTTTCATTTTTTGCCAGAACAGGACCATGGCCAGGCGCATCTCATCGTCACTGACGGTCAGTACGCCGGTCACTCGGTCACGAATCACCTGAAAGTTGCGCATGCCTACGATGGCCCGAAGGCCGTCCGCGATGGTGTCGGGTGAAAATTCGCTGATAACCTCACCTCGTTTCAGACTGGCTACGGTGTCGGCCGCGCCCTCGGGTTCGACGGCAAAAACACTCACACCCCAGGACTCGGTCGCAATCGCCGTGCCGCTCACCAGTCCGCCGCCGCCCAGCGGCGTAACGACTTGCTCAAGGGTTGGAACAGCCTGTTCCAACTCCAGCGCAGCAGTGCCCTGCCCGGCGATGATACGGGGATCGTCGTAGGGGTGGACCGGTATCATTCCTTCGGCGACGAGTTTTTGAAGTTCCGCAGCCCGGGCCTCGTTCGTTGGGCTGCAAAAATGGACTTGTCCTCCATAGCTCTTTACCGCATCAATTTTCATCGGCGACGAATTTTCAGGCATTACCACGTGGGCGGTCCTTCCGGCCAAACGCGCCGCCAGCGCCAGGGCGGCCCCATGATTGCCGGAAGAATGTGTGGCCACCTCGCCGGCCAGTTCCTGTTCCTGAAGGCAGGCGATGGCGTTGCAGGCACCCCTGAATTTGAAGGCGCCCGTGCGTTGGAAATTTTCGCATTTGCAGTAAACCTTGCACCCAAGAGCTTCATCGAGCAAAGGGTCATTCAAAACGGGAGTGGCATGCACCAGGTGCCGAATCCGCGCCTGGGCGCAGTAGATATCGGCAACATCGGGCAGGTCCGTTGCGGCAGCAGGTTTCATTTCCGGCAACTCATGTTGTAGGTTCCATTTATAATACTGTCCTCGACCAAGGAAATCCCATGAAAAGAGAATCCTCCGGAAATGCGGTGTACCGCAGCGACTACAAGCCTTACCCCTGGACACTGGAAAAAGCGGCGTTGCATTTTGAAATCGGCGCGGACGTTACACGAATACGGTCAGAACTGCATTTCAGGCTGAAGGATGCGAATTCCGAAGCGGGCGAGATTGCACTGGATGGACAAAACCTGGAACTGGTTTCCGCCGCGCTCAATGGCCAGGTGCTGAGCGAGGGTCGATATTCGCGTGACGACGACCACCTGGTTATTCACGACGCGCCGGCAACAAGTACTCTGGAACTGGAGGTGCTGATCCGGCCGCAGGAGAACACAGCGCTCGAAGGTCTCTATCCTTCAGGAGAATTTTTGTTGACCCAGTGCGAAGCAGAGGGCTTCAGAAAAATAACCTATTTCCCGGACCGGCCGGACGTGATGACAAGGTTCGAGGTCACCATCGTTGCCGACAGCGAGCGCTATCCGATACTCCTTTCCAATGGCAACCCGGTCGATTCAGGCACCCTTGCCGACGGCCGCCACTGGGTTTGCTGGGACGACCCGTTTGCCAAGCCATCCTACCTGTTTGCCCTGGTCGCGGGCGATCTTGCCTGTGTCGAAGACCAGTTCGTGACCCGAAGCGGGCGTGAAGTTGCGTTGCGGATTTACGTGGAGGCGGAAAATCTGGATCGTTGTGATCATGCCCTGGAGTCCCTCATCCATTCCATGAAATGGGATGAAGACCGGTTCGACCTGGAGTATGACCTCGACATCTACAACATCGTCGCAACCAACGATTTCAACATGGGCGCGATGGAAAACAAATCTCTGAATATCTTCAATTCCAAGTATGTGCTGGCAAGACCGGATACGGCGACCGATACCGACTACCAGGGCATCGAGGGCGTCATAGCGCATGAATACTTTCATAACTGGACCGGTAATCGCGTGACCTGCCGGGACTGGTTCCAACTCACCCTGAAAGAGGGGCTCACGGTGTTCCGGGACCAGGAATTTTCATCCGACATGCAGTCCCGGGCCGTTAAAAGGATACGGGACGTACGTAACCTGAGGAGCAGGCAGTTTCCCGAAGACGCGGGTCCGATGGCCCACCCAATTCGGCCAGATAAATATATTGAAATCAATAACTTCTATACCATGACGGTGTATCAGAAGGGGGCGGAAATTATTCGCATGTATCACACCCTGCTGGGTGAGGCCGGGTTTCAGCTCGGGATGAAGCTTTACTTCGAACGCCATGACGGCGATGCGGTCACCTGTGATGATTTTCGCGCTGCTATGGCGGATGCCAACGACGCGGACCTCGAGAAGTTCGGACGGTGGTACAGCCAGTCCGGAACACCCCAGCTTAAGGTGGTCGGGGAATATGATCCCGGCAGCAAGTGCTACACCCTGCATTGCAGTCAGCACACGCCGGCGAATTCGGGCCAGCCGGAAA
The DNA here is from genome assembly GCA_013001885.1 of Lysobacterales bacterium. Taxonomy (GTDB): domain Bacteria; phylum Pseudomonadota; class Gammaproteobacteria; order Xanthomonadales; family SZUA-36; genus JAHEFT01. The sequence continues at coordinate 19,919 of JABDLD010000086.1, forward strand.
AACAACCGCTGGTCATCCCCGTCGTTGTTGGCTTGATCTCAGCGCAAGGTAAGGAAATGACGCTGAAATTTGCTGCCGAAAGCGGCCACTCCGGAACGTCCAGAACACTGGTAATGGATCAGGAAGAACAGAGTTTCGTTTTCGAGGGCGTCGATGATCCGCCGATTCCCTCACTGCTCCGTGGCTATTCGGCGCCGGTAAAACTTGACTATCCCTATTC
>JABDLD010000007.1 GCA_013001885.1 Lysobacterales bacterium
GAGGAGTCACCCGCTCCTCACCGCCCGGAGAGCTTGACCCTGCGCAACACGGCGTGCCGCTTGCCATGGGTCAGAGCCATCTCCGTGTCGGCGCAGTGCCTAGAGATGGGTCTCAAACCATCGAACAATTTCGACATCTGAAGTTACCCGGTTTTCCACTTTTCCCCAGCCGTGGCCTTCGTCCGGGAACAGCACGTACTTGACCGGGACATTGCGCGTTTCGAGGTTTTTAACCACCTGTTCGGCTTCCACAACCGGTACATTGGTGTCGTTCGCGCCGTGCAGCACGATGGTCGGTGTAACGATGCGGTCGATGCGATGGATGGGGGAGAGCTGCTGCAGCAGTTCAGCCTCAGTGGCTGGATTACCGTATTCCACGGTAGAAATCGCCGCCATCCACGGCTCGGTATGGGCGAAAAACGTCTCGAAATTGACGATTCCAAAGAGATTGGCACCGGCCGCGAACATCTCTGGATACTCTGTAATTCCCGCCATCACCATGTAGCCGCCATAGCTGCCGCCCATGATGCCGATCCGGCCGGCCTCTGCCAGGCCCGTCTCGGTGACATATTTTACCGTGGCCTTGATGTCCCTGATGCCGTCGAAGCGCAGGGCGCCGTTGTCGAGATTCACAAAGGTCTTGCCAAAACCCGCTGACCCACGAACATTGGGCGCGAATACGGCAATACCGCGCTGCAACAGCGCCTGGTAGGTGGCGCGGAAAGCCGGTCGCTCCTGGCCTTCGGGCCCGCCGTGGAAACTCAGCACCATGGGACCGGGCGCCTCCACCTCGGCGGGCTGGTAATACCAACCGCTCAGTTTCAGGCCGTCATGGGCCTCGTAGGTACGAAGCTCAGGGCGTACCAGCGTGGTCAGGTCAACACCATCGTGCGGCGTTTGCGAGATCTTCGTGAAAGTGGCGTCCACGATGTCAAAGTGCCACACATCAGTGGGTGTAGCACTGCCGGAGACGGTGACAACGGCCTGCCGCCCGCCTGCCGCCGCCTCGGGCGTTCCGGCGATCTCAGCCGGCAACGCGGGCCCCGGCGTCATCTCGCCAGTAGCGAGATCGAAAAATGCCAGTTCGCTCCGCCCGGCCACGTTCCAGTTGAGAATCAGCCGGCCGTCGCCCAGATGATCAATGCCGGCAAGTTCGGCATCGTCGCGGCCAACCAGAATCTCCAGCGGGCCGGCCTTGCCGCCCGTGATGGTGACTCTGGCGAGTGCCAACATCTCGCGATCCACATTGGTGGCAAACACCAGGGTTTCATCGTCTATAAAGGTTGCGCTCTGGGAGAGGGCTACACCGACATGTGGCGTCAAGTGCTGCTCTTCGCCTGACTCGAGATCAACGAGGTAGAGATCGGTATTACCGCGGTTGACCATTCGCCAGGCGCTGGCATACCGGTTACCCGGGGACAGGGTACACACGCCGATGCCCTGATTTTTAGCAATCAGTCGGCTGGCGCCGGATTCAACATCGTAAATCCAGCAGTCCATGCCATTTTCGCTTTCAGCGCTGCTTGAGTAACTCACGTAGCCGCCGTCATCACTCCAGTCACTTAACCAGTTGTTCACTTCACCGCCGGCGGTGATGAGCTGTTTCGTGCCACCATCGGCCGGCATCAGGTAAATCTGCCTGTTCAGCCCGCCACCGGGTGCGATATCGATGGCCAGCGTGTCACCGGCTGACGACCAGATCACACCGTTTACCTGGTCTTCCAGGTTTGTAATCTGGCGCAAATTGCCGCCATCAGAATCGGCCATCCACACATTGGGTGTTCCCGATGCGTTCGTCACAAACGCTATGCGGTCTCCCTGCGGCGAGAAAACGCCGCCGTAGGAAAAACCGATAGAGCCCATCCGTGCGACCTGTTCGGCCAGTTCGTCGGTGGAGGCCTCTTTCATCGTCTCGGGGTTGGGAGCCGTCGTACCGGGTTCGCTGACAGCGGCTGTGTCCGGGCCGCTGTCTGGTGTGCATGCCATCATGACTATTAAGAAAACAGAGGTGAGGGCGAGTTGTGCTGGTCTGATGCTCATTTGAGAAATTCCTCCGGGGGGGGCTCGATAGGGTATAGCGGCAAGGTTGGATGTCCAAGCGGCCGGTGCGGGTATTTATGGCCGTCTACCGGCGCGGCCGTTCAAGGCATTCATCCCAATCTGCTGGCAAAGGACCCGACCTTTCGACCGGGCTGCCGATGCCGTCCAGTTCGTGGCTCATCGCCTTTTCATTGCCGGCCGCATCGGTCTCAAACTCCATGCTGAAGCTCATGAATGAATCGGAATACGTGAACACCGTCTCCGCGGCAGAACGCATCCACCACGGTCCGACGTCGGCCCACATGGGGCCCGTGACCAGAAAACCGTCGCAGGAAACGGTGACAAATAACGTCCGTTGAGGGTTATCAGGATCAGTATAAAGGCCGACAAAACGCCCCAGGTCATCCCGGCTTCTGCCCCGGGACTGTTCCAGCTCTCTCTCTTTCTGGCGCTGTTCCTCCTCCCGGGCCAACTCTTCCTGATGGTCCTGCTGGGCCTTTGCTTTCATTTCCTGTTCTGTCAACCGCTGCATCATTTCACCGGACTGGGGGTTCGCATACATTTGGCCGGCTAAGTCCTGAGCCATTAAAGCCGCCATTTCCATGACCTGCATTCCCTTGTCCATGTCGCCGGCCACCATGTACTCCTGGCCCAATTGCATCATGGCCTGCATGTCAACCGTGTACGCGTCTTTCTGAGATGGATAAAGCTCGGCAAATCGCTGCTTGGCGGCTTCGACACCCTGAGTTTCGATTACCTTGCGAATTTCCTCGCTCAGTTGAGGCTTGTCCTGCGCATACACCGGGAAAGCAAGTAACAGCGCAGCACAAACTAACAGAGACAAGCCCGTCAGGGTTGCTATGGAACGGTTCATGAAGTGGTCCCTCGATCTGTTCATTGTTTCAGTATAGGCGGGGAATCGGCGGGGTGGGTTTGCATGTCTGCCTTCGAATGGCAGATTCGCTACCGCTATTCCCCGGAATCAAGGTGACTGGCTTAACGCCAGTTCAGACCGCCATCAGCCTTCGTTAAAGGCTTTTACCGCTTCCAGCAAGGTCGTGATGAGCTGTCTTTCTTCTTCGTTGAGTTCGGGCCGCCAGATTTCGAACAATAAAATGACCCGCTCCTGGCCACTCGAATTCCACGCTTCATGTTCAATGGAATCATCGAAGATCAGGAGCTCTCCTTCAGCCCAGGCGCGCTGCTCATTACCCACCCTGAGGGCTCCGCAGTTTTCCGGCACAACCAGGGGCAGGTGACAAATCAACCGCGTGTTCAGCAATCCATTATGAGGCGGGATTTGCGTATCGGCCGCCAATTTTGAGAACAGGGCCATGGGCGCCTGGTCGGTAATGTGCGGAAGTGGGGCGGCTTCGAGGGCCTGCAGGGTGTTGGGAAACAGGTCTGCGACCTCGGTCACCAGGCGGCCATAATCCCAAAGAAACAGGGCGCTCCAGTCGTCGTTGTCTTCGAGTCCCTTGTTGTCCCTTCCAAGTTGTCCGCCGCCCTTTTTCACATAGGGTGAAAATCGGGACGGGTCATTCATGACCGCAGTTAATTCAGTCCGTATCTCCGGCGAGCGTGATTCAATTTCCGCCACCCAGTCAAATTGCTCCCGCTCGTAAAACTGAATTTGCGGCAGTGCGGGGTAATAAAATCGGCTGGGGTTCTGGTAGTAAATTTCTTTCTCGCCGAGCATCAATTCCAGCGACTGCTGAAAACGGCGGTTTCCGGCATTCAGAGTGAACCCGCGGGATTCGATTTGCTCCATCAGGAACGAGCGGTAGTCGCCGACCTGGGTTTTGCGCACCTCCTCGGCACGCGCCAGCCCCTGCGTAATGTCTGCGGGGATGTTCTGGGCGTTTTCCGCCAATCTCAGCGCGTATTGATAGTACTTCAACGATTGTCGCGATTGGCCCTGTTGCTTCAGCAGATCCGCCTTGAGAATAATCGCCCGCAGGTTTTGCGGGTGCAGTTCAAGGGCTTGATCAACAGCCCCGGCCGTTGCGGCTTCATCGCCCAGGTTGAAACTGGCATAGGCCAGGCCCAGCCAATGCGGCGTCTCTGCTTTGTCCGATGCGGTGATCTGCTCAAACAGGCTTTTAGCCAGCACGTTGTTGCCGGACTGCAGGGCCGAATAAGCCATCTGCGTCAATTGTTGGATGTTGATTGCGGATTCACCCACGTTATCGGTTGCTCCCGGGTCCATCGACACCCTATTTAATTACACCCGGGCTGTCCACTCAATCCTGCTCCAACTGTGCGGTGTTCCGTTCCAACAGCTTTCGCGCGGTTCTTGCTACCGACTCCGCGTTGACGTTCACCCAGGGATCGCCCGTGTTGGGCAAGGGCCTGGAATAAATCGAACGGTAGAGATCGCGAATTACCCGGTAGTTGGCGTAGGCATGCGGAGATGCCGGATTTGGCGCGCTCTTGCGGGTGAAATCATCAAGTAGCCGGCGCAACGAATTAAAGGCGAAAGAAAGCTCAGTGAGCTTGGCGCGGTACTCGAGGTCAGCTGATGACAGGGCAGGGAAGCGCTCGAGGTCCGCCAGGTGCCGGGCTTCGTGTTTCAGGTAGGAGATTTCGAAGTTTTCCGAATTCCGGTCATACGCCCAGCTGACGCAATATAACCGGTCGTCCTCTACCCAGCCGGTAGTGGAAACGAGACCCAGGGTAGCGAACTCTTTCCAGCCCAGGCTGTAAATTTCACTCATGAACGTGACTCTGACCGCCTGGGTGCCGTCCGTCAGGCGGACGTTATAGTTTCTGTTTTCCTCCTGCTTCCATAAAAACAGGTCCCGCAGGGGCGAAGCGGGGCCTTCCAGGTAATGAAAACCTCGATTTTCAAGAACCGCCCCAACCGTGGCGAATAGGTCTTCCTGCCTGGCGTACGGGCCGGTCGGCTGTCCGCCCAGCAGTTCGCCGAGTGACTTTTCCAGCTTGAGGTCGCCGCTTTTATTGCCTGTCGGTTGCACCAGTTCGCTGACCCAGTAGTCGCGGTAAGCGGAAACGATTGCGTCGACGAGTTCATCACCGGTTTCCGGAGAAAGAGACTCGTTTCGGTGAACAAACCGCGATTCGTAGCCACTGGCGAGTTCAGCGACCGAGGGCGGCTGACTCTCCAGGTTTGTCTCGCTGAACAGCTTGCCGGCCGCGCTCAGATCGCCCTGCAGTGCCATAGAGACATAGCTTGATGTCACATCCTCCGGATCCAGCAAAGTGGCGTAGGAAAAAGGCGTTGTGAGCAGCCAAATAATATTTATTAAGTTTAATATATACATTATTTCAATAAGATAGAAAACTTATCTTAGGTAAAGTATCAAAAAAAATTATTTGTGTATTTTTTGCTAATTTCGTATATTCAGAGTTTGGATCGCAACAAAAAAATGTTCTTGCGGTTCACCAACATCTGCAGTGTTGCGTTGTATTACTTGATAGTAAAGACGTATTTGGGCAAAGGATTAACCTGCAGAACGCCGCCAGGGTGCTGGTCTGGCCGGCCGACAAGGATCAAAAAGGAATTTGAAAGTCGCTTTCAGCGTTGCGTGGCCGCGCATGCGCTGACTATATATGGGCATTCGCCGTTACCCAGAAGGCAGTCGCCCGATAACGAGGAGAGGCTTTCAAGCGTGGAATATTTTAAATATATGCTGGTCATTCTGGCGATCCTGGTTTCCTGCTTTATGTTGGTCCGTGTTCCCGCGAGACCCGTGAGGAGACTGCGCAAGGGCGACCAGCGAACGGGATTCCGTCATAAGGAGAACCAGCCGCCGCATGAGTCAAAGGCGGACAGCGCAGAGATAAAGAAGCTGACGGCTCAGCGGAAAATGCTTAAAACTCCGACTCCGTGGGGTTGGCCGGGGCACAATGGCGCCGTTCCGGCACGTAAGTTAGCGTCGCTGGGGGCGCGGGAAGTACACGGCGTTTCCGAATCTCTGCATCAGTTCGTTGATCGCCTGTTCAAAGAAAAGCATACTGTTGAAGACCGGGAATACCTGTTACGAAAAAACGCATCACTCAGGGCTCTGGTCGAAGACCGCTACGGCAGAGCCAGCACGCTACAGGACATTCCCAGCCCGGGATCCAAAGCGCCAAAACCAGCTCATCTGCGCAGGCCGGTGCAGGCCTTGAATGGCAAAAAAGCCATTGGCATCGCAGCGAAGGAAAGTGCACAGCGCAAGCCTGATGCAAAATTATCGGATCAAACGGCATTGAGGAAATCGTCGGAGTTAAAGGAAATAAAGAGACCCTGGGGGTGGTAATCAACAGCTTGCTCAAAAAATAACCAGGTTTTGTGCTATAAATTAAAAAGGAAGGGGATGGAAGGGCCGGCACATAGGATTGTGCTGGTTTTCGGACAAGGAGAAAAATGGAATTTGTAGTCTCTATCGCAAAGGGGAGGAGAGCCGCGCGGGAAATGCGGCCCCTGAATAGAAGTCTTGGAGGATTTCGTGATGGAGACAATCTATTTTCTGATATTTGTAGGGGTTTGTGCTTTTCTGGTCGTTTGGGCCACGAATAAATCAAGCAGGAAGGCTGATCTTGCCAAAAAGCGCAAGACCGGGCGCACAACAGCCGCCCAGTCTGACAAACTGGCACACCCGCTGGATAATCGCCTGGCTCACAAGGAAGAAATCTGGGAGCAACGGCGCAAGCATGCCACCAAAGGTTTCACCGCGACGCAGAATTTCATTCCGAAGTCCTCTGGTGCTGAACCGGAGTATGACGGATACAGCCGCAGAGACCGCCACCACCTGACAAACACTGGGCACGTGAAAGAAGAAACGCATGAAGATCGGGCCAAAGAGCCGTCCATGAGCAGCGTCGAGTTTGAATCAGGCAAGCACGCCGCGCGGACCTAATCCCGGCGTATGATTGAGGCCGGAAGTTCAACCGCCTGGTTGCCGGGTATTTTGATGCCCATCGGAACCGGCTCCACGCCCATCGTCTGGTTTTCATAAGGCCGCAGCAGCGCCAGCGCTTCCTGTGGGCTGCCGCTCAGCCATGTTCTTGCCTCATCAGGGTCACGCAACAACGCAGGGCTGCGGTGGTGTCCGACCGACTGCAGCACCTCGTTGGGGTCTACCGTGATAATCGCCGTGGTCAGATGATGTGAACCGTCCGGCAGGACCGTCTGCCGCGCCAGGCCGGCCATCATCCAGAACGGCGCATCGGTCGGAAACACCGCGTAGGGCACCTGTGGCTTGACGCGGCTGTCGAACTCGTAAAACCATGACACCAGCACCAGCACCCGGAATTCCCTGGACCAGGCCCCCATGAAAGTGCGGGCAAAAGGCGTGCCTTTAGTGCGCAGGCGGGCATTGGCGGTAGAGATCAAGCGGCCGTCCCTGTTCATCGGCAACCGGCCCTCGGAATAGGCCGGAATAAACGGCCAGATCGCCTCGCCCGGCAGATCCGCGTCCTCTCCGGAATAGATGACCGGCAAAGTTTCCCACACCATCGAATCCGGCTCAGACTTGCGCCGCAGGCGGGAAGGGGAGATGTTGATGCGCGACTCGGGGTCCGGCGGCATAGCGTTTGGACGCGTCAGCGAAGACGCGTAGGCGTAGACTTCAGCCCAGCTGAGGTGTGATACGGCGGCTTTTCCACACATGGGGGGAGTTTAGCATTTGATTGAAAAATTTCAGTTTTTGGCCCCGTATCAGGTACACTTTTCGACCAAGCCGGTGACACACGCTTTACCGGTTTGGACAGGGAAACAGGATTTCAGACAAAACGATGGATCGTCCGCTGAAAGAAACCGTTTATTCACCCGATTCAGAGCTGCTCAGCTTTGGCAAATTGTTACGCAGCATGTGGAGCGATCTGCTGGCGTCGCGAGAACTGGCGTGGCGTTTGCTGGTGCGAAATATCA
>JABDLD010000014.1 GCA_013001885.1 Lysobacterales bacterium
TCCCCTATCGGTTCGCAAAGTTCCAGTGCACGCTCAAATGCCCTGCGCCCTCTCCTGCTCGAATAACCGTGCAGCGCAAAAAACGCTTTACCAAGCACACCCTGCAGCGGCAATTCCTGTTCGACCCGCTGGGGAGACACCGGGGTTTCTTCAAGCAAGCCGAGGCCTTGCCGGGCCTGTTCTATGGCTTCCGCATTCGCGAACCGAGCCAGCGATTGAGCAGCGGCACCCGTCCAATACGCGATGGCCTTGTCTGCTTTACCTGCTCTTGTGAAGTGATAGGCCAGCCGTGCCGGCTGGAGATTTGCCATTTCTGGATATCTTTCCTCCATGACGGTGGCCGTCTTGTCATGCAGTTCTTTTCGGGTCGATTTCAGCAGTGAGTTATAGGCCGATTCCTGGATCAGGATATGCTTGAACACATAAGACCGGTGCCGAAATGAATCCCTTTGAAATAGCATTTCCGCCTTGACAAGGCCCGCCAGATACTCCTTGAGAGCGACCTCGTTTTCCGATTGGCTGACGGAGCGCAGTAAGTCGTAACTGAATTCATGGCCGAGCACGGAACACAATTGCAGCACGGACTTGGCTTTGCCCAGGGAGTCTATCCGGGCGGCCAGCGAATCCAGCAAGGTAGCCGGTATTTCCAGGCGCCCAGCGAGCCCCTGTCCAAAAGAATTTCGGGCTGCATCGGACTCCAACAGTCCCCGAGTCAGTTCCTGTATGTACAGCGGGTTACCCTCTGTTTCTTCGACGATTCGCTCAACCAGCTCGGACGGCATCTCAAACGCCCCGGCGGATGATGCGATCAACTCCCTGGAAGCGCTGTTGGCCAACGGCGACAAATCCAAGTTTAAAACGAATGAACGTCGCGACCAGTCCGCTGCAAACTCGGGCCTTGCCGAAAACAGCAAGAAAACTCCGGGAGACGGACCCTCATCCACCATCATTTCGATCATTTCCAAGGTGGTCGGATCTGCCCATTGCAAATCCTCGAAAATCATCAACACCGGTTGCTGTGTTGCGGTCGAACGGATCAACGTCAACAGCAACTCGAGGGTGCGAATTCGTGTGATCTGGGGTGGCTCGGGAGGTGATGACTCTGACGCCACGGGGAGTGACAGCAGGCCTGACAACAAGGATAACGCGTCTTCAGCATCCAACTTCTTTTCATCCACGAAGGCGCTGAGTTTTTCGAACCGCACTTGAACAGTCTCTGATGGGGTGAAACCCAGTATTGGACCCTGCAAAGCCTGAGTGATCGGAAACATTGCGTTATTTTGCTCGTAAGGTGAGCAATAGCACGGCATGACCCAGACCTTGCTTCTCATCGTAACCTGCTGACTAAAGCTCCGCACCAGGGCTGATTTGCCAATACCGGGTTTCCCCTGAATCAGGGCAAATTGACCTCCCCCATTCACGACGTTGTCCCAGTGGCCTTCGAGCAGGAGTAGTTCATGATCCCGGCCCACCAGTTTCTGCTTTTGCCACAGATCGTCGCTGGTCGGAAAAGGCTTATGCACCCGGAAGACCGCTACTTGCTCCTGATGACGCGGATGCGGATAGTCGCCCAGCGACTCTGTCTCGTAAAAACTGTCCGTTAATTGGTGTGTCTGAGGGCTGATGACTACGGTATTGGCTGGCGCGACATTCCGCAGCCAATCAGTGAAACTCTGAACCTGTCCGGTGATCGTGACCTTTTGTTTATCTGCTTCCGAATCATCGATAACAACAAGGCCCGTGTGAATACCCACATGGGCAGTTACCTCCAGGTCAGCCAGGTCCGCCCTGGTCTTTTGCAGTTTTCCGACCTCTTCCATAATGGCCAGGCCCGCCGCAACGGCCCTTCGGGCGTCATCATCGTGAGCTTGCGGATAGCCAAATACAAACGAGAACTGCTCGGTGATGGCGGGAATAAGGTAGGCATCGAAACGCCTGGCTAGATCTCGGGAAACCTTGTCGAGGGCTAAAATGGCATCACGCTGGTATTCGAGATCGATCTCCCGGCTGTCACCTCGGGTAATGTCAAACCTGCAGCTAAGCATCGTCACCTGGCGCCGCTCAGAATCGCCCATCTCCAGCGAGATCGCCGGGGGATGTTCTGTCTCGTCTGAACCTTCACTCGGCTCAGTCCGCACGAAATGGCCCTTTGGAGTGATATCAAAAATCCAGGCCAGCACCACCACTACCGGAAATCCCAGCAACAGCACAACCAGCAGAGCCTGCATGACCCAGGGCGGCATCTCAAACGCATCCAACACCAGTTCGGCGACCTGGGCCAGTAACCAGCCGGCAATTGCATAAGGCACGACAATCTGGAGCACCTGACGGCGCCACACTTCTTTAAAGAAATCCTGGGGTTTTCGTGGACTATTGGTCACCGGGGCCTCCGCGACCTACGGAATTGCGATAGTCGCCATAAAAATTGTATCAGGTCTAATGATGAAACGGCTGCAGAAATCCACCGAGCCGGATACTCTTGCGAACGCGGGAGGAGTGCCGCTCACGTGCAGAATTCTCTCTCATGATCGCGAATAAAGGGTGGGAGCACATTAATCAATTGGCACCCCTTCCTTGACTTGAGTTCCAATAAGAAACCATTCTTCCGATACCTGCCGTGAGGGAATTCGGGTCATTTTCCATGGCCGAAGGCAATGCAAGCGATAATCATTTTCATCTGCTATGCTAAGCGGCATGGCACAGGGACGCGGCATCGAATAGTCAATTAACAAACCATACCGGGGTCATTCAATGAAAATGAAAACCGTTCTGTTAGCGCTTTCCGCTTTACTGATCACCCACGCCGCTTTCGCACAGACCCCTCCGAATCAATGTACTGACTCAAACCTGATTTCCGATCCCGAGCCGTTCGTCTGGACCTTGGTCGACGACCCGACTGATCCCCATTGGACCGGAACCATGGAAATCGCCAAGGCTACGCTGGCGGTCGGCGGCGAGATGATCACCACGCGCATTTACCGGCAGGAAGGCGGCTGCGACAGCATTCCCGGCCCCACCATGACCATGGTGCCGGGTAACAAATACGTGCTGAAGTTCCGCAACAGGCTGGCCTATGAGCCGGCCTCTGAAGAGCACAACGTGTTCAAGGATCCGAACGTCAGCAACCTGCACACCCACGGGCTGCATATCTCCGGCATGACACCGGGCGACGACGTCACGCGCAGCTTCGAGGGCAGCGCCGGAGGCGACTTCGTCTACGACATACCGGACAATCACATGGGTGGCACCTTCTGGTACCACGCACATCACCACGGCTCGACCTTCCTGCAGGTGTCCGCCGGCGCCTTTGGGCTGATCGTTATCGACGACCAGTACGACAACATACCCGCGACCGTCTCCAGCATGGAAGAGCGGCAGCTGGTCATTGCCTACCTCGATCCTGACGTCGCGGGCACCGGCGGCGATACGCTGATCACAGGAACGCTTAATCCAACGTGGACGGTTAACGGCCGGATCAACGGCACGCTGGACGTGCCTGTCGACACCTGGGTGCACTGGCGCGTATTGCTGGCGGACCGCGATGCAAAACTGAAAACGCTCAGCGTAGGCGAGCAGTGCGAACTGGCCCTGATGGCGCGCGACGGCGTATGGCGCACCGAGGTGCCCAAACCGCTGCCAACCAACTCGATCTCGCTGACCGGCGCCTCGCGTGCCGACCTGGCCGTGCGCTGCACCGGTAGCGCCAGCATCTCGGTCGGCAGCACACCAGTCGCCAGCGTGACCGTGAACGGCGCACCCGATGTTGACCCCAGCCCCTACAACGAAGCGGGTATAACCTGGTTTTCCGAGCGCCCGGATTACCTGCAGGACCTTCGCGTCGGCAACCCGGATAACAGCGAAACGATCAACATGGGGGCGCGCACCATCAACGGCAGCAAGTTTGACCATGCCGTGCCCACCTTTACCTTGAACACCGAAGGTGTGCAGCAGTTCAGGCTGAAGGGCGCGACCAATCACCCCTTCCACCTGCACATCTACCATGTGCAGGTCCAGGGCAACTGCGGGGACTTCGAAGACGGCGAGTACTATGACGTGGTTGCCGGAAACTGCACGATTCGCTTCAACCTGACCCCGGCCACCGCGTACAGCGGCCGCACGATCATGCATTGCCACATTCTCGAACACGAAGACCAGGGCGCGATGGGCTGGGCCGACGTGACGCTGGCCGGCGCACAGCCGCCGCCGGTATTTCCGACCGGATTCGATTATTCCGAATACATCGGCCCCGGCGTGCCGCCCGGTGATCCGCCGGCTGCGCCCAGCGGTCTCTCGGCCACGGCCGCCTCCAGCAGCGCCATCGACCTGGCCTGGACCGATAACTCGGGCGACGAGTTGTACTTCAAGATCGAGCGCTCAACAGATGGCGCCAGTTTCACGCCCCACGACACCGCAAACGCTGACGTCACCGTTTACTCCGACAGCGGTCTTGCTGCAAACACCCCTTACTGGTACCGGGTTGTTGCGACCAATGATTTCGGGGACTCAGACCCGTCCAACGTTGCCAGCGCCACGACCGACCAGGCCGGTACGGCCACCGCGCTGAACCTGGGCAACATCACGCTCAGCACAGCCAACGCCGGCAGAGGGGCCAAGCGCGAGCGGGCGGATGTGCTGGTGCTGGACGATACCGGCAGCCTGGTGGCAGGCGCCGTGGTCACCGGTGAGTTCACCGGCACAGTCACCGAGAACGGCATCACCGGCACCAGTGGCTCCGATGGCGTCGCCGTGCTGGAAACTTCGGGAACGGCCAAGGGTTCGTTGTCATTCGAGTTTTGCGTGATCAGCATCACCAAAAACGGGCTGGATCCCTTCACGGCAGACCCGGGCGACGCCTGCGCAAGTTTCTGAGCAGGGCTCAACAAAGTACACTGCCATCATCGTTCAAACCTGAACCCGGAGGGCCTGGTGATGCAACACCGAAACTGGAAATGCGCAAAATGTGGCAATAAATCGTTTGAAACGGATCAATTCCGCGCGACGGGCGGAATGTTCTCCAAGATCTTCGACGTACAGAACAAACGCTTCCTGACCCTGACCTGTGACCGCTGCACCTATACCGAAATGTATCGCACCAGTACTTCCGGCCTGGGCAACGTGCTGGATTTCTTCACGCAGTAAATCCGTCGGATGTCAGAATCCTGCGCGGAGGACTCTCTTTTCGAAGATCAGCCCACTAAAGCCCGGTGGGCGGCGTCGACTTTGACGGTGGGGATGTCGCCCTGGTTGCGCTATCTGCGCCGCATGGATTTACTTTTAACCCGAACTTTCGATGCTTTTTTCAGCGGCCATAAACACGGCTTCGGCAAGTGCACGAGGGTCATGCCGCACCCACTCCCCACCCGCCGTTACATCGCGGGGAAACGGCACGACGCCCAATTCACGGATCTTATCGAGTTCGAAGGCGACGGGGAACTGGTTCTTGGCTGCGTAGGATTCCAGCACCGATGCGGACGGCCGTCCGGAGTTCACGATCATCGCATCCATGACCGGACCGGCGTGATCGACGATGGTTCGTATGTGCTCTTGCGCCGAGTAATTTTCGGTTTCTCCCGGCTGAGTCATGATGTTGCCGACGTATACCCGGAAAGCCGTGGAGTTCAACAACGCCTCGCCGATACTCCCTATCAGCAGGTTAGGCAGGACCGAGGTATACAGCGAGCCCGGCCCGATGACGATGATGTCCGCGTTTTCGATGGCCGCAATCGCCTGGTCAACCGGTTTTGCGTCCATCGGGTCGATCGCCAGGCGGGAGATCCTGGAATGCTGCGGCGCTTCGCTGCCGATCAGGTGCTCCCCGGAAATGGCCGTTTCACCAACCAGAACGTTGCCGTCTTCGAGGGTCGCCCGAAGGCGCACATGCTCGAGCGTTGAAGGGTAGATGACCCCGCGGATTGCGAGCACTTCAGATGCTGCCAGAATCGCGTGGTCGAACCCGCCCATGATGTCGGTCATCGCCGCGATCAGTAAATTGCCCAGCGAGTGTCCGTGCAGACTCGAGTCGCTCTCGAATCGATAGCTGAACAACCTCGACAGCAGCTTCTCCTCCTCGGCCAGGGCGACAATACAGTTGCGAATGTCGCCCGGCGGCAGCATGCTCAGTTCTTTCCTGAGGCGCCCGGAACTGCCGCCTTCGTCCGTGACCGTAACGATAGCGCTCAGTTGACCAATCGAAACCGGTCTCCCGCCACCAACGTAATCCTTGAGACCGCGCAGCATGGTCGAGAGCCCGGTCCCTCCCCCGATTGCCACAATGTTCAGCAATTCAGTCATGTCCTGAAGGATATTGGATTCTGGGGGCAGGTCAATGAGAAACTGGCAAGGTATACTTCTAGTCCGCGAAAGGTGGCGCCCCTATGCTCGAACTTGTTCATCCCATATTGGTTGCGATCTGCGTTTTTTTTGTGTTCCTCGGCGTCACCCCGGTACTGGCCGGACTCTACCAGTACCTGCTGCTGCCGTTATCGGCTTTCGCAACCCACCTGGAAGAGACCGAACCTTACCTGCCGAGGGTATCCATCCTGATCCCGGCCTGGAACGAAGACCTGGTCATCGGTCTGACGATTGACCGACTGGTGCGACTCGACTACCCGCCGGACCGGCTGCGTATTTACGTCATCGATGACGCTTCGTCGGATGATACGCCTCGCGTGGTGATCGAAAAATCGAAAGAATATCCCGGGCAGGTCTTCCACGTTCGGCGCGTGTCCGGTGGCGAAGGCAAAGCGCACACCCTGAACTATGGACTCGAGATACTGTGGAAAAACAGCTGGACCGAGGCCGTTCTCATCATGGACGCCGACGTGCTGTACCGGCCGGATTCACTGCGCAAAATGGCCCGCCACCTGTCGGATTCCAACGTCGGCGCGGTGACGGCCTACATCAAGGAAGGCAGCCAGTCGCCAAACTACGTGCAACGTTACATCACCTTCGAATACATCACCGCGACGGGCGCTGCGCGCCGCGCGCAGAACGTGCTGGGGTTCCTGATCTGCCTGTCCGGCGGCGCCCAGCTTCACTCGCGCGCGAACCTGGAGCAAATCGGCGGGCGCATATTCAGCGATACCCTGGCCGAGGACACGTTTACCACCTTTCTGTCGCAACTGTCAGGTAGACGGGTCTTGTTCGACCCTCATGCAGTGGTGCTGGCCGAGGAACCGGACTCCTTATTGGGGCTGTGGAAGCAACGGCTTCGATGGGCCCGCGGCAACGTGCAGATTTCAGGCGTGTTCGGCCGTTTATGGCTGAACAAGCAGCATCATCGCGGGCTCGGTTCACTGTCCATGTTTCTGATGTGGTTCTCGATCTTCCTGATGCCCGTCTTCCAGATCACTGCCTCGCTGGGCTTGATAAGCCTGTATTTCCTGGATGAGGCCTGGGCCTGGGCGGCGTTTCACGGTCTCTGGATCATCTCCGGCGTGGTCTACCTGATCGTGACCCTCTGCTCTTTCGTGGTCGACCATGAGTCGGCAGTAAAGTGCTGGCTCGAAGGGATTCTTTTTCCCGGACTCGTCTCCCTGCTTATCATCAGCTATGCGTTGTGGCCGCCCTGGATCGACGCGCCGATGGCTTTCTTCGAGCTGGAACTTGGCGTTACAGCACGCATGGTGCTGACCTTGTTTCTGTACGCCTGGCTGACCCTGTCCATGGTTGTCTCCTACGCTGCGATCGTCGTGGAGAAAAGCAGGTATTTTTCCTGGCTGGCGCCAGTATTGCTGCTATTGGGCGGCTATGGAGCGTTTTTATGTGCCGTAACCTTCGGCGCGTACGTCAAGGAAATACAGGGCGCCGAAATGAAATGGGATAAAACCGTGAAGACCGGCAAGGTGCAATAACGCCCGAAAAGCCGCGCCCGGTCCGGGCTGCAGGCCCGCTAAGTTGCTATACTGCCGCCATGCAGGCCGTAATCAAAAATGATAACGTCGAAGAAGCCAGGGCCCAGTTGAGAAAGTCGCTACAGACCTCCCGCTGGCTGAGACGGCTGGCAATCCTGCTGGCGGCCGCCATCGCCATCCTGCTTCTTGCCATCAAGCTTAAGGGCTAGCCCATGGCCGGCCCGGACAACAGCAAATTCCTGCGCCTCGTTGTCGACGAGGAAAAAGAACAGGCGAAAAAAATCACCACTGCGTGGTTAATGGAAAGCGCGCCTGATCCGTTTCCGGATGATTTCGAACTGCTTTCGCGGCTGGAAGGTTACCCGGGCGAGCTTGGCCGCAAGGACTTGCGCGAGCTGATTGAACACCTGGTGGCAGGCGACCGCCTGGAGAAAATCCAGATCGGAGCCAGGCAGTATCTGACCCGGCAGAAACAACCCCTTATCCAGCGTGACGACGACCGGGAATTGTTCCGGCTGGACATCGCACTCGACCTGGAGAGAGAAAAACACCTGCTGTACAAGATAGTCATTATTATTGAATGTATCGTTATCGCCCTGATTTTCCGGCAATGGGTGCTCGACCCCGATTTCATGCTTCGCTTTCTTAATTGATCCTGCAAGCCCTGAACCATGGAAATGTCCCCCGAATATGCAGCAGAGACCGCCGGGATCCTCACGGAACGGGGCTATGTTTGTGACCAATCAGAAGAGCTGAAAAAAGATGGCGAGCTGTTGCGTTACACCGCCACCCGTTATGCCCTGAGCGCGCCCGGCCAGCAACTGAACCTGGAGGTGGTCCGCTATCCCGACGGCGACTGCCGATACTTTCTTGAGATCGCAGGTTATCACGGGTTGAGTTCTTACAGCCTGGAGCTGGACTCATGGAAATACCGGGATGATTTCATCGAGTTTCGTTACTACACCAATCCCGAAACGGGCGGCGCACTGACCCTGAAGATCAAATATCCCGACCGCATCGACGCCGGCTGAACTGGCGGTGAACCGCTACCCCGCCCCTGGCGGGGCGAGGCCGGTTCATTGCACGGCTGATAGGAGTAAAGCCATGATCCGTGTTATTCAACCGTAACCGACTTCGCCAGGTTACGCGGTTGATCGATGTCGGTGCCCCGAAGCACTGCCGCGTGGTAAGCCAGCAGCTGCAGGGGGACGTTGAACACGATAGGTGATATGAACTCACCGCTGGCGTCGAGCTCGATGACTGTCTGCTCCTCACGGCAAAGCCCATGGCTGGAGGCGTGGTCAGCCAGCACGTACAGCTGCCCACCGCGGGCGCGCACTTCCTCGATGTTCGATACGAGCTTTTCCAGCAGTGCGTCGTTGGGGCACACTGCAACGACCGGCATGTTTTCGTCGACCAGCGCCAGCGGGCCGTGCTTCAGTTCACCGGCGGCGTACGCTTCCGCGTGGATGTAGGAAATTTCCTTCAGCTTCAAAGCCGCTTCCTGTGCAATCGGATAGTGCTTGCCCCGGCCCAGGAACAGCGCATGCTGTTTCACGGTGATGGACTGCGCCATCTCACGAACCTGAGGTTCCAACTGTAGCGCCTTTTCAAGCAGTGCGGGCAGCCGTTCGAGCTGGCCGGCGAGGTCCTGCCGGCGCACCGGGTCGACACCTTTCAATTCCGCGCACTTCAGGGTTAACAGGGCCAGTACCACCAGCTGGGTCGTGAGCGCCTTGGTTGAAGCCACGCCGATCTCAGCGCCAGCACGGGTCAACAGGGTAGCATCGCATTCGCGATCCAGGGAGCTGTTGGCGACGTTACAAACCGCCAGCGTAGCAAGGTATCCGGCGGTGCGCGCGAAGCGCAACGCAGCCAGGGTATCGGCCGTCTCGCCCGATTGTGAAATCGCGACGAACAGCGTGTTCTTGGGCACAGCAGGCTCGCGGTAGCGGAACTCGCTGGCGATCTCCACGTGACACGGGATGCGGCACAATGATTCGAGCCAGTACTTGGTGACCATGCCGGCGTGCCATGAGGTGCCGCAGGCAATGATGTGTACCTGCTCTGCCTGGTTCAGCCACTGTTCGCACTCGGCGCTGATCAGTTCAGCCGTAACCCGGCCCTGGTCGAGCCGGCCGCTGAGCGTGTCGGCCACCGCGCGCGGCTGTTCAAAGATCTCTTTCTGCATGAAGTGGTCAAATCCGCCCTTGCTGATGGACTCGACGCTGTCGGAGCTGCGGGTCAGCACGCGCTGAACTTCCAGGCCGTGTTCGTCCCAGATGCGGCAGGTATCGGCGGTCATTTCTGCGATATCGCCCTCCTCAAGCAGGTAGAAACTGTCGGTTTCAGCCAACAGCGCCGGCAAGTCGGAAGCCACGAAATACGCACCGTCTCCCGCGCCGATGACCAGCGGGCTGCCCTTGCGCGCCGCCACGATCTTGCCCGGCTCATGCACGCAGGTAATGGCCAGTGCGTAAGAGCCTTCCAGCAACCCTATGGCCTTGCGGCATGCTCCGGAGAATCCATCGCCCTCGGCAAGGTAAAAGTGCACCAGGTGCGGCACCACTTCCGTGTCGGTTTCAGACTCGAACACGTAACCGGCCTTTACCAGCATTTCCCGCAACTGGACACTGTTCTCGATGATGCCGTTGTGCACGACCGCGATCGAATGATTCGAAACGTGCGGGTGCGCATTATTCTGCGACGGCTTGCCGTGTGTGGCCCAACGCGTGTGGCCGATCGCACAGGTGCCCTGCAGCGGCTCGGTCTGCAAATATTGTTCGAGCTCGGTGATTTTACCGGTGCGCTTGCGCACACGGATGGCTCCGTCCCGGGGCACGGCGATGCCGGCCGAGTCGTACCCGCGGTATTCCAGGGTCCGCAATCCGTTGATGATGACGTCGATAACTTCGCGATTGGCGGTAGCGCCCACTATTCCACACATGATAATTAACTCCTTTAATCCGTATTTGCGGCTTCTATGCCGCGTGTTGGTCCAGCGCGTCCAGGGTCGCGCCACAAACGTCGAACAGCAGCTCGACCATGTCGTCAAAATCTTTTTCTTCACCGT
This sequence comes from Lysobacterales bacterium, assembly GCA_013001885.1. GTDB lineage: Bacteria > Pseudomonadota > Gammaproteobacteria > Xanthomonadales > SZUA-36 > JAHEFT01. The sequence goes on from JABDLD010000014.1 coordinate 10,927, forward strand.
GAAACGGGTCAGGCACACAGTCCAGGTCATCCCGGCCAATGAGACTGACGATCGGCTTCACCTTGTGAGCCAGTCTGGGCGGGCACATCTCGGCCAGGTGCGCCCGGTTGCGCTCGTCCATGACCAGGATGTGATCGAAATGATCGAAGTCCGCTACCGCAAATTGCCGCGCACGCTGCGTGGAAATATCCACACCGGCGCGCCGGTTCGCCTCGACGGCGCGGGCGTCGGGACCCTTGCCAACGTGGTAGTCATGGGTACCGGCAGAATCCACCACGTATTTGGGGTTGCCGGCACGGCTCGCGGCCAGGTGACTGAAAATTCCCTGCGCGCTGGGTGAGCGGCAGATATTGCCCAGGCAAACGAACAAGACGCTTTGCTGGACGGGTGTGCGATGGACGTCAGCCGTCACCGGCTGCGCTGATACATTACTGGTTTCAAAATTCATAAATTACTCCAAGGTTGATTTCACGTTCATTGGTTGAAAAATTGTTGATCACTTGGCCGCTAACGGCCCATTCACGGTTGATGTGGTGACGGACACTCAGATAAGCAGATGACTGTCCGTTACCGGAGGTCTGGCTATAACTGGTGCCGAGACGAAGCCAGCTACGCAAGCCGTAGTTGCGGGTCACCGACACCGACAATGCCTGGCTTTCAGGGAACTCCCGGTCCAAGCCGTAATAAAACTGGGCCATGGCGCTCCATTCCTTGCTGTGCTCATAGACATAACCCGCGTAAGTCAGCGCACTGGCGTAGCGGCCGTCGATCAAGGCAGGAATGACCCCGGCAAATATGCGGTGCTTGTCCGACGGCTTGTGCATCAGTTCGAGGTGCAGCTTGTGTTGCTTCTCATCGCCAGCCAGTTCCTCGCGGCGTAAAGACGCGAAAGTGGAAGTCTTTGCATTGAACCGGTACTCGCCGAACACGGCCTGGGACGATTTCACAGCGCGGTTGACCGGTACGCCGCTGCTGTCAGGGGGCTGGACGAATCCGTTACGCCCGACCAGTTCAAAACCCCATTTGAATGCATAGCTGGGCGTAGCGCTGTAGGCGAAGCGAAACTGGCTGATATCCTGGCCCAGAGCGTCACGCACCTTGCCGCCATGCGCCTGAACCTGGTGGGTGCGCAGATCCTCGAGCATCTCCAGGCCCTTGGCAGCCGAGGCATCCTTCGGGTCGGTAGTCAGCAGGTCCGTAAACAGCGCACGCGCGTCGTCGACCTTGTTGTCGGCCATCAATGCGTAAGCCAGGCCCGTCTGCACGCCGCGGTCTGCAGGAAAATCGATCCGGAGCTCACGGTAGATGGCCAGGGAGCGCCTGAGATGGCCGCGCCAATGCTCCATCCTCGCAATTCCGAGTCGGGCCGGCAGATTGCCGGGCTGGATCGTAAGCGCATCCGTGTAGATCCCCTGTGCCTCGACCAGCCGGCCCAGCCACTCTTTGGTCACCGCCCACTCCAGGCGATAGGAAACATTATCCGGCTGCAGGCGCACAGCCGCTGCCAGGTCGGTCTCCGCTGACTCCAGTTTGCCGGCGTTACGCGCCAGGATGCCCAGGTAGAAATGGGCTTCGGCGAGCGGCTCGCCCACGGTGGTGCACTCGCGCAACAGCGTTTCGGCAGCAGCTTGCTCCTGCGCATGAAAAGCGGCGAGGCCGGCTTCTATATCGCAGGCCGCCGCCAGCGCCGGGGCAAACCCCGGCAACACCAGGATAACCAGCAGGGCACACGCCCTGCGCCCAAGCTGGCGCAGCGAACGCTTCAGAATATGTTGCCGGGACGCCATGATTTACTCCGCTGCCGACATGAATTCGGAAACCGGCAGGAAAGTCTCCTGCCAGTTTCGGACCATCGCCAGGGCCGCGTAGTCAAGCCGTTTCGGCAGGGCATCACCGCGGGCTTCGCGCAGGCAAAGCTCGGGCATGTTGACGCCCGCGGCCACGGTCAGCGACATCGTTCCGGGGAAACGTGGATTTATTTCCAATAAACGCGGGCGGCCGTCCCGATCGCGCCGGAACTGGATGTTGGCCACAAAGCGAATACCCACTAGCCGGGCAATGCGGGCGGCCAGTTCACTGATCTCCTCATCAATGACTGTCTTGCTGATCACTGCGATTCCGGAGTCCACCTTGATGCGTTCGCGGATCACACTGGCAACGACGCGCCCGTCACCGGCCACGTAGACATCCACCGAGTACTCCGCTCCAGGCAGGTATTCCTGCACCAGGTGACGGCCGTCGGTGTCGATGCCGTTCAGATCGCTCAGGCGCTTTACGATCCGCACACCCCGGGAGCCGCTGCCGCTACGCGGCTTGACCACGAAAGGATATTCCCATTCGCTGGGCCGGAAATCGTCATCGAAGCGCGTGAAGGCAGCCAATTCGACCTCGCCCTCGAGGCTTTGCATCAGCCACAGCTTGTCATAGCAAACCCGCAGCGCCCGCTCCGGCGACAATACCAGTTGGATGCCGGCCGTTTCGAATCGCTCTTGCTCGGCGGCCACGGGGGCCAGTTCGCAGTCAACCGTGGGGATGGCGATGGTGATACCATGCGCCAGGCAATAGTCCAGCAGCCGGTCGCTGAAATCTGCCGCCGCTCCGGGCGGCAGCAGGCAGCGACGGTTGGCCGGCACCAGGTAGAGTCCCGTCGAATGCGGGTCCATATCGGCCATGTGAACCTGCAGGCCTTCGACATGCTGTACCGCTTTGAAGAAAGCGATGGCGGCTGCGCCACCGGCGCCGGTGACCAGGATGTTCAGGGGTTTAACAGTGTTTGGGTTCATGTTCATGCGCTCCGAATAACTTCCAGTGGTTCGACTTTGACGTAGCCGGCAAACCGGCCCCAGTACTCTGCCGTCGCGTTGATCAATGATTGGCTGAGGTACCGGCACTTGTCGCGCTGCGACCGGTAGCAGGACAGCAGAGCCTGTTTTTCAGGCAATTTCTCGGTGATGTCCACGAAGTGCGAAGGCGTGAATCCGATGGTCGCTGAAGGGCTCTGGTAACACTTGAGCCGCTGCACACCGCGGGCCGCCACCAGCGTCGCGCGGTGCGCGTTACGATGGTCCTGGTGGGCGTCGTGCGGGGAATGCGTGTAAACGACCGTCGGCTGAAATTCTGCGATCACTTTGCTGATCACCGAGATCGTCTCGGGACCCTCGCTGATTCGCGTATCCTCCAGGCTTTCCATAATCAGCCGCGCTCCGAGCATGTCGCAGGACGCTTTCGCCTCGGCCTCGCGCACACTGCTGGTACCGCCGCAGGCGCCTCTGGACAGGGTCAGGATGCACAGCTCGTCGCCGTTGTCGCGATGGTTCAGCAGGATTCCGCCACAACCGATTTCAACGTCATCCGGATGTGCGCCGACCGCCAGCACGCGTTTACGCGGCGCAGCCGGCTCTCCCCGTGACTTTTGCACGGCTAGCTGAGCCACCTTTTCAACAAACTCACGGCGACCGAAAGGCTTGGGCAGGAAAGCATCAACATGGTGATTGAGCGCCCGCAGCGCGACTTCCGTCGTCAAGTGGCCCGTCATCAGCATCAAGCGGCTGCTCAATCCGCGCTGCTTGATGCGCTGAGCGATCTCGATACCGTCCATGTCGGGCAGGTAGATATCGGATACGATCACGTCCCAGGGCTCGGACAGCGCCGCCAGCGCCTCGCGGCCCGTCGCCGCGAATCGGACTTTGGAATAGCCCGCCTCTTTAAGCCAGCGCTTAAGGATGCGGATAAAGCTGTCGTCATCGTCGATGACCAGAATGCTGTGGTCCATGTGTGAACTCCCGTTTGGTTGATGACGCTATTGTTCCGGGAAGCGATGGGTGTGAACATTCTCCTGTAGGCCAGTGCGGGCGATCATCGGATTCATCCGGCGGACGAAGGTATAGCCGGATGGTGCAATATGGACAGCCACCTGACCTTTCGGACAGGTCGGTCAGCACCTCCGGTCAGATGATTCGTCAGCGCCCTGCCGTTACTATCAGATCTGGCAACTTGGGTGCGTCGCAATGAAAGGCATTATCTTTACCAGTTTTATCGACTTTGCAGAGCAACAGCTGGGTCTCGAATTCGTCGACGAAATGCTCGATACCATGCCGCTCTCAACCGGCGGGGCGTACACCAACGTGGGGACCTACCCCGCTCAGGAAATGCTGGACATGGTCGAATACGTCCTGCAGCGGCACGACCTTGACCCGGCCGCCCTGCAGCAGGCATTCGGCGAGCACACGTTCAAAGTACTGACCGATCGCCACGGCGATCTGGTCGAAAGTTTCAAGGACAGTTTCGATTGCATTTTTCATGTCGACCAAACCATCCACCGCAACGTACTCAAGCTGTACCCGGACGCCGAACTTCCAAATATGCACGCCAAATTGAGCGATGAGGGCCGCCGGCTGACCATGGAATACCGGTCGGAACGGCCGCTGATGCACGTGGCGTTCGGTCTGATCAACGGCTGCATCAAGCACTTCAATGATCGGGTGGAGGTGGCGATGACCGACCTTTCGGACGGCGCGGGCACACACGCCAGTTTCGTTTTGACCCGCGAGGACACGGGGCCAACGTCGGCAGCCGAGCCTGCCGCATGACCGCGTGAGTAAAACTGACGCCAACAATGCCGGGGCACTGCTGCGCGCCATCGCGCAGATACAGGCTGAATTCATACTCAGCGGCCAAACGCGCGAGAGTTTCGATCCTCTGCTGGCCAAGTTGCTGGAGCTGACGGAAAGCGAATACGGATTCATCGGTGAAGTTCTGACTGACGAGAACGGGTCGCCCTACCTCAAGACGCACGCGCTGACCAATATTGCCTGGAACGAGGAAACCCGCGAGTTTTACGACGAGAATGCACCGAACGGACTCGAGTTTCGGAATCTCAACTCGCTGTTCGGCTACTGCCTGAAGCATGCCCGGCCCGTTCTGTCCGAAGATCCCGAAAATGATTCGCGTCGAGGCGGGCTTCCGCCCGGCCATCCGCCGCTGTTGAAATTTGCCGGCCTGCCGATTTACCAAGGCTCGGAAATGGTCGGCATGATAGGGCTGGCGAACCGGCCCGGCGGCTACGACCAGGCACTGGTGGAGTTTTTGCAGCCGTTTCTGACGACGTGCGCCACCCTGATCGTCGGCTTTCGTACCCTGTCACGAGAGCGCGAGCAGGAACGTCTGCGCAATGAGCAGGAACGAAAGACGGCCACGATCGTGAACACCGCTGTCGATGCGATCGTCACGATTGACGAGGACGGCCGTATCGAAACCTTCAACCAGGGCGCGGAAAAGATGTTTGGCTACACGTCGGCGGAGCTGGTCGGGGCCAACGTCAACTGCCTGATGCCCGAACCCTATCATTCCGATCACAACCGACACCTGCAAAAGTACCTGGACACCGGCGTTTCGCGGATCATCGGCGCCGGCCGCGAAGTCGCTGCGCTGCGCAAGGATGGGACGGTGTTTCCGGTCGACCTGTCCATTAGCGAAATCAATCTCGAAACCCGGCGGGAGTTTGTGGGGATTCTGCGCGATATTTCCGAGCGCAAGGCGGCCGAAGAGCAACTGCTGGAAGCCAAGCTTGCCGCCGAAGCGGCCAGCCGGGCCAAGAGCTCCTTCCTGGCGACGATGAGCCACGAGATTCGAACACCGCTCAACGCCATCCTCGGCATGACCGAATTGCTCGATGATACCGAACTGAACGATGAGCAAACCGACTACGTCCGCACCCTGGCCGTGAGCGGGGAGAGCCTGCTGCAACTGATCAGTGACTTCCTGGACCTTTCGAAGATAGAAGCCAGCCAGCTCGACATTACCCGGACGAATTTCGACCTGCGTGAGCTGATCGGCGATACCGTGGCGGTGCTGCGTCCGCGGGCACAGGACAAGGGCCTGAAGCTGGAAAGCCGGATCAGCGGCCAGATGCCCTCCTTTTTACTCGGTGACAACAATCGCATCCGCCAAATCCTGCTCAACCTGCTGGGAAACGCAATAAAGTTCACCCCGGCCGGTCAAGTGACACTCGAGGTTGTCTTTGGCGCGGCTGACCCGAAGCAACAGCAGCCCGTGGTTTTCAGAGTCTCGGACCAGGGAGTGGGCATTGCAGCCGCGGACCACGAGCAAGTGTTCGAAAAGTTTTTCCAGGCCGGCGATCCGGCAGCCGCAAACCCGGGCGGCACCGGTCTCGGACTCACCATTTGCCGCGAGCTGGCCAGGCGGATGGGCGGAGACGTGGTGCTCGAAGCGTCGGCACCCGGCCGAGGCAGTGTATTCAGCCTGACCCTGCCGTTGCCTGAAACAAACGAAATTGACATTCCCGCGCCCGCGCCCGAGCTAAAGGAGACTTCGGGCACGCAGGCTATCGCCAACGAAACCGCGAGCGAAATACGGGTCCTGCTGGCGGAAGACAATGAAGATAACCGCAAGATCACGCAGCGCCTGTTGGAAAAAATGGGACTGAGCGTGGATTACGCCGAAAATGGCGAAACGGCGCTGGAGCTGGTAAAACGAACCGATTACGATGCGATCCTGATGGACCTGGACATGCCGGTGTGTGATGGAGTAACCGCCACGAAGTTGATCCGCGAATGGGAGAGGGACCGCCCTGGCGGACCGATGCCGATCATTGCGCTTACCGCGCACGCGTTGAAGGAGTATCGGCAACGCGCGGAACGGGCAGGCGTATCGGATTACATCACCAAGCCGGTCCGCGGCCAGGACCTGCAACAGGCATTGCTTCGCCGGATAGATTTCCGGCCGGCGGTGCTGGTCGTCGACGATAATTACGACGCGCGCCGGCTGACCGGGAAAATGCTAGAGCGCACCAGGCTGTACCGGGTGAGCACGGCAGCCAGCGGCGCCGAAGGGCTTGACCTGCTCGAGCGACGGAGTTTCGCCGCGGTGATCGTCGACCTGGAAATGCCCGGCATGGACGGTTTGGAAACCGCGCGCAGGATTCGACAGAAAACCGGATCGCAGCCGCCGATCCTGGCGCTTTCGGGACATGCCGGCAGCGAGTACGTCGCCAGCAGCCGGGCAGCCGGCTGCAACGCCTACCTGACCAAACCGGCGGATCGCAAGACGCTTGTCGATACCGTCAGCCGGCTGATCAGCGACGCCGGCCGGGCGCCGGCATGACCGAAACACTCGAACAACTCAGAAGAAAGCTGGCGCGCGAGCGCACCGCGAGGCTGGAAGCCGAACGCCTTCTGGAGGAAAAGTCAGACGAACTGTATGAGTCCCTGATGCACGTGCAGTCCAGCGAAACCCTGTTGCGCAGCGCGCTCAGCAGCATGTACGACGGCCTGCTGCTGACCAACCAGTACCACGAGGTGATCCTGGCCAATGATCAGATGTGCGAGATCTACAGCGGGCAGGCGAGCCTGTTTAAAAAAGGAACCAAACTGGAGGGCGCGTTTGATGAATTGCTCGGGCACCCGGACTACCGTGCGATGCTGGAGCAGAGCCAAACAAAGGCGAGTTTCCGGATACAGCTGGCCGACCAGCGCACGGTCTCGGTCGGTGTGCGCTTCACCCGCGAAGGTTTTATCGCCAGCACCCACCGCGATATCACCCAGTTACTCGAGAACGAGGAGGAACGCCGGCGCCTGCTGGCGGACCTGATGCGCGCTCAGCGCATGGAGACCATCGGCCGTATGTCGGGCACCATCGCCCATGACTTCAACAACATCATTGCTTCCATTAAAGGGTATGCCGGCTTTCTCGAGGAAGACCTGGCTGACGATGCGGACATGCTGGACTCTGCGCAGCGCATCCTGGCGGCGGCGGAGAAGGCGGAAAGGCTGATCCAGCAAATTCTTGAGATCGGCAACCAACAGCAGGCCCCCCGCCACCGGGTTTCCCTGATACCGGTGATAGAAGAAAGCCTGGACATGTTTGTGCATACGCTGCCGGACGGGGCCGACGTGGAATTCGATCCGCCGGACGAGCCCATCTGGGTGGAAGCCAACGAAACACGCCTGGGGCAGTTGTTCATGAACCTGCTGACCAATGCGCGCCGCGCGATGATAGGCCGCACCGGCCGCCTGGGAATTTTCTTCGACTGCTTCGACCGGCTCGATCTGACCAGCACCCCCAACGAGACGCCCAGCTTTCCACAGGGACAGATATCGGGCGCCCACTCCGGACAGATAGTTTTCGATACACCCTGCGTTCGCGTGACCCTTGTCGACCAGGGCTGCGGCATCGAGCCGGAACTCATCGAACGCATCTTCGAGATGTACGTCACGACGCGCGAAGACGGATCCCACGGCGGCGTTGGCATGTCGAGCGTGGCCGATATCGCCGCGGACTATGGCGGCGGCGTGCGCATCACCTCAGCGTTGGGCAGCGGAACCGCCGTTGAGATTGCCCTGCCCCTGGCCAAGGAGCAGCGTTTGCGAGCGCCGGAGCAGCGATCGTCAAATCCGCAAGACGGGGGCTCGGCCGACGTGCTGCTGGTGGACGATGACGAGAACGTCGGCGAAATGCTCCGGCAGACACTGGAGCGGGCAGGGATAACGGCCGAATACCACAGCAAACCGCAGGCGGCACTGGACCTGTTGCTCGAAGACCACCGGCGCTGGAAAGTCGTGGTCAGTGACCAGATCATGCCGAAACTGCGGGGCAGCGACATCTTCGCGCGTTTGCGCGAAGCCGGTATCGATATCCCCTTCATCCTCTGCAGTGCACAAATCGATCCCGGCAGCGGAGAAATCCAGGATTGGCTGCAGGATGATTTCATCGGCAAACCGGTCGACGGTGAAGAACTGTTGGACAAAGTCCGCCGTTACCTCTGAGCGACTGAACCCGGTCCAATCGTGCTAATATTCGACTAAACGGAAACACCGATGCTTCCGGCTTAATTGCGGCGGGGGACCCATTTGAAACTGATCATTGCAGACGACCACGATCTGGTCCGCGACGCGCTGAAAACGTTGATCCAGCGGGACGACCCGGAAGTCGATATCCTGACCGCGCCCGATTTTCACGCCGCGCTCGAAATGGCTGCCCAGCATTCCGACCTCGATCTTGCCCTGCTGGACGTTTACATGCCCGGCATGGAGAACCTGGAGGGCGTGCGCCGCATGGTCTCGGACCATCCGGACCTGCCGGTAGTCCTCATGTCCGGCATGGTGCGCCGGGGGGATGTGTCCCGCGCCTTCGAGATGGGCGCCCGCGGCTTCATCCCGAAAACCATGAACGGCAAAACGTTGGTGTCCGTGTTGCACCTGGTCATGTCCGGCGGGCGCTACGTGCCGGATATACTGCTGACCGACGAACAGCCGTCCCAGGAAGGCAAATTCGAACTTTCACCGCGTGAAATGGAAGTGCTCGAGCAACTGGTCAAGGGCCTTGCCAACAAAGTTATCGCACGCAACCTGCATATCGAGGAAACCACGGTCAAACTGCACCTGCGTTCGCTGTTCAAGAAGATGAACGTCAACAACCGCACCGAGGCCGTCATCGTGGCCATGGACAGCGGGTTGTTTGCACAGAACTGAAGCTCTCTTTCGGCTCGCCCAGCGCCAGTGCCGCCGATTCTATTGGCGCGCCAGCGGCAGCTAGCGCACCCCGACCTGACCAAAAGATCACATCGGGTTGTACCAATGAACCACAAACCTCGCCCCCAGGAGAATAGGCACCCATGCCGGCGCCAGCGATACTAAACGCACTACCGGAGAGGGGACAGGGAATGTCCTGAAGACGGCGCAAAGGAAGCAGAAAACGCCGCTCTGGTCAACCTGAAACGGGAGAGATCAACATGGTGGAAGATTCGAGAAGAGTGCTGTTAGTGGCACAGGTGGAATATTGGCGGGATATGATCGAAGCCAACAAACAATGGATGGCATCCAGCGAAAAGAACAGGATGTCCCAGGAGCTCGAACGCGCCGAGCGCGAATTCAGGGAGTTTTGCGCGCAGTAAAAATTGCGCTGTCCTGAACTCAACAAATCGAGAGGTTTTTCGGCGAATGAAACTGTTGCCAGTCTCTGAGCTCTGCAAATTCTCTCAATCGCTGTTGCAGTTTTGGAATGTCGGTCAATTCGGTTCTCCCGGGTACATGCCGCTTCTTGTTTCCGGCAAAGTTACACTCAATCAATATTCAGCCCCAGTTTTAACCCGGCCGGGCTGTTTTCCCTACCTGCGGCCACCAAAGTAACGATCCAAAAGCCAGCTCTTCGTCAACCAGAGGGATGACCTCAAGAACAGTTTCAAAGTGACGCAATACCGCGGCAAAATTTCCATCGCGGTGAGATACGAGCGGGAGCTGAACCTGGTGTACGCGAAGAAGATGATGCCGTTCGAGAAAACCGTCACGCTGGAATAGGTGACGGTTCTCAGTGACTTTTTAACCTGATGACGTTTCCGCGGAAACGTTTCAGCCTGGGCTGCTCGGCATTTCCTCCAACGGCCGGGTGGCCTGCCGTAGCCATGCGGCGTCCTGTTCCTCTAGCCGCGGGCTGAGCTCATTGCTCTGTAACACCGTGACGGCCATGCTGTAGTCCATTACCTCCCCGAATCAGCTCGGCGGCAGTGTTTTGGGGGTGATGTCCAGACCGCGGCCGCGATTGCCGGCCGTGATGGAAACCACGTTTCCGCGGAAACGCCGATCCGGGCCAGCGGCCATCGGACGGCCGCCGGGATAGGTGAACTCAATGGCGCCAGCGCGGTTACGACTTACGCCAAAGCCCCCTTCATGCACCAGCCGGTGGTGCCTGCGGCAAAGCAGCACCAGGTTATCCATGTTGGTCTCACCGCCGTCCGCCCAGTGCTGAATGTGGTGGGCGTCGACAAAACGGGTGCAGGTGCAGCCCGGAAAACGGCAACCTCCATCGCGGCGCTGCAGAGCACGCCGGGTGGCCGGCGGAATGCTGCGGGATTTACGGCCGATGTTCAAAGCCTCACCTTCAGATGTTTCGTGCCAATGCACCACGGCCGCATCACACGACATGCGCCGCGACGTTTTCGCGGAAACGCTGCCATGGCCCTCCAATTCGGATTCCGAGCCTTCGCCACCGGACTTGAGCGTTTCCACATCGGTGTGAATATGGAGAAGATAGCGGTCACCGCCGGAACGGTCACCGCAGGGTTTGGCAAGCCAGGCCTCCGCCACCCGCTCCAATGCATCGGCACGACGCGTGGCGACCGGATGGGGAACAGCGAGGCAACCATCCACCCCGGCAGGCGTTTCCGCGGAAACGTCATCGGGCTCGTTTTCTGACTCGTGGAACATCTGGTCCATCGCGGATTCGAGTGCGTGGGCGATCAACGCGCCCTGTTCGGCCGTGAACTTACCCCGAAACAACCACATGCCGTCACTATCCATGGTCCAGGACAGTTCGCGCTGCGCGTGGCGTATGTTCTCTGCTTCCAATGTTTCGTCACGCTGCAAGCGCCGATACTGGCTGACCAACCGCTCTACATGAGCGGCTGTGCCATGCTGGGCAATCGACAGCAGGTCCGCTTCATTCTTCGGCGTCGCCACCCGGGTCATCGCCCGCACCTTGGAGTAACTCACTCTACCTTCCCTGAACGCAGATGAGATCAAAGGCAACTCCGGCAGGGCATGAGCCACCCGCACCTTCTCGCGTGCCGCGCCCTGGTTCATGCCGCATTTCCAGTTCAGCCAGTGAGCGCAGGAATTGACGCCTTCACCGCTCCAGCCCTCCTGTTCATCGAACTCGCGAATCAGTTCCAGTAACTGGAATGTGGCCGCGTGGATGTGGGCTGCGAGCTGGGTTATTTCTTCGCCCAGGCGTTCCAGGTCATGGAAATGATCAGGGTCGGGAAACTGACGGGAGGAGGGGATCGGGCGGGGGTGTTGCATGGGAATCTCCAATGAACTTTATACTGTAATATTATACAGTATTATGAAGATATTTTCCCATAAATAACTGATAGATAGATTATTTCTTACCCCCGAATCCGGGTTCCTGAATCACCCGGCGCCACCCTTCTAGCGACAATGAAAACAGCCGCGTTTTTCTTCGGCAGCCACTCGTGTTCGATTTCGAAACCTGCGTCGATGTGAACCTGGCTGAGCTGGGCCTGGGTAAATACATTGATGAACGGAATCAGCTTCAAAAAGTAGCCGACCGGCGCAATGATCCTGAAATACCAGCTCATGTTGCCGATACAGGCCGTGCTGGTGACAAACACACCTCCGGGTTTAAGCCCGCGGAAGGCGGCCTCGATGACCGCCTCCGGGTCCTTGAGCAAATGCAGGAGATTGTGAGCCATGATGACATCGTATCGGGACTCCGGAATGTCGCAGTCGCCGGCCGCCCTGACTTCAAACGTGATGTTTTCAACCTGGCCCGCCCTTGCCTTGTCCTTTGCGATGTTGATCATCGCCGGTGAGATATCTGTTGCCAGCACATGTTTGACATACGGCGCGTGGGCCAGCGCCGTGGATCCCGTGCCACAGCCGATTTCGAGCACTTCCGAGTCGGGTCTGAAATAGCCGCGTGTTATTTCAAGTTTCTTCTCGTAGGTTTCCTCGTCCGAAACCGGCCTCTGCGAGTACTTCTCGGCGCGCTTGTCCCAGAACCGGGCGTCCTTGTTCATTCCTGAGCCTTACCGCCAAACCCAAATTCCGAGATCACTCCACCCCTGTGTTTATCCAGCTCGGTATAGAGATCCGCAAACAGCGCATTTTGCTCGCAAAACGGTCTGCATCCCGGCTGATCGAGGAACTGGGCTGCCTCTTTGGCGAAAATGGCCCACTCCGCCTCCGGCAGGCTGCCCCTTTCGTAGAGCTTGAACAGTTTCCACCACTGGTTTGAATAGCAGCGGAGCAGGAAGTTGAATTGAACCATTTCCCCGGCGGTCAGTGAATCCGGGCTCTGACAGCCGCGGTCGAGTATGGAGGCCAGGGCCGGATTGCCGGCCACCACCACGTTGATGTCGTTGAAGCCGGTCATGGTGCTTTCGTAGGTGGCCGTGGCGACGGCGGATGTGTTCTGTTTTATCTGCACGGCCAGGTAGATCAAAGTGAACAATACCGCTCCAGCACCCAGCAATTCCCCTACTGCACCTATCGCATCCCAATTCATGATGATCTCCGTGAATAATTGGTTTCCAACGGCCGCGTAGCCTGCCGCAGCCACGCAACGTCCTGCTCCTCAAGCCGCGGGCTGAGCTCGCGAAACACCTGTTCGTGGTAGCGGTCGATCCAGTCGGCTTCCGGTGGCGTCAGCAGGGACGGTTCCAGCAGGCGCTGGTCGAACGGCGCCAGGGTCAGCGCCTCGAAGGCCATCATCGGCGGGCCGTCGTTGGTGTCCGGCCCATGCTCGCGCAGCGCTGCATCCCAATCGCGCACCACCACCAGGTTTTCGCAGCGGATGCCGTAGCAGCCGTCCTTGTAGTAACCGGGTTCATTGCTGAGCACCATGCCGGGCTTCAGCGCATGGCCGTTATGCTGCTTGGCGATGCGTTGCGGGCCCTCGTGCACGCTCAGGAACGAGCCCACGCCGTGCCCGGTGCCGTGGTCGTAGTCCAGGCCCTCGTTCCACAGAAACTGCTGCGCCAGCACGTCGAGTTGCGTGCCGGTGGTGCCGGCCGGGAATACCGCCCGGTCCAGCGCGATGTGGCCCTTGAGCACCAGCGTGAAGCGCCGCCGGATCTCGTCCGGGGGCATACCGATGGCGATGGTGCGGGTGATGTCCGTGGTGCCATCCAGGTACTGGCCGCCGCTGTCCACCAGGTAGGCCGAGTCCATCGCCAGCCGGGTGACCTCCTCGGTGTTGAGGTGGTTGTAATGGCACATCGCCGCGTTGACGGCGGCCGCTGAAATGGTGTCGAAGCTGGGCTCGCGGAAATGCTCGCCCCGGGCCCTGAAATCGTACAGGCGATCGGACAGTTCGGCCTCGGTGTGCAGGCGCCCGACAGCCACCTCGTCGTCGAACCAACGCAGAAAGCGGACCACGGCCACGCCGTCGCGGATGTGGGCCTCGCGCATGCCGGCGATTTCCACTGCGTTCT
>JABDLD010000031.1 GCA_013001885.1 Lysobacterales bacterium
GGCCGTTCGCGTCGATCACGTAGTAGGTTGGAAAGCCCTTTACTGACCAGTCGGCGGCCGTCGCCGGGTTGCCCATCAGAACCGGAAGCGAAACACCGGTTTCATCGATGAAGTCTTCGACCTCAGCTACACCCGCATAGTCCAGCGCCACCACGGTACCCCAGGCGACGTTGCCTTCAGCAACCAGTTCGTCGAGGTTGTCAATGCTGGTGCGGCAATAAAAACACCATGGCGCAAAAAAATAGACGATGCCGGCTTCACCGGTTCTTGTCGCCGAGCTGATTCCGGAGCCGCCAAGCAGCGCCAGGATGGTCTCGGGCGCCGGCTCATCAATGGGCAGATCGCGCGTTTGCCAGGCGTGAACGCCGTAGAAAACAGCCGCGATTAGCAGCACGTCAAACAGCAATGATCCCCAGAAATGAGATCGGAACTGTTTCCAGCCTGTGATCAGGCGATTCAGAGCGGCTCACCCCATAACAGGTGGTCCAAAGCGCCCTGGTAACCGAAGCGGTCCAGGTCGATTTTACCGTTGAGAAACACCACGCCCTCCGCCTCCAGCCGATCCTTCTGGCGCCGGTAGCCAGTGCTGTCTTCTGGAAACGATATCTTGCCCTGGGCATTGACGACGCGGTGCCAGGGCAGCTTCATGTCACGCGGCGCGCGGCGCATCGCCTGGCTGACCCGGCGCGCTGCCCGGCTCATGCCGGCCAGGCGGGCAACCTCGCCGTAGGTCAGCACATGTCCGCGAGGAATGCCCTGCACGACCTGCCACACGGTTTTCACCCAGCGGTCAAAGTCAGCAGAGGTCATAACGGATTTGGTTTTGTTTTGCGGGTTCACGGCGGATCGATTTCAGTGCACACTTATCATTCGGACTTCTATTTTATCAGGGTATAAAACACATGACCGCCAAAGCCGATACGCGCTTACGCCGGATTCCGGATAAGGGCAGCAAGGATGAGCAACTCGCACGCGACATTATTGACGAGGCTCGGATCTGCCACGTCGGATTTACCGTGGATGAGCAGCCTTACGTGGTTCCAATGGCCATTGCCAGGGATGGAGACCGCATTTTGCTTCACGGGTCAGTCGTCAGCCGATTGATCACGAACCTGGCAGGAGGGCTGCCCTGCTGCGTCACCGTGACTCACCTCGACGGCCTGGTCTATGCCCGCTCGGCATTCAACTCCTCGATGAACTACCGCTCGCTGATGGTGTTCGGATCCGCTGAAATAATCGCGGATCCGGAAGAGAAAGAACGCGGGCTGGACATCCTGGTCGAACACCTGCTGCCGGGCCGTCTAAGTGAGTTACGCAAATCGACGCGCAAAGAACTGAACGCCACGACGCTGCTTTCACTGCCGCTGGCGACGTTCAGCATCAAGGTTGGAGAAGGCCCGCCAGACGACACCAAGTCGGATGTGGATACACCGATCTGGGCCGGAGTCGTGCCACTCAAAATGCAGCAAGGCGAACCGCAAGCCGCGCCCGACATGGTTTCCGGTACACCCCTGCCTGCTTATCTTCGAAAATCGGATTAAACTGAACAGATGGCTAAATTCCTGATGAAACAGAAATGGCATTTAGCTGCCATGCTGGCCATGGCGGCGCAGACTGCACTTGCTGGCCTGGGCTATACCGTGACAACCACAGTTGAACGGGCCGATGAAACCGAAAAATTTAGCGAAAAGGTTTTGACCCAGGGTAAACAGGCTCGAATAGATTTTCTGGATGCGGACGGCAGTTACTTGGTGACCAATGACGGCGGCAAGACTTTCGTCCTGGCGAACCGCTCGGAGGCTTACTGCAGCAGCTGGACCACGACGGGCTTTTTCCAGGCCGCGGGCAATTTTCTCAAAAAGGCCGAAGGCCTGGCCAATGCAGAGCTCCACGATCTCAGCGTGAAAAAAGTGCTCGAGGAACCCGGCGGCGTCATCGAGGGATTTGATACCACCCACATCCGCGTGGTTTCAAAGTACGGCGCCAAAGCGCGCATCCTGTTCCTGACAATGGAATACGCCATCGAGGAAGTCGATGACCTCTGGATGACCTCCGATCTGGAACTGCCGTTTTTCGAGCAACTGTGGCTGGAATCCAACGCAAATACCGGGTTCACCTACATGGACGAGTTATCGGAGCAACGCTTGGCCTTTGAAACCGGCCCGGTGCTCAAAATGGAAAATGTAGTGACGCTG
The DNA here is from genome assembly GCA_013001885.1 of Lysobacterales bacterium. Taxonomy (GTDB): domain Bacteria; phylum Pseudomonadota; class Gammaproteobacteria; order Xanthomonadales; family SZUA-36; genus JAHEFT01. The sequence goes on from JABDLD010000031.1 coordinate 2,196, forward strand.
CGGAACGTTAAGAAAAATGAGTCGGAGGTCAAAAAGGAAACAACTGTGGTCAGTAACCTGAGGGAAATCACGGCGGGCGACGTGCCGCCGGGTCACTTCGATTTACCCCGATGCGAACCGGTTTCCCGCAAAATGATGGAAAAAGAAGCAACCCGAATGTTGAAGAAGCATGTGCGTTAAAATACGGTTTTCCACTCGAAGATCGACTGAATTACGGAGAGGTGCCGGAGTGGTCGAACGGGCTTGACTCGAAATCAAGTGTACGGTTTTCCGTACCGTGGGTTCGAATCCCACCCTCTCCGCCAGATGATCAAAAGCCCGCCTTATGCGGGTTTTTTATCATCTGACAGTGGGGGTTTGGTCCAGAGCGCAAGGCAACCAAAGGTTGCCGGGTTCGACAAAATTGTCCGGAACAATTTTGGTCGCATGCAGCGAAGCGAAATACGCCCGAAGGGCTGAAACCAGGGATGGTTTCAGACAATCCCACCCTCTCCGCCAATAATCTAAAAGCCCCTTTAAGGATCTTTGACCAACCCGGTTAACGGTTCAGCATGATGCCTTGTGAGACGGCCATATAAGCTCCGATGGCTCCGAGCAGATTTATAGTGCAGTGGATGATGATCCCCAGGTACACATTCTTCGTCTTCCAGACCACGTAGCTCAGAACGATTCCAACGCCGATGAGGGCCAGGAAATTGTGAGGCTGCCAAAAATGATAAACACCAAACAGGGCGCCATTCACGACCGGGGCCCAACCCTTCAACCGTTCCATTCGAGCCAGCAGGTAGCCCCTGAAAAACAACTCTTCAACAATCGGCCCAACCAAACCATCGACAAAGATTGCGACCAGGAATACCTTTGCAATCATTGCGGTATCCTCACTTCCGAAAGCCGGATTGAAATACCATTCGGGCAGCCATGAAAAAACTGATTCACGTAGCTTCATTCCCAGCGGATAGAGTGGCGTGTAGATCAGGACCACCAGCAAAATTCCGCCAAGGGACCAGAGAATCATTGACCGTGCGGATAGCCGCTTCCGATAAACAACTACTGACGACAGGTCGAATCGGCCGGTCAGTGACCTGGATTTGGCCAGCAGATGAAATATCCCGACAGGCGCCAGAATGAACAATTCCGCCAGAAGAAGCGGAACGAGTCCCGGATACCCGTGAGCCACCAGAACCGGACCTGCGGTCACATAAAAGACAGTAATCAGCACACCGATGTAAAAGTGACTGAATACAATTTTCGCTGGACTAAGCGGGGTAAGCTGCATGCAATTCCTCAGTTTTTGTGTCACTGCCGGACAAAGACTGTGTAAAATCTGATATCCGGCATTAACGACCAGATACTACCTAATTTCTAATTTTTTTAAAACAAACAGAACCGTGTCTTCAGGTCATGGAGAGCTAGCTGCGCCAACAATCACTTGGAACCCGTTATGGAAATTCTGCAACTTTTCGGACAAAACCTGCTCTCGCCAGCAATCCTGTTCTTCGCGCTCGGGATCATCGCGGGTTACCTGAAATCCGACCTGGACGTTCCGGATCAGATCAGCAGTTACCTCGCGCTCTACCTGATGATGGCCATCGGCTTCAAGGGCGGCGTGGCTATCGCCCAAACGCCTGAAATCGATTTCCAGGTCATATCGACGATAATCGCCGGCATGACTCTGGGGTTCCTGCAGCCGTTCCTGGGCTATGCGCTGCTGCGCGCCACCAGCAAACTGGATCGTCCCACGGCTGCTGCCGTTGCCGCCCACTACGGTTCGATCAGCATGGTGACTTTTGTCACAGCGGCAACCTTTCTCGATTCGAATGAAGTTATTTACGCGGGTTACATCATCGCTGTACTGGCGCTGATGGAAGCACCGGCCATTCTGTCCGGCTTGTTCATCGCCCACCGGGCGGCGCCCGAGACCATTCATTCCACCCAAGAAGTCACGCCCAAACTGGCTCGGGAAATTTTCACCAACGGCGCCATCCTGCTGTTGACCGGCTCATTCCTCGTGGGCTGGATCACCGGCACGCCGGGGCTCGAAAAAGTGGAAGGATTCCTGGTAACGCCATTCCAGGGAATCCTGGCCCTGTTTTTGCTGGACATGGGGCTTCTGGTCTCACGGCAACTGCATTATCTGCGCGAATTTACCCTGAGGTTGGTTATGTTCGCTATCTACATGCCGCTGATCGGCGCCGTGATCGGGTTGTCATGCAGCCGCCTGATCGGCCTGGATACCGGAACCGGCTTGCTGTTCACGATTCTGTGCGCCAGCGCGTCCTACATTGCGGTACCCGCGGCCATGCGGCTCGCCCTGCCGGAAGCGAAGGCGGCGATTTACCTGCCCATGTCCCTGGCGATCACATTTCCGTTCAACATCGTGGTTGGAATCCCGCTCTATTTTGCCGCAGCCGAGTTTTTGCTGGCCTGAACCGAGTAGGCGTGGCGCTTCGCCCCGGCGTTTCAGCGGCCGAAGGTCTCACCGAAGAAATCGCCCTCGTTCCACTCGGGCCGCTGCAACTGACTTGAAATAAGCTCTCCGATGCGCGCATTGATTCGCGTAAACCGTGCGGCTGCCCCGTAGTCTATGGCGAGGTTCAGATCGTCACTTGGCTTGTGGTAATGATCTTTGAGAAAACCCTCGAACAGGGGCCTGGTATCGGTCTGGCCGTCACGCGACTGCATGCCGGTCACCAGGAAAATGGCGGGCACGCCCTGCTGCACGAACCGGTAATGATCGCTGCGAACAAAAATATTCTGTTCCGGAAAAGGGTCCGGTGTAAGTGCGATACCGGCCTCGTCAGCTGCGGCCTGCACCGCTGACTTCAGGGTGGAATGTTCCGCACCGAATGCGATCACATCCCCGAAATCATACAGAAGCAGGGGCATATCGAGGTTGATTACGGCAGCCATGCTGGCCGTCGGCACGGTGGGATTCCGGGAAAAGTACTCCGACCCTACCAGCCCTTTTTCTTCGGCCGTCACGGCCAGAAACAGCACGGAACGCCGCGGCGGCTCATGCTCTACAAACAGGCGCGCTGTTTCCAGCATCACGGCTATCCCGGAGGCGTTATCGAGCGCACCGTTATTGATGCCGTCCTCGTGGCCTTCGCCGGCCAGCTCGCCAATGTGGTCGAGGTGCGCCGTGTAAACGAGATACTCATCGCTCAGAAAGGGGTCGCTGCCAGGAAGATAGGCAGCCACGTTGGTGCTGCTGATGTCCTCAAGGGTGCTCGCCCGGCTCATGCTCAAGCGGCCTTGAAGCGGAAAATGACCTAAAGCTTCCCCGGCTTCATCTTTCGCAATAAGCGTTTCGAGGGATTGTTCGGCGCCTTCGAAAAGGGCGGCCGCTGCGACGTGATGCAGGGAAGCGCTGACCTGAAGCTCGGGGAAATCCGCGAACACCTCGCCGCTGTCTTCGAGCCAGCCCATCGACGGGGTGCCGACCATGTTCTCGACGCGCTCCCAGGC
>JABDLD010000044.1 GCA_013001885.1 Lysobacterales bacterium
ATGGCAGTATTACGTGCCCGCCTGGACGAGCTCCGCCTGCTGGATGATGTTGCATAACCGGCAATGCCGCCAACCAGTGCGCCACGTCCGGCGGCCGATTGCAGATTGACCGCCTGGGCGGCAACCACCACACCTGTTTGAACTGACATGGACTGACCGGACCGCTGCGCATCGGCATTGGCTGAGATGGTCAGTGCAACAAGTGCAAACAGCATCAGTGGAAAACGTGTTCCAAATTTCATACTTCTCTCCTGTCCAAATTGCTGGTCGATTGGTGTTCTTTACCCCGGATCGGGCCGGTAGGTGAAATTAAGAGAAACATACATAATCCTTGCGGATAGGAAGAATAAACCACATCTCTGTTCAATCAGGCAAGTATGTTTCCCCTATTACGGGTGAAAGATACACGCCGGAGGCAGGTGATTCGTGGTCTGAAAGTTTTCCAACGGGCCAATAGGCCAGTGAATCCATGCAACAAGTCTGAAAACCCGGCGAGCAGCCGCACGAACCCCTGGGCTTGCGCCCAACGGCTTCAGGTGAGTGTCAGTTCCGCTTTCAAAGCCGGCGGTGATCGAGGTGCGTTGCCGATCAGCGCCTCACGCCGCCGAACATGTCCCAGGATTTTCGCGATCAGCGGTGGATCTTCAATACAAGCAATCACTTTGAGCCTGCCACCGCATTCCGGGCAAGTCTCGATGTCAATAGAGAAGACCCGCTTGAGTCGCTGCATCCAACTCATCGGGGCTGGCGGTTTGTCGGCATCGATGCGCCGGGGGCGCTGCGGCACGATGCGGGCGCGGTGTTTGAAGTTGGGTGCAAATACTCCGTGGAAACGAGTCAGATTCAGCCGCGGCCTGGGAACCAGGGCCGCCAGGCGGGCGATGAAGTCCAGCGGTTCCAGCACGACATGGGTCGATCCATCCCGGAACGGGTGTTTGTAGCGGTACACGACCCGGCCCCGTTCGTCGACGCTGAGGCGTTTGGTGGCAATCGGCGGGCGGGTGATGTAACGGCACAGGCGCTCCAGACGGGATCGTTGCCAGGCTTCACACACGGTGGCGGCGTGCAGGGAGAAACCTGCCCGGCGGGCCAGCAATGGATTGTTCGGCATCTCATCCAGTGGCGGCACGCTGTACAGGGTAAGCGCCTTGCGTCCGGCGTGGGGACCGATGGCGATGCGGTAGGCAATGGAGGCGGCCTGCAGGTGGTCCAGGCTGGAGTTGGGTTTCAGGTCCAGGTAGGGGTGTTCCGGGTCGGCGATCAACAGACCGCGGTGCTCCAGCGCCCGAACGATGCGGCGGCTGAGGGTGTCGATCAGCTTGCTCAGTTCTTCGCCCACAGGCCGGCGGGCGCGGTGAAAGGTGGCCCGGCTACCGGAAAAGGTATAAGCGCCGTCCAGGAACAGCATGTGCAGGTGGACATTAAGGTTCAGGGACGAGCCAAAGCGTTGGATCAGGGTAACAGCGCCGGTACGAGCACCAGAAGCTACAGTATGCCCGGAGTGCTGAATAATGAACGTTGAAATAGCGCGTTGTACGACGGCCAGTACAGCGCTCAGTGCCTGGGGATCGTTGGCGAACAGGAAGCGCGCTGCTCAAGAACGGCATCGTGCTGCTGGACCAGGTCAATACTGAACTCGGAGAGGGTACGGAGCCCTACAAGGCCGTATTCATGTCCGGCGTCAGCCGTGTACGCCCGGTTTCCATGGCTGCGATTACCACCATCCTGGGCATGGTGCCGCTGCTGGCCGATGCGTTCTTCGAAAGCATGGCCGCGGCCATCATGTTCGGGCTCGGCTTCGCGACGATCCTGACGCTGATCATCGTTCCCGTGCTGTACACGATGTTCCATGGAATCCGCTACCGGCCGCTGAATGAGATGGACTGAAATACCGATCCCTGAGCCAAACCTGATTCACGCAAAACTCACGTAAAACGCACTCTCCTTACGCTGATTTGAGAATTAAGACATTGTGAGTGCCAAGGCCACAAACGAATACTGCCCGTATTTGTTTGAGCGACCGGTTTGCACTCGCACGAAGCTCGCGCCCCAAGGCAGTCTTTCGGATCTTTCAGATCCCCACCTTCTCGGGCACTGCCGAAGTCTACCGCAAGATACGTACGCCACCGCCCCGAGACAACCTCACTCTACCAAGTCATCCGCGAGTACTGGCCCGAGTTCCAGGCCGAACTGGCCAACCAGGGCAAGTACTTACCGGCCTACATCACGCAGGAATTTGATGGGTACCTGAAATGCGGCAGGCTTGAACATGGATTTCTGCGGGTTCGCTGTGAGACCTGCCATCACGAAAAACTGGTGGCGTTCAGTTGTAAACGCCGCGGTTTTTGCCCCAGTTGCGGGGCGCGCAGGATGGCAGACAGCGCTGCTCTGTTGGTGGATGACATTCTCCCTCATCAGCCGATGCGTCAGTGCAGGCTAAGCCAGCATGGCGGTTTGCCGAAGGCAAGAAGCGCTCCCGGAATGCCGAAAGCTCGTGTAAACAGTAAGGGAGCGAAGCCGTTGCGCGTGTATTCGCGCCCCATAGCAAATACCGGGCAATGGTGACGCCCTCTAAACGGGGTAAAGGCAGAAAGACCAAGACAGCAAACGACAAACAAGATCAAATCCCGGCCGAGCGTCATGCTGCAATGACTTGGGCACAACGCTTGAAACGGGTATTTAATATTGATATTGAGACCTGTAGTGAGTGCGGCAGTGACGTTAAGATCATCGCCAGTATTGAAGACCCGTTAGTGATCCAGAAAATACTCGCCCATCTGCATGAAAAGGCGGCCTCAGTTGCAACAGGCATGAGGCCGCAATGCCGGGCCCCACCACCAACAGGATTCATTGTCTGAAGCAGAGAATCCAACACTTCACTCACTAAACGGGCTGTTCCCACAATGGGCACGGTACGGTTTCCTTCGCCTTGCAAGCAGGATTAGGCCTGGAATACAGGTGTGACCCGGATGAAAATCTGGCAAAGACACCAATTACGTTGAGTAAACGAATAAGCCAAATGAAATATTGCGAAAACCAGTGACTCAATAACTATGAAATTCTGGGAAAAGGGCTTTAATCCCACTTATACTCGGCAAAGAAAATTTACCGGGAAATGCGCGAAGAACTTTTCTTCGACCCGCGCTCCGGTATGAGGAGGTCATAAGCGATGACGGCACATGAAAATTCACTGTTCGAAGGCCAGGTCATTGATGAACGTACCGAAATCACCATTGTTCAATTGTGCCGGCGTTGCTCGGTTGAAATTGAACTGGTACACAGGATGGTGGCCGAAGGGATCATTGAGCCGAGCCGCAGGGAAGGCGACATGCTGTACTTTCCCAACAGCTGTGCAAAGAGAACACAAGTCGTTCGCCGGTTGCGGTCAGACCTGGGC
>JABDLD010000038.1 GCA_013001885.1 Lysobacterales bacterium
GGATAAACACGCGTGACATCATCAATATTGTCGAAGAGGTCTGATCCCAAGCCAGCTGTCTCCATTGGCCAAACTGGGAAAGAGACTCCCTCGAGATTCACGTCCTGGGGAGTTCTCTTAGGCACGCGATAGCGGAAATTTCCTTGAAATGACCGCTGATAGCCGCTAACAACCTGAAGCAGAAATTTGGAAGCTCATGGTCTAGACTTCAATTGACGACTGCTTTCAGCAAATTGCGAACCTGCATTTTGTGGCGGCAAATCATGTGAGGTGCCAATGTGAAAATCACATTAACGAGCGTATCGGTTGGAGATCAAAACGCCGCGTTAGAATTCTATACGAAGAAACTCGGATTCATTAAGAAGACCGATATCCCCATGGGTGATGTCAGTTGGCTTACCGTCGTTTCTCCCGAGAATCTGGATGGACCTGAACTGGTGCTGGAGCCGAATGCCGGATATCCGGCGATGAAAGCATTGAAAGAGGCGCTGTTCAAAGACGGTATTCCTTTTACAGCGTTCAAGGTCGACAATCTTGATACTGAGTTTGTCCGGCTTCGAGAACTGGGCGTCAGGTTTACGCAGGAACCTGCAGAGAGCGCCGGAATCAAGTATGCCGTGTTCGACGACACCTGTGGCAATCTCATCCAGATCTATCAGCAGCCTGACTGAATACCCCTGGCCGTTAACGGACGTTTCACCAGCCTCGTGGTTGGTTTAGAATTCTGCAAAGGGTCGGCTGCTGACCCAAAGCCGACATTCGAGCCTGATGCTTCGGAAAATTGTCGACAAGAATCTCGGTCACTGGATGGACAATCCGGGTTTTCGGGAGTGGTGGCGAACGGAGAGCAAGACGCCATATACCGATGAGTTCGAGGCGCTGGTGCAAAGTATCTGCTCAAGGATCGAAAACGAAGACCGTTGGCCTATGGCTTAAACTGCGGCAAGTCGATATTTAGGATATTTGAGTTAAAAACGACTACTAAAAAAACAGACCAGCAAGTGAACTGGGAAACGGGAGCCGCGATCGCTGAAATATTAGCCGCAGTGGCCGTCATTGCATCTTTGATCTACTTGGCAACTCAGATCCGCCAGAACAATGAACTTCTCCGGTCTGAATCACGCCAGGCACTTGTGACGAATGACGTTACCTCATTAAGCGCAAACTTCCAAAATGCAGATGTATTCGCAAAATATGTCGCTGAAAGCGATTTATAGTCTGAGGATCAATTGCGATTGAGTTTCATGTTTGCGCTTGATCTGAAAAACCGTGAGTTCGAGTATTTTCAGTACACCAATAGGATACTGGATGAGCAAACTTGGCTGGCTTTTCGCCATGTCATTCTGATCAATCATTCAACGGGTCTAGGTCGGGCGTGGTGGGACAAAATTGGTCGTGGAATCGTCGATCCGGCATTTGCGAAATTGATCGATTAGCTATTGGTCGATGCCGGCCCAGATGATACTTATAAACGCATGGCTACGTGGGCCAACAATTAACCGTTTCGCAAGAATGTGGCCCTGATCCAGTTCTGCTTCCCTCCTGGAAGTAATTATCAGGCTGGTAATGATGCCTAACCCGAGATCGTGCCCCTAGAGGAAGGCGTATACCAGAAAAGCACCGAAGACCAGCGCGAATAGACCCGCCAGGCGACTGAGCTGCCTGAGTTTCGTCATAAGCCAGCGGATGAGTCGCGTGAATCGTGAACGCCCGAGCAACAGCAGGAACAGGGCTGCGAAGAGCATCAACCAGCCAAGAATCTCGATGGTCAACGGAAATTTGGAGTGTATCGACTGCTGGATCATAATCCAGCCCAGCAGGGCCCGAACCACGATGGCGGAGGCATAAACCCACGGCTTGTCGCTGTTCGACTCGAGAAAGTCCATGACAACGGGAGGTCTTACCATCAGCACAATACCGGCTATGGCGATCAAAAAAGCGAACAGAAAGATAATCAGATTCATGACGGCTCCTTCCCCCTGGTACTTATCATACTCCTGCGCAAGGTCCGCCAGGGCGGCGATTGTTGTCGGCACGAGCACTTCGTGGCGTTCAGCTGCAACCGGCCTGGCAGAGGGCATCAAGGCCCGCTCCTGGCCCAAAACCGCAGTCATCCACCCTGGATTTTGCGACCGATGTTATTCCGCTATCTGACGGTTAGTGGAACCAGTCGCTTACTACCCCATAATCTCCGAGATCGACCCAAAGCGGAATACAGCACCGCAAGCAAACTGTTAAGAGTCTACTTGCGGAACCGCTTGGCTGGTGTGATTTGGACTAATCGCTCGATAGCCTGGTTTCCAGGCCTTCTACGTACTCAACTCCGTGCGGAACCTGGATACTGGAATCCGTGAAGTCACTGCCGATTTCCTGATATCGACCGCCCAGGCACTCGGCTAAAAATGCCTCAGCTACAGCGAAGAAAGAAAGACTGTTCTCCGGTTTCTGGAATCCGTGGCCCTCGTCCGGATAAAGAACGTAGGTCACTGGTATGTTGTTGCTCTTCATCGCATCGACGATCTGGTCCGATTCCGCCTGCTTGACCCTCGGGTCGTTTGCGCCCTGGCCAATCAGGAGCGGTTTGGTGATCTGATCGACACGGGCCAGTGGAGACCGCTCTTTCAGCAGAGATAGGCCCTTCTCGGTCTCAAGGTCCCCGATGGCGCGCGCGAAAATCTTGCGGAAGCTCTCCCAGTAAGGTGGAATGGATTCCATCAAGGTGACAAGGTTGGAGGGGCCGACAATGTCGACGCCGCAACTGAATTCCTCGGGTGTGAAAGAAAGGCCAACCAGTGTTGCATATCCGCCATAACTGCCGCCCATAATCGCGACCTGGTCGGCTTGAGTAACACCCTGTTCAACAGCCCATTTTTTCGCGTCGAGAAGATCGTTGTGCATAGCCCCTGCCCACTCTTCGTTGCCGGCGTTTAAAAAGGCTTTCCCGAACCCTGTTGACGAACGGAAGTTGACCTGCAGAACACCGATTCCCCGGTTGGCAAGCCACTGCACAGTAGGTGCGTATCCGTAGGTGTCACGGCCCCACGGCCCGCCATGAACCAGCATGACAAGTGGAACTGGTGCAGTTGGAAGGCCATCGCCGTCAGGGTCGGACTCGCTGGGAAGGGTGAGGTAGCTTACAAGGTCCTTCCCGTCACGGGACTCAATTATCACGCCGTGCATCTTGGCCAGGGTGAAGTCGTTTAGTGTGGGATTGGTTACGAAGAGTTCGTCCAGCGCTCCAGTGGTGGTGTCGAAAACCTTGTAAACCGGAGACCGGTCGCTTTCGTCTGTGTAAACCGTCCAGTAGCGGTTATCCAGTGACTGCGCAAGGACCTGGGAACCACCTGTGAGTTGGCTGTTCAATCGATCGATGGTCTCCACGAAGTCAATGCTCAGGGCATGGTAAACCGGCCGGATCAGGTCAAGAGCGTAAGCAATGGGTTCGTGCGAGCGTGGGTGGATGATGACGCTGGAAACATCGACTCCCTCGGATTCTGCAATGGTTTTCACGGTCATATCGCTCAGGTCGAGGTGTACCAGAGCCGATGTGTCACGTTCTCGACTGTCGAGCATATAAACGCCCCGGTTCTGTTCATCGAATCCGAGGACCGACGAGGTTTGTGCGTCCTCGAAGGGCACCTCGAACAACAGCTTCCACTCCCCGTCACTGCTACCGAGAATCTTGAAGCCGCCGCTTATTGTCGGCTCGCTCGCCAGGCGGACGTTAAGATCGTTGTCCACCACGAACGAAGCAAAGCCATTGTTTTCGACCAGCAGCTGGCGCTCACCGGTGCCGAGGTCTACCTTGTACAGATCATGCCACTTGGGATCACGGTCGTTCATGCCGACGACTACGACGCCCGGCACTCGCTCGCTCTGGGCAACCATCTGAGCCTGCACACCCTCGTAGGGAGTGAGGTCAGTAATCTCTCCGCTGGCGAGATCCACGCTGAAAAGGTGCCAGTTCTCATCGCCGCCTTCGTCCCGTGTATACAGCACGTGCTCGCTGTCCAATGCCCAGAAGTGTGATGGAATGCCGCGCCCAGTGTCATTCGTGATCGGTCGAACACTGTCGAAATCGCCACTATCGCCCACCCAGATGTTCATTACTCCGTCCAAGGGCGCCCGAAAACTCATCTTCTTCCCATCGGGGCTCAGTCGACCCTGAAACCGCATGGGATTGCCGAAAAGTACCGTTCGATCAATCAGCGGCGGCGGTGTCAACGATGCGACCTCTTCACTTTCCGTTTCCTGAGATGGGGCCTTTTCAACCGTTGTAGGTGTGGGGTGCTGGGCATCGCATCCCAACAAAACCAGGGTGGCGAAAAGTAACGGAATGTTGATTGAGTTTCGGATCATGACTGTTTATCCAAGTCGACAACGGGAAACGAGTGTAGCATGCGGGCCAAAACTCACATGCAGTGATTCTGACCCTAACTGGGTTGATCATTTGCTCAATGCCTGCTCCTGGCCGAAAGCCGAAGTCATCCACACTGGATTTGGCGCCTGATGTTATTCCGTTATCTGACGGTTAGCGGAACCAGTCGCTTGCCATCCCATAATCTCTGGGATCGCAATAAATGTATCCGGCCCTTTTATCCGTCCCTTTACTCTGACCCCCAACACACTTAACCTCCTCATATTAGGCGTTCCGCGGGAGATGCATGCGTTCCATATTGCTAATGATCATTGCCCTGCTCTTGTCGCATTCGCCTGCAACGACTGCCCAGGTTTCCGTGCGCGTGGATGATGTATCAAACGTGTTGGTCGACCTTGAGCGTCGTGCTCCGGCCGACGTCAGGCCGTTGAACAATGCGCAGATTTCAGCGGAAGTCTCGGCCGTGGTCAATGCGGTTCACGCCGATGTCGGTCAAGCGGTTCAGGCTGGCGACTTATTGCTCGAACTCGATCCCCGTGATTTTGAACTGAACCTGAGCCAGGCACTGGCCAACCTCACTTCCAGCCAGGCCCAGAAAGCATCCGCGGACGCCAAGCTCTCGCGGGCCGAGGGACTGGTGCAGGAAAATTATCTTTCCGATGATGCTTTGCTGGATCGCCAGACTGATGCTGCGGTCTGGAGTGCCCAGATCCGGGCCAACGAGGTCGCTGTGGCCATAGCGCAACGCAACCTGGACAAGTGCCGTATTCTGGCTCCGTTTGATGGCGTGGTTGTTGAGCGAACCGCCCAGGTCGGTAGTTTTGTCAGCAATGGCAATCCGCTGGTACGGATTATTCAGATTGACCGCTTCGAGCTGGATGCCGAGGTCCCATCCGACGTCGCCGGCTCGTTGCTTGCTGCTGATGAAATCCGGTTTGTCTCACGCGGCCAGGAATGGCCCCTGGAGTTACTTCGTTTATCCCCCGTTATCGAAGCTGAGCGGCGTTCTCAACGTGCGCGTTTTGCTTTCACCGGGTCGGCTCCCGCAGTCGGGCGCAGCGGGGAAGTGGTCTGGCACGTGGAAAAAGGAATGTTGCCTTCCAGCCTTATCAGCCGTCGCAATGGTCAACTCGGTGTCTTTCTGCACGACCAGGGCAAGGCTTCCTTCATGCCGCTGCCCGCTGCCCAGGAAGGGCGCCCCGTTGCGGTTGACCTGCCTGCGGCAGCTGAAATCATCACGCTGGGGCGTGATCGCCTGCAGGATGGCGACAGCGTAAACGTCAGCCGCTAGGCACGCCCGGTCATGTACAAGAGCCTTCTGACTAACCATCCCCTGGTTAATATCCTTTTTTTCGTCGTATTCATGATGGGCCTGCTGTCCTACATGAACATGCCTCGTGAGCAGGACCCGGAAATCAATTTCAACTGGGTGATTGTCCGCACCATTTTGCCGGGTGCATCGGCTGAGGATGTTGAGCAATTGGTGACGGGGCCGTTGGAGGACGCCATCCGCAACGTCCAGGACATCCGCTGGGTGATTAGCACCACGCGTGAGAATGCGTCCAACATCCTGATTCGATTCAGAGATCTTAGCGAGCGTGAATTTGACAAAAGAATAAACGATATCAGGCGCGAAGTTCAGGCCAAGTCCAATGACGAGCTTCCCGATGAAGCCGAAGATCCTTTTATCCTGGAAGTGACTACCTCCAGCGGTTTCCCCACCGGACTGGTCGTGGTTGAAGGGCAGGCGGATGATGAAACGCTGCGCCGCCTGGGCCGGATTATTCGTGACGATCTGGAACGCTTGCCGGGGGTGGACCAGGTCATCTCTATCGGCTTACGCGATCCGGAGTTACACGTGGAGCTCGAAGCCCGGGAGCTGGCGGCCCGTGGATTGCTGGCAACCGATGTCGCCGATAGCCTCGGGCGGGCTTTTCGGGACACCTTTGCCGGAAAAACCAGCGTCTCGGGAAACGAATGGCTGGTGCGCGTGGTGGGCACCACCAACGATCCGGAAGTTCTGGCTGACTTCCAGATAGCGCCTTTCAATATGCCTAACTCGCTGATTTCATTAAATGATGTCGCCGAGGTCAAGCGCGGCCGGGAAGAGGCAACCCAACTGGTATCCTTCGGCGGGCAGGCCGCTATCGCCCTGTCGGTTACCAAGATCGCCAATACCAACACCATAGACCTGATCGACAGGATCAACGAGTACATCGCCAGCAAGAACGCACAACTCGATGGAACCGGTGTTCAATTGGTATTGGCGGATGATCAGACCATCGCCACCCGCAACGCGATCAGCATCATGCAGAACAACGCGCTGCTGGGACTGCTGTTGGTCCTGGTGGTTTGTTGGGCCTTTCTCGGCATTCGAATCGCGGCCATGGTCACGCTGGGTATTTTGTTCTCCATTGCCGGGACCCTATGGGTACTTAATGCCACCGGCAACACGCTCAATGTGTCGGTACTGCTGGGCGTCGTGATCGTGTTGGGTATGCTGGTTGATGATGCAGTCGTGGTGGTTGAAGCCATGTACTACCGGATTCAGCGGGGTGCTGACGGACTGGCGGCAGCTATGGATTCCCTGGCTGAAGTGGCCAGGCCGGTGACGTCTGCAGTTCTGACGACCATGGCGGCGTTCCTGCCGCTTATGTTATTGCCGGGCATTGTCGGCAAGTTCATGTTTATTATCCCTTTCGTGGTAACGGTTGGCCTGGCCGTAAGCCTGATCGAGGCCTTCTGGATATTGCCTTCACATGTTATTTCGCTGCGTGCAAACCGCGATCGGCGCCGGCTTCATGAAATTCATACACCCCGCACCGATAGGCGCACGCGCTGGATTCACTGGATTCGGGTGAAGTACACAAAAATGCTGTGCTATGTCATGCGGCGTCCGGTGCGTTTCCTGGCCGCCGGTGCGCTGGCTGTGCTGATTGCCGTCAGCGCGGTGAGTATGGGCCTGATACGCATGGAGTTCTTTTTGGCCGATCCGATTCGGCTGTTCTACGTTAACGTGGACATGCCCGCGGATGCGCCCATCGAGGAAACGCTGCGCCAGGGTGTCCTGGTCGAGCAGGAAGTATTGAAACTGATGCGGCCCTCTGAAGTGCGCGCCATCACGGTCAACGCCGGCATTAAATTTACCGAAACCGAGGCCCTGTATGGCGACCAGTATGCACAGGTGCAGGTTTCCCTGTTGCCGCTGGAGAGCGAAGGTCGCACGCTGGATCAGATCATCGCGGACATTACTGAGCCGATCATGGCCACGCCGGTGGATGGGGTTATTTCATTCACGGTCCTCACGGGCGGGCCGCCTTCTTCCCGTGCGATCAGCGCCAAGGTGCGTGCCGATGACTTCGATGAATTGCGGGCTGCCACGGATGCGGTCAAAGACATCGTCAGCAATATTCCGGGCGCGATCAATGTAACCGACAACGATGTGCCCGGCCGGGCCGAACTGGTGCTGGATCTCGACTACAAGGCTGTCCGGCGTGCCGGCCTGACGCCGGGGCAGGTTGCGCGCCTTCTACGCCTGCACATGGATGGAGAAATCGTTGCGTTCTTCCGCGACCAGGGTGAAAAGGTCGAGTTGCGGGTGCGCGGCATGGACCGTGAACGGCAGGACATCCGGTCTGTGCTGGATGATCCCATCGCGCTGCCCAACGGTGGCATAACAACGTTCGGGGCCTTGTCCAACTCCGGCTTTCAGCGTGGGCGTGGTGCGATCAGCCACTACAATTACCGCCGTTCCATCACGGTAGAAGGTGATATCGATCCGAACCTGACAGACACCGTGACGGTGAACCGGGTGCTCGCAGAGGAATGGGCAAAAATCCAGGCCCGGTTCCCGGGGGCCGACATCGATCAATCAGGTGAACTGGATGACATCCAGGAAAGCCTCGACGCCATGCTGGGGCTCTTTTTATTGGGTCTGGGCCTGATTTACCTGATTATCGCTACCCAGTTCCGCAGTTATTTTCAACCTCTGCTGATACTGGCCACCATTCCGATGGCGTTTACCGGCGTCGTGTTTGGTTTGCTGATGACCGGCAACCCGCTCAGCCTGTATACGCTGTACGGCGTGATTGCGCTGACCGGAATTGCAGTCAACAGCGCGATTGTGCTCATCGATGCAGCCAATGCACGGATCAAGGCCGGCATGAGGCCCTTGCATGCAACCATTTACGCAGCGAGAAGGCGTGTTATTCCCATTCTGATGACCACCATCACCACGATTGCCGGCCTCTTTTCACTGGCCGTTGGATTAGGCGGAAAATCGTTGGTCTGGGGCCCCGTGGCTTCTTCCATCGTCGCGGGACTGGGCGTGGCCAGTGTACTGACGCTGTTCATGATCCCCACCCTGTACCGGGTCTTTCAACGGGGTCACAGCGGCGAGGAATTTCTGGAGAAGCACGGCGAAAAACAGGTTTATTGAGTGTTAAACAGTCATCTCAACTACTGGAGAGGGTGCAGATATGAGTCATAGCGTTCGTTGGATAAATGCCGGCATCCTGATCGCCGCCACGCTGGCCTCGCCCGTCATGGGCGAAGAAAACCCCGCAACCGAGCCGCTGGACTGGATGGCCGGCCATTGGTGCACCGTCTCCGGGACAACATCCGTCGAGGAAGT
>JABDLD010000070.1 GCA_013001885.1 Lysobacterales bacterium
CCCAGTACGCGGGCAAAACTGCCGTAATTTCTCGGATGCGGTCTGTCCTCCGCCGGCATGTGAATGCCGCCATCGGAAGCGACCATGGTTCGGGGGTGCTTCATGATACGCACCACGTCCTCCTCCGCCATGGCGTGGTATACGGCGCTGCAACCGCCATTCTGCTCGATCTCCATCACCAACTCGGCCGCGTTTTCAATGTCCACGTCCCGGCCCTGCCGGAGCAGGATTTCAGCCAGGTTCAAACCGTTCAGTGACGGATCCCAGCCGCAGCTGGCGATAGCGACGCGCGAAGGGTCGTTGCCGCCGCGATCGTTGATGATGTTATCGATGATGCCGGCCTTTATCTGTGCTCTTGTGTCCGGATCCTGCAACCGGGCCATCCTCGTTGCCTCATTACCCGCCAGGCTCCAGGCGGGAAAAAGCACATCGATTCCGGTGCTGGAAGCCGCATAGGGATACTGGTCGATGCTGATGTCGAGGCCGCGGGCATTGGCGGCGTCGACAAGGGCAAGGGTCTCGCCGCTCTTACCCCACATCCGCGCACCCATGGCTTTGTGGTGGGTGATCTGGGCAGGCAATCCCCCTTCCTGGCCGATCAGGATGGTTTCATTCACGCTGTCGATCAGGCCCACCCCTTCCTCGCGCATGTGTGTAATGTAGATTCCGCCGTACTGTCCGGCCACCCGCGCCAGTGCAACCACCTCGCCGGAATTGGCATAGGCGCCCGGAATGTATTTAA
This sequence comes from Lysobacterales bacterium, assembly GCA_013001885.1. GTDB lineage: Bacteria > Pseudomonadota > Gammaproteobacteria > Xanthomonadales > SZUA-36 > JAHEFT01. The sequence goes on from JABDLD010000070.1 coordinate 743, forward strand.
GTCCGGAGGAAAGACCGAAAGCGCCTTCTTTCATGTCTAACTCGACCAGGTCTTGCATCTGCTGAAGCTCAGCCGCCGAAGGCGCCCTGTCGGCGCGGCCCATGGCCAGGGCGCGAACCGTGTTGTGCCCGACAAACGTGCCGAAATTCACTGAAGGCGGTGCAGCCTCCAGCATCGTGAACAATTCGGATACCGGGTGCCAGGAGCTACCGTCCGGACCGCCGATAACACTCGTGACGCCCTGGCGAATGTAGTTCTCGGCATCCGGCCACCGGAAGATACCGCTGCTGTCGACGCTGTCGCGCACGGCATGGCTGTGAATGTCGACAAAACCCGGGGTGACAGCGAGTCCGGTCACATCGAGCCGAAGTTCAGCCGCCCGGCTGGATAAATCGCCGATGGCCGTGATGCGGTCGCCGGAAAGCCCCACATCCGCAATGACGCCCTCGGCTCCGGAACCGTCAAAGACCGTTCCACCGACCAGCACTACATCCAGCGGGCCTGATGCGAGGCAGACGGCATGCAGGCTTATCGAGAACAGAATGGCCAGGCTTTTACGTAACAGGTTCATGCCGGTGAGTTCATTGGTGGGCGTGACTCAGAGTAATACGGGAGCCAGGAACAGGGCTACCATCGATAACAGTATGATTCCCAGGACATTCATGACCAGCCCGGCTTTGGCCATCTGGGGGATCGTGATGCGGCCGGAACCATAAACGATGGCATTGGGCGGCGTGGCTACGGGCAGCATGAAGGCACAACTGGCGGCCAGCGCCACCGGCACCGTCAGCGTCACCGGACTGACACCCAGTTCCAGCGCAAGGGCGGCCAACACCGGCAGCAGCGTGGCGGTAGTGGCCAGGTTGCTGGTCAGCTCGGTCAGAAAAATTACCAGGATGACGGCGCCCACCACGACAGCCCCGATTCCAAGCGCGCCCAGCGGCACCAGGGAAGCTCCCAGCCAGTGCGCCAATCCGGTTTCAGAAACCGAGGCGGCCAGGCTGAGGCCGCCCCCGAACAGGATCAAAATTTCCCAGGGTAACTCCTTGGTCTGTTGCCAGTTCAACAACCGCAGCGTGTTCTTGCCGCCGCTGGGTATCAGGAAAAGCACGAAAGCGGCGGTCATCACGATACCGGGATCACTCACCCCTTCAATCGGAAGATATTTGGTCAACCACGGCCGGGTCATCCAGCCGATGACCACGCATGCAAATACGATTCCTATCCGCCACTCGGCGCTGCTGGCCGGGCCGAGGTTCCGCTTCATGTTCCTGAGTAATTCCCGGGTTTCTCCCGAGGTCTCGAAGGATATCGGATATACCAGCCGGGTCAACACAAGCCAGCAGAGTGGCAGCATGATAATGGTCACGGGAACGCCGACCAGCATCCAGCGTGCAAAGCTGATCTCGATGCCGTAGTTGTCCGTCAGGAAAGCCGCCAGAAACGCATTGGGCGGCGTTCCAACCAGCGTTGCGACCCCGCCGATGGTGGCGCCGAACGCCGTTCCCAGCAACAGGCACACCTCGAAATTCTTGCGTTCTTTCTCATCGATTTCCTTGACCGTTTCGGCGATCACGGCGATCACGGAAATCACGATTGGCAACAGCATCATGGTCGTCGACGTGTTGGTCATCCACATCGACAACAACGCCGCCGTCACCATAAAGCCGCCCACCAACGACCGGCCCTTGGTGCCGGACACGCTCAGCAGCGTCAGCGCAATCCGCTTGTGCAGATCCCAACGCTGCATGGCCAGCGCGATCAGGAAGCCGCCCAGGTACAGATACAGGATCGGATTGGCGTAGGGTGCGGCGGCTTTGTGCAGGGTAGTAATGCCGAGTGGCGCAAAAAAAATCAGCGGGATAAACGCGGTGACACCCACCGGGCGGGCCTCGGTCGACCACCAGACCGCCATCCACAAACCCAGCGCAGCGGTCCGCCAGGCTGCGTCGTCCAACCCGCCTTGCGGACCGATCAGGAGCATCAGCAGCGTGATGGCCGGTCCCAGATAAATACCGATATCCTGGTAACGTTTCCTGGCTTTACGTAACTTGATTTCCAATTTACTTTGCGTAAAAAAACCGGGGAACCCGCGTTCCCCGGTTTATCGGTCCCGGGTTTACCAGGACATCATCAGGTCAACGTAATAGGCACGGCCGTAGTCACGGTGCGCATCGGAGAAATATCCGAAGTAGCGGTCCGCCAGCGGCGCACGCTCGTTGCTCACGTTATTGATGCCGAGGCGGACACGGCTTTCGCTGCTCCAGAGGTCAAAGCGATAGTCGGCGCTGACGTTCCAGTAATCGTGCGACGGGATCACCCACTGGCTGCCGTCCGAGAGCGTCAGTGAACTCTGGTAAAAATCGCTCAGGTAAAACCAGGCCACTGAAGCGCCCCAGCCGCCTTTGCGCCAGCGCAGGCGGGCGTTCATCTTCTTCTCCTGGTTGCCGTCCATGCGCAGCAGGTCATCGAAACCGCTGACCGGGTAGTTGGCCGGAATGGTTCCCGCGTTCTGGGCGTCAAGCAGCACCTGTGCGGCGCCTCCCGGCTCCTGGTCATAACGGGTGTAAACGGATCCCTGCCAGCTGAAGGACCAGTCGCCGATGTCGGTATACAGATCGTAATAAACACCGAAGTCATAGCCCTCGACCTTGCGGGTATTGAGGTTCTGATATCTGTCGTTGACGAAATCCAGCGGGCCCGCAGGGCAAATGCCGGCCGCCAGGTAGAAGGGGATTTCGTTTTCGTCGATATCACTTCTGCCTAATGCCGGATTACCCTCTACACCGCCGCAACTGCCCGTTCCGGCTTCAATTCGTGTCAGCAGGTCTAGCAGCGTTTGGTTCTCTTCACCAAACAGGCCGATCGTGTCCTTTTTCTTGATTCGCCAGAAATCCAGCGTCAGGGTCAGATTATCCAACGGGGTCAGCACGATACCGAGGGACGTGTTGTCGGATTTCTCCGGCTTCAGGTCTTTACTGCCGGTCGCCCGCCGCTGGATGTTGTTTCTGCAGTCCAGCGTATCCTGGTCGGGATCGCCTCCGAAATCAGCTGCGTACTGGCAAGTGTAGTCGGTGCGCGTGTTGTTTCGGACGACCAGTTCTTCGTTAACGGTGATCAGGTTGGGAGCACGAAATGCCTCGGACCACGAACCCCTGAGCATGAACCACTCGAGTGGGCGCCAGCCGAAAGCGATCTTCGGAACCATCGTGTTGCCGACGTCTGAAAAATCCTCGTAACGCAAGGCTAACTGCAGGTCCAGTGTATCGAACAGGGGGACCGCAAGCTCGCCAAACAAGGACGTCACGTTGCGGCTTCCGCTGTTATCCGGTGTCGGGCTGGAGTTGACCACGTCTGAGACGAATGGGTAAGTGTCTCCTTCCCAATCCGTGAAAGTAATTGTCCCGTCGAGGCGTGGGTCACGGTCGTCGTTGAAGGATTCCTTGCGGTATTCCGCGCCGGCCAGGAAGCCGACCGGACCGCCCCACACGTTGAACAGTTCGGCTTTGCTGATCTTGAAATCGATCAGCTTCAGGTCGGTTTTGCTGTTGCGGTAGACGTCCACCAGGGCGCGCTCGACGTTGGTCGGGCCGCCGCCACCGAAGGCATTGTATGCGGCGGACGTCGGGTCGTTGAGCGCTTCCTGCATCAGGTTGTTGGAAACGCGGTTGTGCGTGGTCTCGTTGTTCTTGGCCTTCGAGTAGAGGACTGCGGAATCCCAATCCCAGTCAGCGCCGAAGGTGCCGCGTAAACCGCCCAGTATCCTTACCATTGTTCCTTTAACGTCAACGATCCGTGGATACTCGGCAAAACGGTAGTTGTCCAGGCTCATCTGCAGGCCTTCACAGGGGACGTCGGGGCCGATCACCTCTTCCGGCAGGCGGTTGGGTGAACCGCAGGGCCCGAGGGGGTTGTAGTAGTTGTCCGCGGCGACGCGCAGCCTGACTGAGGTGAAGGAGGCGGACGGGTGACGGAACATGTTGGTCTTGGCTTCGTACCACTGTAACTCGCCGTAAGCCTCAATGCCGTTGTCGAATTCGTGGTTGAGATAACTGTAAATATTCCATCGCTTCAGCCTGGAACTGACGTCCCGGTTATCGTTCAGGTTGTAGCGGTAGGTGCCTTGTCCGTCGCGGTTTCCGCAAACGTTCTCTGCGATGTTATAACCGCCTTCGCATCGCGGATCGTCAACCGGATACGTTTCGAACTCACCGGAGCCATCAACGATACCGCGCCCCACCAGGCCGAACGGGTCGCCCCGCATGCTCCTGATGAGATCGTATTGCCCCCAGAGCGAATTGGCGCTGTTGTTGCGGAAAGCCGTGTTTCCAAACCACGGGGAGTCTTCCGGCACCAAACGACGGTAATCGGAATCTGCCCATTTCGGGTCGTCCTGGGAGTTGACGCGGTCGCGCTGATAGTAGCTGGCGAAAACACCTACCCGGGTGCGCCCTTCATTGAACAGGTCACCCCATTCAATCACGGCGGTACCCGTGTCCCTCGGAATCTTGTCGTACGATGTCCAGCGTCCGCGGATGGTGAACCCTTCGAAATTATTTCTCATGACCGTGTTCACAACGCCCGCCACCGCATCCGCACCGTAAATGGCGGAAGCGCCGTCACGAAGAACTTCCACGCGCTGGACGCCAAACAGCGGGATGACCGAGGAGTTGGCTGAATTGACCGGCACGAAACTACCGCCCACCTCTTCGGTCTGGTAAGTGGCCGCGTTAACCACGCGCCGGCCATTCATCAGCACCAGCGTATTGCCGGTTCCGATGTTCCTGAGGTTGAAAGCGCCAATATCGCCGCGTGCCGAGTTGACGCCGCCGCTGATGTTCTCGGCGTCATTGAAAAAATTCTGGCCCTGCTCCGGCATCGCCTGCAACAATTCACCGCCGGACTCGAAGCCCATGGACTCGATGTCCTGTGCATCGATGACAGAAACGGACAGCGCATCATTGATAGCGGCGCCGCGAATCTGCGAACCGGTGACCACCACCTCTTCAATTTCACCCATGTCCTGGTCGGTTGCCGCATCGTCCTGGTCTGCGTCCGTTTGCGCAAACACGGGCGCTGCAAAAACAAACGCAAGCGCTGCCAGGCTCGCGATCGTCGCTTTGGATAATTTCCTCATTTTTTCGCTCCTCGGAATTCCCGTTTACCGGTGAATTTCATTTAGTACCCCACTGAAGTGACCGGCCGATGCCCGTCAGCCGATTACGGCTAGCATATCATCAACCGACTGTTTTCGTCTCCAGACAGAAAAGTCCAGATGCGTGCTCCTTCCTGTTGTGACCGCATAAACGGCCGGAGCACATAACGCGTTGTAATAAAAGGGGTTTGAAAAATAATAAGCGCCGGTATCGTGCAGTACGACGTAATCGCCAGGCTCGATCTCCGGCAACTTGCGGGCCGTTGCCACCAAGTCCCCGGCAAAGCACAACGGCCCCGCGATATCCTGCTCCACCGCGGCCCCGTTCTTGGCCCGGCCTGATGAATCGAATACCGATACGCGAAGTTTCCAGTGATCGGGCATGAAAACGGTGCGGGTAGCAATCTGTGCGCCCGCGTGTGATATCGCAATGCGGCGCCCGCCCGATCGCTTGGTGTATTCGATCCGGCTTGCAATGAACCCGCTCTTGGCGAACACCGAGCGGCCGAATTCTGTTTTGACCGTGTACCTGCCGCTGAACAGCTCAGGTACCGCATCCTGCAGCTTCGCGGCAAACTCCGCGAACGTGGGCCGCATCTCTTCGCTGTCGAAATTCACCGGCAGGCCGCCGCCGATATCGATAACCTCGACCTGTTGCCGTCCCACCCCGGAATTGATTTCCTCAGCGAGATCGACCACCTTGCGGATTCCGGCTGTCATCAGGTCCAGGCTGCAGCCCTGTGAACCGACATGGCTGTGTAGAGCGGTGAGCCACGTGTTATCCCGATATGCGGTAAGGATAGCGATGCGGTTACCTTCATCTTCCAGCGCAACCCCGAATTTGGACGTGGTGGTTGCCGTGCTCATCGCGGAAATGTTACCGGCGCCCACTTGCGGGTTGATGCGAAATCCAATCCGGGACCGGCTGTCGCGGTTGACCATCAGCGCCTGCACCCGCTCGAATTCCTGGAAATTGTCGATGTTCAGGCCGGTTCCGAGTTCAAGCACCCTGGCCAGCATGCCGGCAGTTTTTGCCGGTTCGTCGTACACGATCTGGCCCGGCGCGAACCCCGCCCGCAACGCCTGCTCCAGTTCACCCGGGCTGGCGACTTCACAGCCCATTCCGTGTTCCTTCACGAATTCCAGCGCGTGACTCATGGTGTTCGCCTTGGCGGCGAAGGTGTGGGCGAAGTGCTTTGGAAAGGCGCGGTGCAGCGAAGCGATCGTTTCTTCGAGGCGGCTGGTGTCTACAAATGCGGCAAGCGGGCATTCCTCGCCAAGATATCCTGACCTGATCGCCGCTTGCAGGATCTGCTCGTACTTGCCGCTCAAACCGGATCACCTCCCGCCCTAAGGCGCAGGCGCTCAATTGCTTCATGCTCTTGCCCGGCACTGGGCCAGCGGCGCGGGTTGGCGCGGCGTTCGGCACTCTGCGACTGCCACCATTCAAGCGTGCCCAGCGCCGTATCTGCCAGCGACCGGTAGTGAAGCCCTGCCTCCATCGAAGCGGTATTGACGAAGTGCGTTGAAGCCCGTTCGGCTGACATCATCGGCATGGAAATATCCAGCTCGGACAGCAGTGCCTGGTCCGGCCAGTAAAAATTGACCGGCTCGGCCGTCAGCGCGCGCAAACCCCACATCAGCCCCGTCCGGTCGACTGGAGAGGACGGCCCGGCTGCGTTGAAAATACCGGACGTGTCATTTTCCGCCAGTGTCACGATCCACGGGCACAGGTCCCTGGCATCCACCCACTGAGCTTCAACCTCGGGCCTGCCGGGGGCCAATACCTCGCCGCCGCGGTTGACCCGGTCCACGTAATAGGTGAACCGGTCGGTATGGTCTCCCGGACCGACCACGTAAGTGGGGCGCACTACTGTGCAATTGCCACCGAGGATATCCCTGGCAATCCGGTCGCATTCCGCCTTCAGTGGCCCATAGGTTTCTCCCGTCACTTCTTCCACCGCAGGGTCGTCTAGATCGGCCAGTTTGGCCGATTCGGGGAAAACACTGATGCCGGCATCAAAATCATAAACGGCTACCGTAGAAATATAGATGTAACGTTTACAGCGGCCTTTCAAAAGTTCGGCGCTAGCGCCCACGTGGCGGGGCACGTAGCCGGAATTGTCGACCACGACATCCCAGGTCCGGTCACCCTGCAGAACAGAGAGGCCGCTATCGATTTTTGGATCCCGGTTGCCGACCAGTTCCTCGACGGCGTCGCCATACATGCCGCTGTTTGATCCCCGGTTGAACATCGTGACCCGGTGGCCCCTCGCTACCGCGTAATTTATTTGATGCGGTCCGAGGAAGCCGGTGCCGCCGAGGAACAGGATGTCGAGCGGCCGTGTGGCAGGCACCACGGCAGCCAGGCCGCTCGCCTGCAGGGCCAGCGCTCCGGCCGAAACGGTCAAAAACTCTCTTCTGGTGGTCATGCTTTTCATCTCCATTTGTTATTAATTTCGCGTATCGTCACATGCGGACCTGACCTTGGGCAACGAAAATGCGAATTTCTGCTGATATTCTCTTTTGATGAATCACTTCAGAAACACCGAAAAAGCCCTGCATCAGGCAACCAGCTACGATGAGTGGTATACCGCGGCACTGGAATTGGACCGGCTGGAGGGCAGGGACCAGTGGCGATTGGTCAAAGAGTCAGAAAAATATGATTTCCGGCTGATTGCCTCGAGGGTTTTGATTCTGCAGAAATTGCGCAAGCAGAAGGACTACGACCGCCTGATGTTTCGGCTGCGAGAGGAATTGCATGGCAACCTGGGAAACATGGCCAACCCGGAGTTGTACCAGCAGGCACGAGGCGGCACCAAGAAACTCATCAACAAGTACCTCGACGAGGTTTCTGCCTCTTTGATCGCGCTATGCGAAGCCAACGTCAAGAGCCTGACGCCCATGCGAAAACGGCGTTTTCTGAAACGGGCGGCGCGCAGTTTCGGCCGTTCAGCTTTGTTGCTGAGTGGCGGCGCGTCCCTGGGCCTGTTTCATATCGGCGTGATCGAGGAACTGGAAGCGCTGGACCTGCTGCCGCGGGTGGTCACAGGCTCCAGCGCCGGATCCATAATGGCCGGAATACTGGCTACTCATACTGATTCTGAACTCAAGGTCTTGCTTGATCCCGAGAATATCGATTTCGAGTGGTGCAGCGTCTTCAGCCCATTCGAACTGATCAAAGGCAACAGTATGCTGGATCAGAAAACCCTAAAAAAATTCATCGACCGCAACATCCGGGACATGACTTTTCTGGAGGCTTATCAGCACACCAACCGCATCCTGAATATTTCGATTTCACCCGCCGACTCTCACCAGTTTCCCCGTCTGCTGAATTACCTGACCGCACCCAATGTGCTGATTGGCTGGGCTTGCCTGGCTTCTGCCGCCATCCCGGGCCTGTATCCGGCGGTACAACTCCGGGCAAAGAATTTTGATGGTAAATCAGTCGCTTACATGCCTCAAAATCGATGGATCGACGGCTCCGTCCATGAAGATATTCCAATAAACAAGGTCAACCGACTGCACAATGTCAACCACTACATTGTCAGTCAGACAAATCCGCATATCGTTCCATTCCTCAGCGACGAAATAGCGGAAACCGGGCTGATTCCATTTATCCAGGATGTCATCCTGAAGGCTCCGATGGTACAGGTCGAGCATTTTCTGGAACTGGTGCATCAGCACTTTGACGTTCCGGGTGTCGGTTCAATGATCAAGAAGGCCCACGCGGTAGCCAGCCAGACCTACAGTGGTGACATTACGGTCTACCCCGAAAAACACCTGATGAACATTGGTAAAATGTTCACCAATTTCGGGCCATCAGAAGTCAAAAAGATGATCATGGAGGGGCGCCGCGCCACGTGGCCCAAGATCGAGCGGATCCGGAACACTACCCAGATCAGCCGGACCTTCGATAATTGCCTGAAACGTATGAGCGAACGCTACCGTTACGTGAAACGATAACGCGCTGAACCCAGGGGTGGCCGCACCTCGTTCCCCTCAGCGGGATTCCTCGGCACCATGCGTGCCAGCCAGACATTGACCCCGTGGTTGAACAGGAACAACAGGGCAATATTGGCGGCCGAGAAACCGAATTTTTCAACCATCAGGAAACCGGCAAACACGACAAATATCTGCCGGCGAGCGCCGCTCATGAAGGTCAGGGCGTAATACAGCCAGTAGCGGCGGCGCGTCAGCAAATGTTTGCGTTGCGGCACAGCCTGCGGAAATACTGGAAATACGAAAACAGCCGCCACGGCTATCAATAACGCCACGCCGCCTGCAACCAGGTAAAGAGCCCGATATCCTACCCCGAAGTACTCCATCCCAAGCCACACCAGGGCGAAGGCAATCAGGGCTGCGATAGATAATGACGCCGACAACCGCCCCATAACTTCCGGCGCCCAGCAGCCCCAGGGACAACAGCGCAAAGATCTGCTCGCGCAGGATCAGCAACACGAACACGGTGGTAAACGCGAGGAACCCGGGGATTTCCCGCAGGCAAAGTTGTTCAGCAAGGCATTCCAGACTGAAAACGCCAGCGTCGCCGCCACGCCGAGCAGAATCAGCAGATGTTCAGACTTTTTAGTCAACGAAAAGGCTGCAGGCATGGATCGCAATTCTACCCGACACCAGGGTGAGGTGCGGGGCCTGAGGTGCGGGGCCGGATACGTTTTGACAGGACCATCGGCTGTCGGGAACAGCCGATGAGCGCACAGGGATGTCTCGAGCGTGTCCAGGCAACACGTATTCGGCCCCGCACCGGATCCGGGGGTTTGTCAGTTAGCAGCCTTGCCGGCTTCCTCCCGATCTGAGGTGAGATCCGCATGAATCGCCTCGGCTGCACGTTTTCCGGCGCCGGCGGCAAGAATCACGGTGGCAGCGCCGGTTACAGCGTCACCGCCGGCATAAACCCGGTGCACCGTGGTTTCCACCTGGCGCTCGTCCACCAGCAGGCCGCCCCAGGAATGAGTCTTGAGTTCCGGTGTCGCTTTGTGCAAAAGCGGATTCGGCCGCGTGCCTATGGAAAGCACCACGTTGTCTACGGGAAAAACGAACTCAGAGCCCTCGATCGGCACCGGCCGCGCCCGTCCGGACTCGTCCGGCTCGCCCAGTTCCATGCGCAGGCACTTGAGACCGGTCACCCAGCCGTCTTCACCCAGGACTTCAATCGGGTTCGTCAGCCAGTGAAATTCGACGCCTTCTTCAATCGCGTGCTCATATTCCTCGATGCGAGCGGTCATTTCCTTCTCGCTGCGCCGGTAAACGACCATTGCTTTTTCAGCACCCAACCGCAGGGCGGAACGGACCGCATCCATTGCTGTATTACCCGAGCCGATCACCGCCACCCGTTTGCCCACGCTCAACGGAGTTTCGGACTGCGGAAACTCGAACGCCTGCATCAGGTTGATGCGGGTCAGGAATTCGTTGGCCGAGTAGACGCCGTTCAGGCTCTCACCGGGAATCCCCATGAACTTGGGCAGGCCGGCGCCGGTTCCAATAAATATCGCCTTATAGCCCATTTCGCCAAACAACTGCTCCAGCTTGAGGGTCTTGCCGATGATAACGTTATTGACGAACTCCACACCCAGCCGCTCCAGCGACTGGATTTCCCAGTCCAGAATTGAATTGGGCAGGCGAAACTCTGGAATTCCATAACGCAGTACGCCGCCGGGCGCATGCAGAGCTTCAAAAACTGTGACCACGTAACCCATGCGTGCCAATTCGCCCGCACATACCAGTCCGGACGGACCGGAACCGACAATCGCGATCTTTTCCTCGCGCCTGGGTTTCGCCACTTCGTCGTTCAGGGGTTGTTCCATCTCCCAGTCGGACACATAGCGTTCCAGATGGCCGATTGCCACCGGGCCGAACCGCTTGGTCATATGGCAATTTGCTTCACATTGCGCTTCCTGCGGGCACACCCTGCCGCAAATCGCCGCCAATGGGTTGGCTGTCCGGAGGAGTTCCGCAGCCTTGGGTAAGTCACCCGCGGCCACTGCATGCATGAAATCCGCGATCGGTACACGCACCGGACAACCGTCTATGCAGACCGGATCCTGGCACCTGAGACAACGTTCAGCCTCGAACATGGCGTGCGAAAAACAGTAACCTTCATTGACCTCTTCGAAGTCGTGGGCCCTCATTGAAGGTTCACGAACCGGCATCGGGGTTTTGTCAACGCGTTTTACAGGCATCAGGCTGCTCCTGCGGCCGACCGTTGGCATGCGGCCGCCTTCTGCTCTTGTTTTACATACATCTTGCTGCGGGAGACGGCCTCATCGAAGTCCACCTCGTGGGCATCGAAAAACGGCCCGTCAACACAGGCAAACCGGACTTCACCGCCCACGGTGACGCGGCAACCGCCGCACATTCCGGTGCCGTCGATCATCAGCGGGTCCAGCGAGGCGGTGTTGGCAATTCCGGCTGCCCGGGTGGTTTTTTCCACCGCCCGCATCATCGGCATCGGGCCGATTGCAATCACGAAATCCGGCGGGCCCGGCGGGGCGCCGTCAATCATTTGTTGCAGACGTTCCGTCACGAAGCCCTTGAACCCGGCGGAACCGTCGTCAGTGCAGATTTCAACATGGCTGCAAATGTCATTGAGCTCGTCTGCCAGGATCAACAGGCTCTTCTCGCGGGCTCCCATGATGATCGTGGTGTTCTCGCCACGCTCCTTGAGTTCCCGCATCAGGCACAACAGGGCTGCGGATCCGTATCCGCCACCTACTCCAACAATGTGCCCGCCGCCGGGAATCTCGGGCGCCTCGCCCAGCGGACCCACCATGTCCAGGATTTCCTCGCCTTCCTGCAACTCGCCGAGACGGCGCGTGGTCGCCCCGACCTCCTGCACAACGATGGTGATCAAACCGCTTTCACGGTCGTAGTCGGTGATGGTCAGCGGAATGCGTTCACCACCCTCGCGCACGCGAACGATAACGAACTGGCCCGCTTTCGCCGCCTTGGCGATCAGCGGCGCATAAACCCGATACAACCTGGTGATCGGAGTAAGTGGGCGTTTCTCGACAATTTTTACCATGGTTCATAGCTCCGGATGATCGTGCATCGCCTTGATTCGACGCCAGCGCCGCTCGACCTCGTCCTCGATGGACGCAAGCCGCTCCTCGTTTCCTTTGGCCATCAGGTGTTTGGTTTTGCCCATCTGCCCGAGCCATTCGGTGATCTTGCGCCGGCGTCCCAGCAGTTCGGGGTCGTAAGTAATATTGGTTATGCCCCGCTCCACTTCGTAAATCGGGAAGAAACAGGAATCGATCGCGACCTGCAGAGTGGATTCAGCGGCATCGTCACTGGTCGTCCAGTTGAGCGGGCAGAATGACAGGATCTTGCCGTAGGTCATACCCTCATTTTTTGCGTACCACTGGGCCTTGGCGGCTTTTCGCATCAGGTCTTCCGGGTAGCCTTCGCTGGCCGTGAATACGTACGGAACATGGGTGGCGGCGAAAATTTGCGCCGTGTCCTTATGCTGAGTCGCCTTGCCTTTGCGCCGGGCGCCGACCTCGCTGGTCGAAGTCCGATGTCCCAACGGAGTGGAATAAGACAACTGGGCGCCGGTGTTCATGTAGCCCTGGTTGTCGTATTCCAGGATCATCATGTGGTGATTGCGGTGCGCAGCACCCAACGCCGCGCCCATGCCGATGTCCATGCCGCCGTCACCGGTCACCATCACGAACGTGATGTCCGGTGAATCGGGCAACTCACCGCGCCGCAACAGCTCATGGTACATTTCGACCAGGCCGGACAGCGTCGCCGCACCGTTCTGGAACAGGTTGTGAATGTAAGTCACGCGGTGCGCCGTTTTGGGATAGCCGGTGGTAACCACCATCGCGCAGCCGGTCTGGAACAGCACAACAATATCGCCCTCCAGCACGCTGAACACCTGGTGCAGCACCGGAAAGGCCCCGCATCCCGGACAGGCTCCGTGTCCCGGGGCGATCCGGCTGGGAACTTCGGCCATGGCCCATAACGGCTTCAGCTCGACCTGGAGTTTGCCCGTTTCGGGATCATCGCGAACCGTGGCCATGCCGCGTGTCACTTCAGAGGTTTCAATGGCAGGCAAGCCGTGAGCAACGGTTTTTTCCGGATCGCCGGCAAAAGTGCCGTGATAGGCGAACACTTCGTCCACTTTTCCGCTTTCGGCCACTTTCAGCGCCTGGGCGAAGAATTCCTCGGCATCCGAGTCATCGAAGTCCTTGCCTCCCAGGCCATAAATCCGGGTCAACACCCGGGTCCGGTTGTCCGGATCGACCTGCAGTGCGGCGCGAACCTCCAGCGACAGGTTGCCGCCGTCCGCGCCGTAAGAATCCGCGCGATCACCGACCACGATGGCCTTGACCCCGGACAGCGCGGTTCGGATCATTTCGGTCGGAAACGGGCGCAATACATTGAGCGACAGCACCCCCGCCTTCTTGCCTTTGCTGCGCAGCCGGTCAGCCACTTCCTTGGCCGTCTCGGCTGCGGAATTGAGCATCACGACGGCGACTTCCGCGTCATCCATGCGATAAGCGTCCATGACCGGCCAGTGCCGGCCCGTCAACTGCGCTAGCTCCTCGAAAACCTCGGGGATGACGCGGCGGGCAGCCTCCATGGCGAGCGAATGCTGCTTCTTGTTGTTGATCAGGTCCGGGTCGTTCATGTAGGGACCAAAGGTAACCGGATGCCTGGGGTCGAGCGCTGGATAGGGAGTGTGCGGCGTACCCAGGAATTTTTGCAGGGCTTCACCGTCTTCGATGCACTCCACGCGCCGTTTCTGGTGGCTGGTGAAAAATCCGTCGTAGGCAACCAACACCGGCAGCCGGACGTCCGCATGCTCGCCGATCCGGATGGCGGCCAGGTTCATGTCGTAAACGGCCTGCGGTTCACGGGCCAGCAGGATGATCCAGCCGGTGTTGAGTGCAAAGTAAATGTCAGAGTGATCGCAGCGTATGTCCAGCGGCCCTGAAATAGCCCGTGTTGCGACATTGAGCACCATCGGCACGCGGGTTGATGACTGCACAGGTAATTGTTCCAGTGCGTACAAAAGCCCCTGGGACGAAGTGGCGTTGAGCACCCGACCTCCGCCCAGCGCAGCGCCGTAACAAATCCCTGCGGCCCCATGCTCGCCGTCTGCAGGAATCATGACGATTTCATGCTCGCCGCTGGCCTGCATTTTTGACAGGGTTTCAGCTACCTCGGTTGACGGTGTGATCGGGAAATAACCCATCACGTGAAAACCAATATCCCGCGCAGCCCTGGCAGCGGCCTCGTTTCCACTCAGGAAATCTCTGGCTTGACGAACGATACCGTCTTCGTGCCCATCATTGGTGGGATCCTTAAGGACCGCATGGATATCTGTGGCCATTTTCTACTCCCTAAATTTCACCTCATGAACCCGGATTACCGGCGACAAACAGTGGCACACGCAGCTCGTCAGCCAAACCCGGAGTTTCCGTTACGCGCGTCATGGCCTCTGTCGGACAGGTCTCGATGCAGCGCATACAGCCCTTGCAATATTGATAGTCAATGCCTTTCAGCCGAACTTTTGACTCTTCGCCGTTCAGTTGTTCATGCGTCCAAACCAGGCAGAAGTCCGGGCACACCGTGGCGCAAAGGCCGCAGTGCACGCACTCTTCATCCGTAAACAGCGGCATCCAGCCGGTTCGCGACGCGGAAAGATCATTTGAAACCGTGTTTCCGGCATAAGGGATCACACCGCCAATGGGCGCTGTTTCGTAACCCAGCACCGGGCTCGGCCGCATGGCGGGAAGATCCCCGCTGCCCTCACCCACGCCTTCGAGCACTTCATACTCGGAAGCACCGCGCCTGTACGCCCGCTCATTGGACGCTGCTGCCTGAGGATTCCGCTTGGCAAACTTCTCGGTCAGAGTCTCCAGGACGGTATCGGCGTCCAGGAAAGGGGCCGCCGCAGTCAGTGCTCCAAGCAGTACTGCATTCGGGCGTGACAATTCCTCGATGGCAATATTGGTTGCGTCGATCCTGATGATGCGGGCTCCGGCAGGCACATTTTTTAGCAGTTCCGGAACTTCTCCCTCGCATCCATTGTAGATAAGCGTCCCGGAATTCTTCATCCCGGCAATGGTTATCTCCTGCTCCAGCAGAGCCCCGTGAAAAACCACCAGGGCGTCCGGCGAATCAATCGGAGCACTCGTACGAATAGGCTTGTCCGTGTCACCCAGACGCACATAGGAGCGCACAACCGAACCCTTCTTTTCAGAACCATAAGAAGAGAAGTGCGAGCCATTGAGATTCAATTTGAGCACGGCGGCCCGGGCCAGGATCTGGCCTGCCGCGTGGGCGCCGAGTCCGCCGATGGACTCGAAACGGATTTCAAAAAATCCGGTTGGATCAGGCAGTACACACTCGTTCATCAACGCGCCCCTGAATTTGCTTGGGTTTATGTCAAGTTGAAGGTAGCACCCGTGTTCTGCCACTAAAATGCGATAGATCAACTCCTTGAAACTTAAGTGTGTTTACGGTCAGGACAGCACACGAGAGCGAACCAGGATGAAGGAGTCTCGCTTTGATGTGCACGCTCGCACCCAGGAGAGCCCGGCGAATAAAATGATTCAGACGTTGAGCAACAGGTATTCGCGCTCCCAGGAGCTGATCACCTTGTTGAATGCCTCGAATTCTTCCAGTTTCACGGCGCAATAGGCTTTGACGAAATCGACGCCGAGAACTTTTTGCAGCTCGGTGTCTTCCGATAACAGCCGTAACGCCTCCTCCAGGCTTCTGGCCACCGCAATCGGTTCCAGGAACGCGTCACCTTCGTGCGGTGCCGTCGGCTCGATTTTCTTTTTCATTCCCAGGTAGCCGCAGGCCAGCGAAACCGCGATTGCAATGTAGGGGTTTGCGTCGGCGCCCGGAAAGCGGTTCTCGACCCGTCGCGCCTGCGGATTGCTGTCCGGAATACGGATACCGGTCGTGCGGTTCTCGTAGCCCCAGTGCACATTGATCGGCGCGGCGATGTCCGGAGCAAACCGACGATAGGAGTTGACGCTGGGTGCGAAGCACGCGATGGCGCCGGGCGTGTACTGTTGCAGACCGCCGATAAAGTGCCGGAAACGTTCATGCTCCGAACCATCCTCGTTGCTGAAAATATTCTGGCCCGTTTCACTGTCCACGATGCTCTGGTGAATGTGCAGGGCGCTGCCGGGCTCGTGCTGCATCGGCTTGGCCATAAAAGTGGCGTAAATATCGTGCCTCAGCGCCGTCTCGCGCATCGTGCGCTTGAACACGAACACCTGGTCCGCGAGATTGAGCGCATCTCCATGCAGGAAATTGATTTCCAGCTGGGCCAGGCCGGATTCGTGAATCAATGTGTCCACGTCCAGTTCCTGTGCTTCACAGAAATCGTACATTTCCTCTACGACCGACTCGAATTCGTTGACCGCGTCAATGCTGTACGACTGGCGCCCGGCTTCACGCCGGCCTGAACGCCCGATCGGTGGCACCAATTCGTAGTCGGGGTCGACATTTTTCTGAACCAGGTAAAACTCGACTTCTGGCGCGACCACCGGCGTCCAGCCTTCGTGTTCGTAAAGCTTCAGAATCCGCCTGAGCAGGCTGCGGGTCGCCAGCGGATGCAATTCACCGTCTCGCGTGTAGCAGTCATGGATAATCTGGCCGGTGGGATCAACCGCCCACGGAACCAGCCTCATCGAGCTGGCGTCCGGCTGCAGCATCATGTCCCCGTCAATCGGGCCCACCAGGTCGTCATGGATATCGGTGTACTCGCCGGTAACCGTCTGCACGAGGATAGACTCGGGCAGCCGGCTGTCTTCCTTGATGAACTTGTCGGCCGGAATGAACTTGCCACGGGCGTTTCCCGTCATGTCCGGCACCAGGCATTCCACCTCGGTAATCCGGTTTTGTGTCAACCATTCACTGATTTCTTCAATTGGCATAAAACACCCGGTTATCGTGCCCGAAGGGACACTTTTTACGTTGTAAATGACGATATTACATGGGTTTTGGGTATCATGGCGAGATGAGCAAGAAGCCCCGCACCGCAACTTTTGACGGCGCCCCTGCAACGGGAATCATCAATTTCGGCGTGGGGCAGCCCTCAGAAGATCTTCTGCCGGTCGGGTTACTGCGCAGAGCATCAGCCGATTTCATGGCGCATGCGCAGCCGCTCGAACTTAATTACGGCGAGCGCCAGGGTGATGCCGGGTTCAGGCATGTGCTGGCGGATTTTCTGACCCGCTCGTACCATCAGGACGTGACTGCCGACTCACTGTTTGTCACGGGCGGTAACTCCCAGGCCCTTGATTTCATCTGCGGGCAGTTCGCAAAACCGGGTGACACGGTATTCATCGAAGAGCCAAGTTACTTCCTTGCACACCAGATTTTTGCGGACCACGGTCTGCACACTGTCGGTATACCGATGGATGAAAACGGCCTGATCATCGAAGTCCTGGCCGAACAACTGGCGCTTCACCGTCCGGTGTTTCTTTACACCATTCCGACCTATCACAACCCGGGCGGGCAAACCCTGAGCGCCGGGCGGCGCGAAGCGCTGACGGCACTGAGTATCGAACACGATTTTCTGATCGTGGCGGATGAGGTCTACCAACTCTTGCATTACTTCGACCCGCCGCCGGCCGCCCTCGGGACGATGACCGGGAAAGGCAATGTCCTGTCGATGGGCTCGTTTTCGAAGATCATGGCCCCCGGCCTGCGCCTGGGCTGGATTCAAACCTCGAACAAGCTGATGAAACAACTGCTCGAAACGGGTGTTATCAACAGCGGAGGATCCCTCAACCACTACACTTCCCACGTGATGCGGCATGCGATAAAACTTGGATTGCAGGACTCCTGGCTGCAACAGCTGCGCGAAACCTACCGCCGCAGGGTCGAGGTCATGGACGCGGCTCTGCGCAGCAAGCTATCCGGAGTGGCCCGGTGGCGCCGCCCGGGAGGCGGGTACTTCTTCTGGCTGGAAATGGACGGTGAAACGGACACAACGGCTTTACGTGACCGGGCACGGGAATTTCAGACCGGCTTCCAACCCGGAGCGCTTTTTTCATGTGCCGGCCAGTTGCACAACTGCCTGAGGTTGAGTTTTGCCCACTATGGGGAAGACGAAATCATCAAGGGAATAGAACGGCTTGGCGCATTAATGCGGCAATGATGCCCTAAACTTCCTTTTAATTGACATGCCTCACACTGAACCTGGTTAATCCGTCTAAAATTCAATAATTGTTGTGAAATTTCGCATCTTATCGCGACGACCCAATTAACCCATCAGATTCCGGAAAACATCGACCATGTCTACTGTCCGCACTGACATCACGCTACCACCTGACTTGAGAAAATCGACCGGCACCGGCCCCGTGCGACTGCAGCAGCCGGTTTTTGTCGACTCTATACCACCCTGCAACCATGCCTGCCCGGCAGGTGAAAACATCCAGGCCTGGCTGGACAAAGCGCAAGCCGGTGATTTCGAAAGCGCCTGGCGGATACTGGTCAGGGATAACCCGATGCCCTCCGTTCACGGCCGCGTGTGCTATCACCCCTGCGAGGCATCCTGCAACCGGCAGCAAGTGGACGACGCGGTCAGCATCCACGCGGTGGAGCGCTTCCTCGGCGACCTGGCCCTGGAAAAAGGCTGGGTGCCCGAAATAACGGCCAAGGCCAGCGGCAAGAAAGTGCTGGTGGTAGGTGCGGGGCCCTCCGGCCTGTCCGCGGCCTGGCACCTGGCCATGCTGGGGCACGAAGTGGAGATTCGCGAAGCCGGCCCGATGGCCGGCGGTATGATGCGATTCGGCATCCCGGCTTACCGCATGCCGCGGGATGTGCTGGATGGCGAAGTCGCCAGGATTGCCGCCATCGGCGTGAAAATCACGCTCGACTGCAAGGTTGAAGACGTGGTGGCGGCGATGCAGGACGAAGGGTTCGACGCAGTCTTCATGGCGATCGGCGCACACCTCGGCAAACACGTTGATATTCCGGCGCGCGATTCGGGCAGGATCCTGGACGCCGTGAGCTACCTCGCCTCCGTGGAGCGGGGTGAGGAGCCCAGGCTCGGCCGCCGTGTAGCCGTGTACGGCGGCGGCAATACCGCCATGGACGCAGCCCGCACGGCGAAAAGGCTGGGGGCTGAAGAAACGATGATCATCTACCGGCGCGACCGGGAACACATGCCGGCGCACGAGTTCGAAGCCGTCGAAGCCGAGTCCGAAGGCATCAAGATCAACTGGCTGCGCACCATTCGCGAAATCGACAGTACGACGTTCCAGGTAGAGGTCATGGAGGTCGACGAAAACGGCCGCCCGCAACCCACCGGTAAAATTGAAACACTGGAAGCAGACAGCCTGGTGCTGGCCCTGGGCCAGAATGTGGACACCAGCGTGATGGAACGGATTCCGGGCGTTTCGATGGAATGGGACGGTGTGGTCGAGGTGGACGAAAACATGATGACCGGGGCGGAGGGTGTGTTCGCGGGTGGCGACATGGTTCCTTCCGAGAGAACCGTAACGATCGCCACCGGACACGGCAAGAAAGCGGCCCGGCATATCGACGCCTGGCTCAACGGCACGACCTACCGAAAGGAAACCCGGAAGCCGACCGTCGATTTCAATGCGCTGCACCTGCGTTACTACACCGATGCGCAGCAACGCCAGCAGGCTTCACTGCCGCCGGAGCACCGGACCTCGGACTTTAGCGAGGTGATGGCGGGACTGAGCGAGAAGGAGGCACGATACGAGGCGGCGCGCTGCTATTCCTGCGGCAATTGTTTCGAGTGTGACGGCTGTTTCGGCGCCTGCCCGGAGGACGCCGTCATCAAGCTGGGTAAAGGCAAACGTTATGAAATAAATTACGACCTTTGCACCGGTTGCCAGGCCTGTTTCCTGCAGTGCCCTTGCCACGCGATTGAAATGGCACAGACGGGGGGCCTGTCATGATCAACAACAAAAACAATGCACCCTTGATCAACGTCGACGGCAACGAAGCCGCGGCGCACGTGGCTTATCGCCTGAGTGAAATCTGCGCCATCTACCCGATCACGCCTTCCTCGACCATGGCGGAACTGGCGGACGAGTGGGCCTCCAAAAAGGTGCCCAACCTTTGGGGTTTTGTGCCCACCGTGGTAGAAATGCAGCATGAGGGCGGCGCTGCGGGCGCGGTGCACGGCGCGTTACAGGCCGGGGCCTTGTCCACGACTTTTACCGCGTCGCAGGGCCTGATGCTGATGCTGCCGAACATGTACAAGATCGCCGGCGAGCTCACGCCAACCGTTTTTCACGTGGCCGCTCGATCCCTCGCCGCGCAGGGTCTGTCGATCTTCGGCGATCACCAGGACGTGATGGCGGCGCGCACCACCGGTTTCGCACAGCTCGCGTCGGCCTCCGTGCAGGAGGCGCACGACCTCGCCCTGATCGCCCACGCCTCGACGCTGGAATCTCGGATTCCTTTCATTCATTTCTTTGACGGATTCCGGACCTCTCACGAGGTCAACAAAATTGTCCAGCTAAAGGATGAGACGATCCGCAAGCTGATCGACGATGACCTGGTGCTGGCCCACCACAAGCGTTCATTGAACCCGGACAACCCGGTCATGCGCGGCACGGCTCAAAACCCGGACACCTACTTCCAGGGCCGGGAAAGCGTAAATTCCTACTACCAGGCTGTGCCTGGAATCGTGCAAAGGAAAATGAACGAACTGGCGGATGAGACCGGCCGGCGTTACAAGCTGGTTGATTACTTCGGTCACGCAGAGCCGGACCTGGTCATTGTAGCGATGGGCTCCGGCACCGCCACGGTGCGGGAAACCGTCGATTGGCTGAACCAGAATCAGGACGGACGCTACGGTGTGCTGGTGGTCCGCCTTTACCGTCCTTTCCCGGTGGATGCTCTGCTCTCGGCCCTGCCCTCCACGGTGCAGGGCATTGCGGTGCTCGACCGCACCAAGGAACCCGGCTCGAATGGCGAGCCCCTGTACCAGGATGTCATTACGGCACTGGCCCAGGGACTCTCGCAGGGCGTGCTCGAAAAAATGCCCCGGGTCAGCGGCGGACGTTACGGCTTGTCATCCAAGGAATTTACGCCGGCCATGGTCAAGGCCGTGTTCGATGAGATGAACACAGCAAAGCCGAAGCAACATTTCACCGTTGGCATCAATGACGATATAACGCACCTGAGCATCGAGGTGGATGCGTCTTTCGATATCGAGCGGGATCATGTCGTGCGGGCGATGTTCTTTGGACTGGGAGCAGACGGCACGGTCGGCGCCAACAAGAACAGCATAAAGATCATCAGCAGCGATCCGGATCGTTTTGGTCAGGCCTATTTTGTTTACGACTCGAAGAAATCAGGCGCGCAAACCGTTTCCCACCTGCGCTTCGGGCCCGAACCGATCGATTCGCCCTACCTGGTGCAGTCAGCGAATTTCATCGGCTGCCACCAATTCGACTTCGTTTACAGCAGCGATATCCTGGCGCGGGCGGCTAAAGGCGCGACGCTGTTGCTGAACAGCCCGTACAGTCCGGAAGCCCTGTGGCAGAAGCTGCCGGAAAAAATGCAGCGCCAGATCATCGAACGGGACATCCAGCTTTACACGATTGACGCCTATACCGTCGCCCGGGAAACCGGGATGGGCCGCCGTATCAATACCATCATGCAGGTGTGCTTTTTCAAGCTGGCAGGTGTCATGGACACGGACGTTGCGATCACGCTGATCAAGCAGGCGATCGAGAAAACCTACAGCAAGAAAGGCCCGGATGTCGTGCAGAAAAACCATGCGGCAGTCGACCAGGCCCTGGCCCATTTGTTCAGGGTCGACGTGGACGCCATGCAGCAAAGCGGTATCGGCGACCGGCCGATCGTACCCAAAATTGCACCCATCTTCGTGCAGGACGTCACTGCAGAGATGATGGCCGGGCGCGGCGACGAGTTGCCGGTTTCGAAGATCCCGGTTGACGGCACCTACCCGACGGCCACAAGCCAGTGGGAGAAACGCAGCATCGCGCAGCTCATACCCGAATGGCTCGATGACCATTGCATCCAGTGCGGCAACTGCTCATTCGTTTGTCCCCACGCGGCAATACGGGCCAAGTTTTGCCATGAAGACACGCTGGAAGGCGCACCGGAAAGCTTCCAGTCTTCGCCGATCAGCGCGCGCGGCTTCCCCGAAATGCGCTATGTGCTGCAGGTTTACCCCGACGACTGTACCGGCTGCAACCTGTGCGTGGATGCTTGCCCGGTGCGCGACAAGGATGAAAACGGAGAGGAAATCAGGGCGCTCAGGCTGGTCGCCAAAGACCCGATACTCGAAGATCAGCGCCAGAACCTCGGGTGGTTCGAGCAGATGGAGTGGAACAAGCGCTCCGAGATCGACTTTTCGAACGTGCGCGGCGTGCAGTTCCTGCAACCGCTGTTCGAATTTTCCGGCGCCTGCTCGGGTTGCGGAGAAACCCCGTACCTGCGGCTGGTTACCCAGTTGTTCGGCGGCCGCATGATGGTGGCCAACGCCACCGGCTGTTCCTCCATTTATGGCGGTAACCTGCCGACCACGCCCTGGGCCAAGAATGCAGCGGGCCGCGGCCCTGCCTGGTCCAATTCACTGTTCGAAGACAACGCCGAATTCGGCATGGGGTTCCGCCTGTCCGCGGATCACCATATGCGGCAGGCAATGGAGGCACTCGAACGGCTCAGGGATGAACTCGACGACGAATTCGTCGACGCCATCATCGATTCGCAGCAGCAGAGTGAAACCGAAATCCAGCATCAGCGCGAGCGGGTTGCGGAATTGAAGTACCGCCTCGAGCTGATCGACACGCCTGCCTCGCGCAAATTGCAGTCGATGGCCGACCACCTGGTGCGCCGTTCGATCTGGATCGTCGGTGGTGACGGCTGGGCCTACGACATCGGCTCCAGCGGGCTCGACCATGCCCTGGCTTCAGGCCTGGACATCAATATTCTGATCATGGACACCGAGGTGTATTCCAACACCGGCGGGCAGATGTCCAAGTCCACGCCTTTGGGCGCGGTCGCCAAGTTCGCCGCCGGCGGCAAGCAGATCGGCAAGAAAGATGTCGCCCAGCAGGCCATCGCGTACGGCAACGTCTACGTCGCGCGCATCTCCATGGGCGCCAACCCCCAGCAAACGCTGCAGGCGCTGCGCGAGGCCGAGGCTTATCCCGGCCCGTCGCTGATCATCGCGTATTCACACTGCATCGCCCACGGGATTGACATGGAGCAGGGCATGCAGCAGCAGAAACGCGCCGTGACCAGCGGCCACTGGCCGTTGATCCGCTATAACCCGTTGGTTCGCGATACCGGTGGCGTGCCGTTCACACTCGACAGCCTGCGGCCGACACTGCCGCTGGTTGATTACCGCAAGCACGAGGGGCGCTTCAAGCTGCTTGCCCGGGAGAACCCGGAAGAAGCAGACCGCCTGGCCGAAATCGCACAGAAGGCGGTGCATCTGCGCTGGGATATCTATGAAAAGATGGCCAGCCGCAGCGCGGCGGAGTTCCACGCCGACCCGCGCAGCGAAGATCATGAAACCCGGGTTGATTTTTACCCGGACACAGAAGGGCTCGAAGCCCCGAGGTAATCGAGGGCTTCGTTCAAATCCTGCTTACCGGGTTTCTCGTGCGCCATGCCCGGGATGACCATCAGTTTGCTGTTCGCCGCCCCGGCCTCAAGGTAGCGCCGGAAAACGGCTCGGGTCTCGTCGCGGTTGAAATCTTTGGAACCGGTGACGAATACGAATCGGTTGGGCAGCATGAGGTCGACTTTCGGCGAGTATTCCTGCTTCCAGAAATCGGCGCCGCAAATGTAGATCGCGCCGGTAAAAAGCTTCGGAAACTGGCTGGCCACATAACTCGCCACCCTGCCACCACCGGAAAATCCCGAAATGTAAACGCGGTCTGCGGCCAGCGTGAGTCGTGGGCCCAGAGCCTTCAGCCCCATGACCGCCAGCACGACCCTCAGCTTGACCGTCTTGCGATTTCCCGAGTTGTTCGCGGAAATGTAAACCAGGTTTTGCTGATCCATCACTTCACGCCAGCGGTAATCGATTTGTCCGGATCGCTCCGGGCTGACGTAAACCATCACGCCCGGGGGTTCGGTTGAGGCGTTTTTCGGAATGTAAACGTGCCAGGTAATCGACTTCTTCGGGGAGATGACGTCCCGGTAACGCGCGGCGTCTTCCTCCCCCAGCAAATTATTCAGGGTCTTGCTGATCTGCAGGTCACCGCTGGTTATGGCATCCTCCGCAACGGTTTCGACCGGAAATACAAAACAGCAAAAGAAGAAAACCACCGCCGGCGCCAACACAGCGCGGCAACCGAAACGTGACCTGCTGAAACTTAAAATTCCGATCATGAGCAACATCTTATCGTGCGAAGGCTCAGAAAGAACAGACAGAGTCCGTGCAACGAGCCGGGGTCCGGGCGCGCGGCACTACTCAGCCGTCAGGTGCCGATTGAAAAATTTCAGGTACATATTCCACATCTGCGTGTTTTCGGCCTCGCCGACGATACGATGCCGCTTGCCGGGATAGGTCATCATTTCGAACGGCAGAGCGGCTTTTTGCAGCGCATCAATCATCTGCACGGTGTGGTCGAAAAAGACATTGTCATCGGCCATACCGTGAACGATCAACAACGGGTCCCGCAGGTTCTGCGCATAGGTAATGGGGCTCGCGGTTTCGTAACGGCCATCGCCATCATCCGGATCTCCCATGTAGCGCTCGGTGTAGTGTGTGTCGTACAGGCGCCAGTTGGTGACCGGTGCGCCGGCGATGCCCGCGTTGAATGCCCCCGGCGCCTTCAGCAACAGCATCAACGTCATATAGCCGCCGTAGGACCAGCCGTGGACACCGACATTATCGGCATCGACATAAGACTGTGACTTCAGCCATTTCAGCCCCTGCAGTTGATCCCTCACTTCAAAATCGCCCATGCTGCGGTAGATCACGTCTTCGAAAGCCTTGCCGCGTTCAGAGGTGCCGCGGTTATCCAGCGTGAACACCACGTACCCGTTACGCGCCAGCACCTGGTTAAAACCGTCCAGGCGGCCGTTGACAGACCAGGTTTTGGTAACCTCAGGGCCGCCCGGGCCTCCATAAAGAAAGACCACGGCCGGGTACTTGCGGGCCGGATCGAAATCGGCAGGCAACGCCAGCCTGTAATTGAGTAAGGTTCCGTCTTCAGCCTCGATGGTGCCGTAGGAAAAGTCGCGGTGGCCGTTGAGGTACGGATAATAAGGATGGTTTTCATCCAGCGGGTTTTCAGTGATATGCATCAGCAGTTCGCCCGAGGACGCACGAATGGCCGTGTACGGCGGTCTCAGAGGGCCCTGCCCATTTTCCACGAAAAAGCTGCCATCGGCGGCAACCGAGGCCTCGTACCAACCGCCAGGAGCGGTCATCTGCTCCGTTTCACCACCCGACAGCGGTATCCGGTACAGGTGTTTTTCGGTCGTCGTTTCAGGAAATGCGGCGAACCAGACATAACCGCCCGCCTCGTCGACGGCCCGAACACCGCCGCCGCCCCGGCCGGCCTGGGCCACGGCCCAGTGGCCGCCGGTCAATGGCCGGATCAGCTGGCCGTCCTT
>JABDLD010000042.1 GCA_013001885.1 Lysobacterales bacterium
ATGCCGTAGGATACCTTGCCGACTTGATAGCCGCCGACCGGCATTGATCCGCACCAGTCCAATACAAGATTTACCTTGTCATAGTTGTAAGATGCGCACGTCATATCAGAAGACGCGTAGGCAGCACTGGGCTGAGATGGGGCCACGACGCCGAGGTCTTCCTGCACCTGCAGTTCGTTGTAGAGTGGTGGCACACCGTCGTCTGTGGCAATCGCCCAATCGATATCCAACCGCCATGCACGCGTGAAGTCCACCACCATGGTTGAGCCCACGGCTGTTTTACCGTCGCGGGAGATACCCAGGGCCAGGCTCGAATCGTGGGGACCATCCATATGCCCGAGCTTCCAGAAATAGTAACCTTCAATTGGCGTGGGTGGTGGATCCACTGGGTCCGCGGGTGGTTTGCCGGGTACACCCCCTTTGGCGCCCCACACGGGTGCAAAGGCCAGGAGCAGCAGCGCGCAGGCTCCAATGAGAATAATAAGTTTACGTGCTTTCATGATTTCCTCCTTGCGCGTCCCTGCGCCTGATTGCATTTCATTGCATTTCGTTGCGTCTCATTTCGAAGCAGTTCATCAGTCGCGATAGTCAACTCTGCGGAACATGATGTCGCTGCCGTTGTCGCCTTCCTCCAGCCAGATGCCGTACATCCGCGATCCGTCGGGAGTCTGGCGGAGCTGGGCTGCGCCCTGCTGAGGCTTATCCTTGGCCAGCGGATTCCAGCCTTCCTCAGGTTTGCCGTTGCCGCCCTGCGGGGTGACGATCACGCTCTGGTAGCGCTGTCCCTTGTCCAGGGTGCGGCTGTAATAGATGTCCAGCGGCAGCTTGGGTTGCTCGACACCGTCCGGCAGGGTGTTCTGGTTGAAATCCAGACCATAGGCCAGCTGGTAGACGCTCGAATCCCATTTATCTTCCGGGTAACCGGTGGCAGTTCCGTCGGGATTTTTGATGGTCCCCGGGGTCTTGACCAGCCGTGGTTCCTCCACGGTCGTGCGGTAGTTGCGCAGATTGGAAACGTTACGCGGCGGTTCGATTGCACCCGGCTCGTACACCGTGGTGACCACCTCCTCATCCCAGGTTACTTCCTGGTTTTCATCATCGATCACCGGGACCCTGAAGACCACGTTGTGCTCGATATCGGTATCGGTCTTATCGGTCGTCCAGTGCTGGCCTCCGTTGAAAGAACGACGAATATAGAAGTCGTACTTGTCGTTGGCCTTTCTGCCCCAGTTGGGCGTCCAGGTGTAGCCGATCAGAAGATCGTCACCGTTAAGGGCGCCGCGGTGGGCACGGGCGTCTGAGAAGGGGTTTCTC
This sequence comes from Lysobacterales bacterium, assembly GCA_013001885.1. Classification (GTDB taxonomy): domain Bacteria; phylum Pseudomonadota; class Gammaproteobacteria; order Xanthomonadales; family SZUA-36; genus JAHEFT01. The sequence goes on from JABDLD010000042.1 coordinate 1,315, forward strand.
GCCGATGAATCATTGAGATTGTCTTCAACCCAGGTCCAACGGAGCATTTTGATGGGTTTTTCCGGATCGAACGGATCCTGGAACGTGGAGTTCGGATCTTCGCTTACGCTTACGCTGCTCAGGTTCATGGCCCCGGGCGTGAAGTTCCCAAAGGCATAGGGGTTGCCGCTCGGAGAGGCCTTCATGCGCCGCATAAAAATGTCCGCCGGTTTGCCTCTGCCTTCTTCACCCTCGCGGTAAAGTGCTACCAGTACCGTGCCCGAGGCTCCTTTCTTGGATTTGGGCTGAGTCACGAAGCGCACCCGGCGGGCATTATTCGTCGCCGGGATTGGCTCGTCCTTCCAATCGAGAAGCAGCGGGGGTGGATCAGGAGCATAGAGAGCAGGATCTTCCGTCAGGTAGACCGGTATCGGATTTCCAGACCCGTCCAATATCGGGTTACCGAAGTCGTCCAATTTGATCTCCGGCTGGTTGATCATGCCTCCACTGGCAACTGTTACGGGATTGAAAAGATCGAAGCTGTGATAGAAGACGTTTTTGCCCATATCCGGTTTGTAGCGATCCTCGTCGTGCTCATCGCTTTCCTCAACGGGCCAAACCGGAATGTAATCATCACTACCGCCACAGCCGTCGTCATCGTGCTCACCCTCCGGGGGCGAGCCTACACCCTTGCTTTCTTCGTAGCCGATGATGACCCAGGCGCTCTTGCTGCCGTCCGGTTTCTTATAGGGCTGCAGGAAGATATTGGGCCGGGAAGCGCCGGTGTTGCCGTCGAGAAAACGTCCGTCGGCGGTAACACATACATTGTGGATTTCACCTTTAGGGTTGGCTTTCTCGAGGGTGTAAGCACACAGGGGATTGAACCCCGGGACTGCGGCCGTGCCGATACCTTCTATCGTGCCGCAATACCGGTGGGTTCCCTTGCCTTCTCCGTCAAAATCATGCTCGCCATTTCCACCATCGGGATCCATGTTCTCAGCACTGCAGACTTCATTGTCGGAAATTCTGACCGGCAGGGTCATGGGCACAAGGGCTTTGACCCTTCCAGTCAACTCGGGGTCGGCGGCCAAATCCTCGTCGTTTTCACCCATTTCGCCTGATGGGTAGTCGTAATCGATCTTGGCGAAATCCTTCAAAGTGATATAGCTGTACCAGATATCGGCCTTGTTGTTGGTGTTGGCGCCACTCCATCCGTCGCCAGGACCTTCGCCGTCACCCGGCAACAGGCCCTTGGGGTCTTCCTGCCAGACAATGGCGAATGCGACATCGGTACCCGCCCCGGCAAAGAGCTGGAAGGCGTCGCGGCGTCCCGAAGTCAACTTCTCGGGTTTGAACCAGACGATGTCACCGACATAATCACCAATGCCTGCATTGAAGTCAGCCTCGGTGGCAACGATACCCCTGGCTGCCCATACGCAGCTATAGGGCACCTCACCCATATCGGGGTAGTCTTCGTAGATGACCGAACGTTGCGGGCCGGCCACACCAAAAATGTCGTCCTGCCAGTAGGTGTCGTCACCCGTGTAATCGTTTCTGCACATGGTGCCCTCGTCTGTTTCGCGGCACACTTCGCAGGTGTCGAATTCGCCGTCATCATCAGAGTCCACATCAAACGCATCACAAACCGTAATGCCGTAACCCGGTCTTCCGCCCCGACAGTATTTGTCGGTCCAGGCCACGAAGATCTTGTTGTCCTTGACCTTGAGCATGGGCTTCCAGGATTCTCCCGCGTAACCCACCAGGGATGATTTTTTGGCGGTCTTGGAGATGTTACTGCGCTTCCAGCTGTCGCCGTCGTCCCGCGAGATGGCGACCCAAACGTCCAGTGCGCCAGTGCCCTCGACCTCATCAAGGTAGGAAACCACGATGGGTTTGGCTTCATAACGTGTTTCAATGATCGCGTCGTTCTCGTCGAAGTAGACCACCTCAGTCAGAGTGTCGTCCGACCGTCTGGCCGGAACGTAGACAGGCATCATATCGATCTTGGCCTTGTTGCTTTTCAGGTCCGGAGACTTGGAGATATTTCGCTTCATCAGGTTGCCGGCCTGCATCCCGTTATTGAGGTTTTCCAGGGCTTCTGCCTTGGTAACTGCGGCCAAACTCACCGTGCCCCTGCATACGGCGATTGTTGCGTCGATCAGAGCGCCAACGGCTGCATCATCAGAAAAGAAAAGTTCCGGCTCCAGAACTGGAGGAGGGTCGCCCAAAGCTGAATTCAGGCAATCGACCACCTCCGCAGTGAGGTTGATCGCACCCTGCGCGGGGTTTCCGTCCGCGTCCAGGCTCTGTAACAGCCTGGCCACATTGAGGACCCGGTCGTCATCCATGTCGGCTTGGCCGAAGAGGTCCGGTGGTGAGACCTGGTGGTCACCCAGGGCGTCGCCCAGGTAAAGGTTGCCCGCATAAAAAGCGATGTACTCGCCTGGAAGGTACCAGAACTGTCCTCCCTCACCCGTGATACCAAAATTGGTCTGGGTAACGGTCACATACGACAATCCATTGACGATGGCATCGATGAAGTGTCCCGGCTCAACCTTGGCCGGCACGTAGGTGACGTACATACCCCAAATACGGTCGTCGTCTTTGTCGAACCGGCTGAAAACGCCTTCGTTCTCGGCATACGCATCTTCCGGCACCCTGACCAGGGTAGTGACGTCTTCTACCACCTGCTCCTCATAAAGTATGACGGACACGATGGTGTAGAGCGGCGGGCACGCAGTTAGATTGGGTCCCCAGCAAACATCGAAATTGGAGAGGGGGATCGTTTCGACATGACTTTCGACCGTTATGCCCTGATCTCCAAAGTAGTCAGTTTTGTAATCAAACTTGCTGGCTTTTGGTTGTCCGGTCTTTTTGTCGAGGATGCTGTCAAAGTCGTCCAGATCCTGGACGATATGAATGCGCACTTCCCCGATCGTGTAGGGTTCGATTGGGTCGATCGTAATTTGCAGATTGCCGTTCTCTTTGTGGCCGTTGACGAAATCTACTTCACCAATCGGTATCCATGCGTCCGGTGTACCGGGATTCCAGTCCTTGACCATCAGCCGGGTTTCGACCGGCCAGGTCAATCCTTCCTGGTTATTCTGGGCATTGACACTGCTGGCTGACGTGCACAGCAGCATTAACAGCGCCACGAGCGCTAATACGTGAGATCTAAGTCTGATACGTTTCATTCCAGTTTCCTCCTGCACAATCATCGTTTCCGGAGGAAACTTGGCAGCGTCCTGCGCTGTTGTAGGGGTGGACTCCTCCTCATGCGACCACGGTTCGCATTTCGCAAAGAAACCATCTTCGATGGAGCCTGCCCCGTCTTACGCGGAATTTCGCAGGCCCATACGATGGACCCAAATTTAAATTAGCAGATACCGGATTAACGGAATCTGAAACGGAGTTTAAGGGTTGGTTAAGTTTTATGGTCCCGATCGCGCAAATGCGCGACCAGGCACGCTATTACTAATTACAACTGATTCCTGGCATGGACGTAAGCCTGATAAAATCCATCTCCAGGCTGCCGTCAAGACCACTGAATGAAGCTTTGCCCGTATCACAATCTGCCAAGTTTATGATAATGGTACCCCATGAAGTTGCCGGAAGCGTCGGTAGACCAAAAACTCCAGAAATGACTTCATACATGTCCATTTCAACAGGAGCGTTGAACTCCAGGTCCCCTTCGAATGTCTCCGAGAACAGCCACAACCTTTCACTCATTGCGGTATGTCCGTAGTAATATACGGTTAGCCCTGATTCGTGTGATACGAAGTTGAAGCCGTGCCCGGGATTATTGGGATCATAGAACAGTCCGTTCACTCCCAAGTCGTTGGTCAAGCCACCGGCTTGCGGTGTTGATATAACATCTGCAAACTTTGATCCTACCGATAAATCGTCAAAAAACGCCGGCTGCCCCGCCATCTGATCACCCCGGATGGATACAGCAGTAATCCTGCCGCCACCCCGGTAAAGCAAATCCACCGTAACATTGTCTATTACCGGGCTGCTTGATTCATCGACCGGGTCAACCCACAACGTAACAACCTCAAGGTCATCGGGCCCGGTAATGGCTTCTCCATATTCGATTCGCAAAACCACCAACATTTCCATGGAGGAAGGAATACCACCAACGACATCGATGTTCGCTCCCCCGTTGCCGACCATAAAATTGTTGTTTTTCATCCCGAAAGACACATCCGGCTGCCCCCCGCCGTTCAGCTGCTCGAGAATCAGCGTAAAGGTCATGTCACCGTTTGCACGCGAAGGGTGAATCCGGAAACTGGCGTAGAAATTCTCACCATCGGTTCTGAATAATTCATGATCCTGTGAACTATACCTTTGTGCCGTTCGCATACCATTATCGTCAAAAGGAAAATCGTAAATGGCCTTGCCGGTTCCGGCATTAAGGTCGGCTTCTGTCCTGTTGACATAAAAATTGCTCTCGGAATTAAGGAACCAATCACCCGCCAATCCAATCGCAGGGCCGGCGGGGCTAACAGAAATCAAGGCGTTGTCCGGATAACCCGTAAAACTCTCGAAGATGATCAGATCCGCATCTGCGGTAGCACTTAGAGTGGCCAGTCCCAGGAGAATGGCAAATATCTTGTCTTTGAATGGCATGATTCACCTCGCATATGAGCAGGGAAAACGTTGGAGACCGGCATGCGGAGCCGGACGTTCCATTCCAATTTCACTGTAACAAAAGCCGATTAGCCCACACTGAACGGTAATTTAAGGTGAGCTTAAGTTTTCCCTGTTCCTGATGAGTGCCAAGCAACCCAGGTTGAATCATCCCTTCAGCTTGGCTTAAGGAAGCTGCTGTAAACTTGTAATTTGTGGATTTTCTGAATGCCGCGAGGAGATTGGTGTACCTGTCGCTATTTACGAATTAAGGAGATCACCATGAAACTTCTTTACGCAAACACTGCCGCCCGGGACACATGAACCACGGCAACAAGCACGTAGGCAACTTCTACGGTGTTGAAAACCTGGCCTACTATGGCGACTGGAATTCCAACCGCGTATTTTTTGAAATCCAGGTGAACCCCCTGGGTAAAACCCGCAGTTTGAACCTTAATTCCTTCCCGGAAGAAGGAGCGTACCTATTAATGGGCAGCTTTGTCTGGGGTGATAAAGCCGATGACGGCGGTATGTAAAAAGGAGTTCTGGCGGAAACAATCAGGAGGACCTGCGAATGACCGCCGGCCCTTCTTGCATCTTGACTCAAATCAGTGCCCTTTTCAGGTTATTGATTCAAAATAACTTTGGGATAATAGCACCTTGCCCGGCAGGAAAAAGCCATGCGAATTCTTGTAATCGAAGACAATGCTGAACTGACCCGCCAGATTAAAAGTTCACTGGAGCACGCCATGTATGTAGTGGACGTTGCATACGATGGCGAGGAGGGGCTGTTCATGGGTGAATCGGAGCACTACGACGCGGTGGTGCTGGACCTCGGACTGCCCAAAATGGATGGTATTGATGTACTGGAGCGGTGGCGCGCCAAGAGTAACGACGTTCCCGTGCTGATCCTGACCTCGCGCCATACCTGGCGGGAAAAAGTAGCCGGCCTGCGGGCCGGGGCGGACGACTACCTGGCAAAGCCATTTGAATTCGAAGAAATGCTGGCCCGGCTGGAAGCACTGATTCGCCGGGCCACCGGCCATTCAAGCCCGATCATGCAATGCGATTGCGGCAAGCTGGTGATAGATACCACTTCGGCTCGTGTCACCATGGAAGGCAACCTGGTTGAACTCACCGCGCTGGAATACCGCACGCTGGAATACCTGATGCAGCACGAGGGCGAGGTCATCTCCAAGACCGAATTGACCGAACACATCTACGACCAGGATTTCGACCGCGACTCGAACGTCATCGAAGTTCTGATCAATCGCCTTCGCGGCAAAATTTGCACGGACATGATCAAGACCCGGCGGGGGCTTGGTTACCAACTCGGCGAACCCAGGCCGAATGCATAAATCGCTGACCAAGCGCATTATCACGCTGTCCGTTTTCTGGATCGTGATCGCACTGGTGTTCACTGGCGTCCTGATGGGACAATTTTACCGGGAGCACACCCAGGGTCACTATGACGACCATGTATTTACTCACGTCGAAGAATTGGTTGCGGCGGTTGAAACACTTCCAAATGGAAAGTTGGTACTGTCAAGGGAGCCAACTGACCCTCGTTTTCACCGGATCAATTCAGGTTGGTACTGGGAGATCCTCAGTGTAGATAAATCCCTGTACAGTTCGCCTTCGCTGGGTACCAACCTCCTGGACCTGAGCAACACGGAGGTCACTGAAAGCCATGAAGTGCAAATCCTGGAAGGCCCCGGCGGGCATCATTTAAGAGCGCAGGTGATAAACGTCGCCTATCCCCACGAAGCTGGCGCCTTGACCATTGTTGCAACCGCGCCAGAAATGGCCATAACGGATGACGTGAAGGAGTTTTATTTACATATCGCCACCAGTTTTCTCGTGCTTGGCATCGGACTGTCTGTCGCCGTAGTCATGCAGGTCCGGCTTGCGCTGAGACCTCTCAACGCGATTCAGTCCGGGATCAGCGACATCAAGGCCGGCAAAACCGAGCGCCTGCCGCGTGAATTTCCCAGCGACGTGCAACCGCTGGTCGATGAACTGAACTACCTGCTCGACCATAACGAAACCTTGTTGAAACGAGCCCGCAACCAACTCGGCGACCTGGCGCATTCGGTCAAGAACCCGCTCACGGTGATCCGCAACGAGGCTCGAACGCTTTCCGGTAAACAGGGGCAGTTGATTCTCGACCAGTCCCATGTGATGGCCAACAGCATTGACCATTACCTGTCGCGCGCCAGGATCTACGGCAAGCAGGACGCTATCGGCTATCGCACCAGCGTGCGGTCGGTTATCGATGATCTGAGCTTTGCGGTCGAGCACATACACAAGGACCGAAAAATCGGAATCGAACTTCTCTGCATTGAAGACAAATGGTTTCGGGGCGAATCCCAGGACCTCGAGGAAATGGCCGGCAACCTGATCGATAATGCGTTCAAGTGGGCCAAAACGAGGGTGGTCGTCAGCTGCAGCAGCGATCACCAGAACCTGGCGCTGATCATAGAAGACGATGGTCCGGGAATCGATGAACAGGAGATCGAAACGATCACCCGGCGCGGCAAAAGACTGGATGAGACCACCCCGGGCCACGGGCAGGGATTGGGCATCACCGAGGATATCGCCAACCTCTATGGCGGCGAACTGAAGCTGGGACGGAGTGATTTGGGCGGTCTGAAGGCGACGCTGATTCTGCCGGCGGCCTGAACCCATCGCGAATAAATTCGCTCCTACAGGCTCTTTTTGAAATCCAGCATCCGCTGTAGCGGCAGCATCGCGCGCTTGCCCAGTTCCTCGTCCACGAACACTTCGTTGTCCGGCCGGTCGAAAACCTGTGCCAGGGACTCCAGTTCATTCATGGCCATCCAGGGGCAATTCGCACAACTGTAGCAGGTGGCGCCCTTGCCGGCGGTCGGAGCGATGATGAGTTCCTTGTCCGGAACTGCTTTTTGCATCGTGTGGAATATGCCCTGGTCGGTGGCCACGATGAAGGTCGGATTGTCCATTTCAACCGCGGCCTGGATGATCTGGCTGGTCGAGCCCACGCGATCGGCGAGTTCGATCACCGGGGCCGGAGATTCCGGGTGCACCAGGACCGCGGCTTCTGGATGCTCTTCCATCAGGTGGCGCACGCCGTCAGCCTTGAATTCCTCGTGCACGATGCAGGCGCCGTCCCAGATCAGCACGTCAGCTCCGGTTACACTTTGGATGTAATCGCCCAGGTGGCGGTCGGGCGCGAACAGGATTTTTTCGCCTTTTTCATGCAGGTGGGACACCACGTCTTTCGCGATGCTGGAGGTTACCACCCAGTCGGCCCGGGCCTTTACGGCCGCTGAGGTATTGGCATACACCACCACGGTCCGGTCCGGGTTGGCGTCGCAGAATTCTGAAAACTCATCGATCGGACAGCCGATGTCCAGCGAGCAGGTCGCCTCCAGCGTCGGCATCAGCACGCGTTTATGCGGCGTCAGGATCTTGGCCGTCTCGCCCATGAACTTGACGCCGGCCACCACCAGCGTCTGCGCCTCGTGGTCCTTTCCGAAACGGGCCATTTCGAGTGAATCACTGACTATCCCGCCGGTTTCCTCCGCCAGGTCCTGGACCGCGTCCTGCGTGTAGTAATGGGCGACCAGTACCGCATTTTCCTGCACGATGCGTTCGCGGATTTGCTGCATCAGGAACTGTTCGCGCTGCGCCGAAAGTTTTTGCTCTTGTTGATGCGCCAGGTGGTCCTTAACCATCTCCCGGATTTCAAGCAGGTGTTCAGAGGCAATACTCATGGCTCAAAGATAGGGGTTCAGTCCCGCTCGCACAAGAAGCGGGTGAAATCCTCCACCGGCGCCCGCTCGGTGCGCCACTGGTTGATGGGGTGGTCCATGTCCGCGTAACCGACCGCCATGCCGCAATAAAACAGCTGCTCATCCGGCAGGCCGATGAAATCGGCGATGGTTCCGTGGAATGCCGACCACGATTCCTGCGGGCAGGTCGCCAGGCCCTCTTCCACCGCCAGCAGCATGACGGTCTGCATGAACATGCCCAGATGCGCCCACTGGTTGCGGCCCATTTTCCGGTCGATGCTGAAGAACAAAACCGTCGGCGCGCCGAAAGCCCGCAGGTTTTTGGCGAACTGCAAAAATCGCGCCGTTTTGTCCTCGCGGGGAATACCGAGCGAGGCGTACAGGTCCTCGCCGCATTTGAAGCGGCGCGAACGGTAAGGCTCCTGCAGATCCGGTGGGTAGACGTTGTACTCGGACGTTTCCCCGCGCGGCAGCGTCGCGGCCCGTTTCCGAATCAGGCCCTGCAGTTCCGCGAGCGGCTGCCCGGCAACCACGCAGACATGCCAGGGCTGGAGGTTTCCGCCCGAGGGGGTGCGCCGGGCGCGGTCCAGGATGCCTCGGATCTGTTCAATGGAGACTTTCCTGTCGAGGAATGCCCGCGCGGAAAACCGCCGTTCTACTGCTTCATTTACATTCACGGCTCACGCCTCACTGGTCAACAGAAACGCCGGTCGCATCGGCCAGGTCATGGAAAGCGTCCTCAAGATAGGTGGTCAGAATGTCCAGGTCGGGTACGGCTGTGCGACCTGCGATCAGGCCAAAAAACAGTGTCCCGTGATAACTGCAGACGGTCACATTCAGGGCCGTCATCGGAGGCAGCGTGCTGACCGGATAAAGACCGATTTCTTCCGCGCCGCGGAAGAAATACTTTTCCCGCGGTCCCGGGACATTGGAAATTACCAGGTTTTCCACCGGGCGAAACAGCCGGTGCAATCCCAGCATCTCCTCGGCCAGCGAGACCAGGGCCACCATCAGAGCGTAATACTGAACCGCATCACGGGGAACTCCGGAGTAGACCTCCCGCGCGGAAATGATCGATTCACGCACTTCGTGGAATGAGTCAATCGGATCGGCGTGATTGGAAGCAAGCTTGACCTGAAGCAGGGTCACCAGGTTGCCGTCGCCTTCATCCTCCGAGGTTCGGATGTTGACCGGCATGTAGGCCACCAGCGGGCCGTCCGGCGTATCCTCGTGCGAATCGAAGTAGCGGCTGATGGCGACGTCGCACATCGTCATCAGAACGTCGTTGATGCTTCCTCCCAGGGTTTTTCCAATCGCCTTGACAGAGGCGAGCGGAAAAGACGCGATCGAAATTTTCCGTGCTGCTCCGGGCGTGACGTTGATGGTTGTTTTAGGCGCGGAGAACGGCAACGCAATGCTCGAATCGCCGTCGAGGAAACGGCGCTGCAGAATCTTCGCGCTCAGCGTGGCGACCCCGAGCGCGGTCTTCACTCCGCCGCCCAGCAGTTTGACCCCGTTGAACAACATCTCCCGGTAACTGATCCCGGATTCTTCCCGGTCGCCCGAATTCTCCTCATGCGCCCAGATCGGGGGCGTATCCAGCTGGTCGGCTGAAGTTGCCCCGCAGTCCCCCAGCCAGCGCCCGATGGTGATGCCGTCGGCCAGCGCGTGATGAATCTTGATGTAAAAAGCGAAGCGGCGATCGGACAGCCCCTCGATCAGGTGGAATTCCCACAACGGCCGGTCGCGGTCCAGCAGGTTGGCGTGCATCCGCGCCACCACGTCGAGCATCTGACTGTCGCTGCCCGGACTGGGCAGGACCGTGTGGCGCACGTGGTAGTCAATTTCCAGGTGCCGGTCAGGTTCCAACTCGTACAATGGCCCCGGGTTGTCCTTCAGTTTCTGGTTGAATGGAAAACACGGCGGCCACTGCTTCATTTCATCGAGCATCGACCGCAGCCAGGCTTTACCCTTACCATTTGGCAGGCGGAACACGAGCAACGCGGCCACGTGCTTCGGGCTATGGTGCGATTCCGTCAGCAGGAAGCCGCCATCGATGAGGGAGAGCCGAGTCATAATCAAACACGTCCGGAGCTGTGATCTCTTCTGAATCTAACGGTCACCTGCGATAAATGCAAAGACCCAGGTCACCCGTTACGAATTCCGACCCCCCCTCCCCAACCGCCATTCACTCCATAGGGGCGGTCGGACACCTGGCTGCAGGACACGCTCAAGACATCCCTGTGCGCTCATCGGCTGTTCCCGACAGCCGATGGTCCCGCAACCAGATGTCCGACCACTCTTTGACGATCGCAGTAAATGTTGATTGCCAGGCGTCCAGGAGGTGGCGGCCTGTCCCCTCCGGGACCATAACACGCCGGGAGCGTGTTACGAGCGAACAGGGACGTCTCGAGCGTGTCCTGGAGGGGACAGGTCGGCGCCTCTCCCGGCACCATAGCGGGTGGGGAGCATGGGTCGGAACAGCACTTATTCCTTGATGATGCCCCGGCGGACCTGGTCGCGCTCGATCGATTTGAACAGGGCCGTGAAGTTGCCTTCGCCGAATCCCTCATCTTTCTTGCGCTGGATAAATTCGAAGAACACGGGGCCGATCATCGTTTCGGAAAAGATCTGCAACAACAGCCGGGGATCACCGTCCTCGGTAGAACCATCGAGCAAAATACCCCGCTTCTGCAATTCCGCCACCGGCTCACCGTGGTCCGGCAGACGCTCGTCCAGCATCTCGTAGTAAGTTTCGGGCGGCGGCGTCATGAACGGCATGCCGTTGGCCTTGAGCTTGTCCCAGCAGCCGATCAGGTCGTCGCAGATCAGCGCGATGTGCTGAATACCTTCGCCGTTGTACTGCATCAGGAACTCTTCGATCTGCCCAGAGCCCTGGGTCGCTTCCTCGTTCAGCGGAATCCGGATCTTGCCGTCGGGCGCAGTCATCGCCTTGGATAACAGCCCCGTGTATTCGCCCTTGATATCGAAGTAGCGGATTTCGCGGAAGTTGAACAGGCGCTCGTAGAAGTTAGCCCAGTATTCCATGCGGCCGCGGTAAACATTGTGCGTCAGATGGTCGATCAGCTGGAAACCGCAACCCTCGGGATGGCGGTCCACGCCCTCGTGGAAGGTGAAATCGATGTCGTAGATGCTCTCGCCGTCTTCATAACGGTCGATCAGGTACAGCGGGGCGCCGCCGATGCCCTTGATCGCCGGCAGGCGCAATTCCATCGGCCCGGCCGGGATGTCGATCGGCTGTGCGCCTTTCTCCAGCGCCATGTGGTAGGCCTTGTGCGAATCCGCCACGCGGAAGGCCATGCCACAGGCACAGGGGCCGTGCTCCTCGGCAAAATAGGAAACGTAGTTTCCGCGCTCGTTGTTGATGATGAAATTGATGCCGCCCTGGCGCCACAGGGTCACTTCCTTGGAACGGTGCTTGGCGACCTCGGAAAAACCCATCATCGTGAACAGGGGTTCCAGCACACCAGGGTTGGGCGAGGCGAACTCAACGAATTCAAAACCGTCCAGACCCATTGGGTTTTCATACAAATCTGTCATCTGTCTCTCCAGTTATCTCTTTTTATTTTAGTACTTATTGAAGCGGTTCGAACCGGGCCTGGAAAAATCGCAGGTATTCCGGTTCATAAACCATTTTCAGGCCCTGTATGGTTTCCCGGCGCTCGTAAACACCGGCGACGGCCTCAACCACCACATCCATGTGTGCCTGGGTGTAAACGCGCCGGGGCAGAGTCAGTCGAACCAACTCCAGCGCAGGCTTCCGGTTTTTGCCCGTTTCCGGATCACGGCCGGCGGAAACATTGCCCCGTTCCATGCTCCTGATCCCGGCTTCCAGGTAAAGTTCCGCCGCCAGCGTCTGGGCCGGGAACTGGTCCTGGTCCAGATGGGGCAGGAAGGTTTTTGCATCCAGGAAAATCGCGTGGGATCCGATCGGCCGCACGATCGGTACGCCGGCTTTGCGCAGGTGCACGCCAAGGTATCTTACCTGCCCGATGCGCGCGTCCTGGTGCTCCTGCATAACGGCTTCGCGCAACCCCTGTGCCATCGCTTCCATGTCGCGCCCTGCCAGGCCGCCATAGGTGTGGAGCCCTTCGTAAACCACGACCATGTTCTGCGCCTTCAGGAACAGTTCCTCGTCGTTGCAGGCAAAGAAGCCGCCGATGTTGACCAGCAGGTCCTTCTTGGCGCTCATCGTGCAGCCGTCGGTCAGATCGCAGATCTCGCGCAGAATTTCGCGAATGGATTTCTCGGCATAGCCTTCCTCGCGACGGCGGATAAACCATGCGTTCTCGATGGTGCGCGTGGCGTCCAGCATGATCGGGATGCCGTGTTTTTTGCAGTAGGCGTTCAGTTCCTTCAGGTTGGCCATCGAGAACGGCTGCCCGCCGGCCATATTCACACAACCTTCCAGACTGATGTACGGAATGTGATCGGCCCCGACCTCCTGCACCAGCTTTTCCAGCTTGGCCAGATCGACATTGCCCTTGAACGGGTGATCACTGCCGGGATCATGGGCCTCGTCGACGATCACATCGACAAAACAGCCGCCCGCCAGTTCCTGGTGCAGCCGTGTTGTCGTGAAATACATATTGCCGGGAATATAGTCGCCTTCACGGATCATGATCTGTGACATCAGGTGCTCGGCGCCCCTGCCCTGGTGTGTGGGCACCAGGTACTTGTAGCCGTAATATTCCTGCACCGCCGCTTCGAGATTGTAATAGTTTTCACTGCCGGCGTAGGCCTCGTCGCCCATCATCAGGCCCGCCCACTGGCGGTCGCTCATCGCCGACGTGCCGGAATCGGTCAGCAGATCGATATAGACATCGCGGCTGCGCAATAAAAAAGTGTTGTAGCCCGCTTCACGGATGGCCGCTTCGCGTTCTTCGCGCGTGGTCATGCGCAAAAGCTCCACCATCTTGATTTTGTAAGGTTCCGCCCAGCTGTGTCCGGATTTGTCTTTCATATCCTGTTGCTCCGTCAATATCCCATAATGATATTGTCTCCAAAAATCTCTGAATATGTGTTTCATGTTCGGCTTTTATGCCTTATATTTAAAACATTCAACTCTATAAACAATTATTTTTGGAACATTTGTTATGTCGCAACTCACCCGCTCAGACCGCCGACTGCTCGGTGCACTGCAACAAGACACGACGCTCAGCCAGATCGATCTCGCGGAAAAGTCCGGCAAATCCAGGACTTCGGTCTGGCGCCGCATCCGGGAACTCGAAGAATCCGGGCTGATCGGGGGAAAAGTTGCGCTGTTGAACCCGGACGAAATGGGTTTGCAGATTCATGTGCTGCTGTCAGTCAGCATGGTGAAACATTCGGACCGGACCCGGAAGGACTTCGAAGCACACGTGCAGACACTGCCGGAAGTGATGGAATGTTATTCCGTTTCGGGCGACCGGGACTATGTGCTGCTGATTCTTTCCCGCGATATGGAGTCTTACAACAGCTTCCTTAACGGCTCCATCCTGGACCATCCCAGCGTGCATTCGGCCAGCTCCAGCTTTGCTCTGCGCCGGATCAAGTACACCACGGCGCTGCCGCTGTAGAATGGCGCTATGAAAACCATTATCGAACCGTTCCGGATCAAGTCCGTCGAGCCTATCCGCATGACCACCCGCGACGAGCGGGAAAAATACATAAAAGATGCCTGGTACAACCTGTTCGCGCTGCATTCAGATGACGTCCTGATTGATTTGCTGACCGATTCGGGCACCTCGAGCATGAGCGCCAGGCAGTGGGGCGCGATGATGACCGGCGACGAATCCTACGCGGGCAGCCCTTCTTTCTATCGCTTCAAGTCGGCCGTCGAGAACCTGATGCCTTTCAAGTACCTGATCCCGACCCACCAGGGGCGGGCTGCGGAAAGCATCCTTTTTACCGTGGTGGCAAAGGAATCGCAGTCGATTCCCAACAACACCCATTTCGACACCACTCGGGCCAATGTCGAGGCGCAGGGTGCCGCTGCGGTCGACCTGGTGATCGAGGAAGGCAAGCACCCGGAACTGGAACACCCGTTCAAGGGCAACATGGATATCGCGGCGCTGGAACGATTTATCGAAGAAACCGGCGTCGAGAACATTCCGCTCTGCATGCTCACCGTGACCAACAATTCCGGTGGCGGACAGCCCGTGTCGATGCAAAATATCCGCCAGACCCGGGCGGTGTGCGACCGCTTCGGCCTGCCGCTGTTCATCGATGCCTGCCGATTCGCTGAAAACGCCTGGTTCATCAAGCTGCGGGAGCCCGGTTACAGCGACAAGCCGGTGATCGAGATCGTGCGCGAAATGTTTTCCTACGCCGACGGCTGCACGATGAGCGCCAAGAAAGACGGTCTCGCCAACATCGGCGGCTGGCTGGCCATGAACAACGAGGACTGGGCCGTCCAGTGCCGCAACCGCCTGATTCTGACAGAAGGTTTTTCAACGTACGGCGGCTTGTCGGGCCGGGACCTGGACGCAATCGCCGCCGGCCTGGAAGAAGTCGTCGACGAGGATTACCTGAATTACCGGATCGCATCCACGGCCTACGTTGCCCGGCACATTTCGGAGGCCGGCGTGCCGATCATGAAACCCGCGGGCGGCCACGCCGTGTATATCGACGCCCGCAGCTTTCTGCCTCATATCCCGCCGCTGCAGTACCCGGGCCAGTCGCTGGCGGTTGAACTGTACCTGGAAGGCGGCATCCGCGGCTGCGAAATCGGCACCGCCATGTTCGGTTTGCGGCCCGACGGCAAGGAAGAGCCCGCTCACATGGACCTGGTCCGGCTTGCGATCCCCCGCCGCATGTACACACAGGCGCACATGGACTACGTGGTTGAAGTCGTGACCGGTGTCTATCGGAACCGCCACAAGCTGAAAGGCATGAAATTCGTCAGGCAACCGCCGGCGCTGCGGCATTTCACCGGCCGCTTCGGTTACGTTGAAGACTGATCCCCCGTTCGCGGTCATAGCGCATCGCGGCGCATCGGGTTACCTGCCCGAGCACACGCTCGCGGGCGTCGCGATGGCCCATGCAATGGGCGCCGACTATATAGAGCAGGACGTCGTTCTTACCCGGGATAACGTGCTGATCGTTCTGCATGATTTGTATCTCGACGCCGTTTCCGACGTCGCAGATCGCTTCGCCGGCCGCGAGCGCAATGACGGACATTACTACGCCATTGACTTCAGCCTGGAGGAAATCAGGACCCTGCGCGTGCACGAACGCCAAAAACCGGGAGGTGAACCCGGGTTTCCGGATCGATTTCCGCACAAAGATGCGCTTTTCCACATTCCGACACTGGAGGAGGAAATAAAGCTGATCCAGGGACTCAACCGTTCCCGAAAGAAAAATACGGGTATTTACATTGAGCCAAAAGCTCCAGCCTGGCACCTGCAGGAAGGGAGAGACATCATGGCGGAAGTTCTGACCGTACTGGGAAAATTCGGCTACCGCAGCAGAAGAGACAAGGCCATCCTGCAATCGTTCGATTTCGAACTTTTACGGAATTGTCGAAACGAGCTTAAAACCGATTTAAAACTGGTCCAGTTGATCGGCGAGAACAGCTGGCAGGAGAGCACCGCTGAATTTAACTACTTGCGAACTGAGGCGGGGTTGCAAAGTGTTGCCGAATTTGCAGACGGGATCGGTCCCTGGCTGATGCAGTTGGTCGATACGGAAAATAACGGAAATATTGAGATTACCGCCCTTGCCTCACTCGCCCACAGCGCCGGACTGTTCGTCCATGGTTACACGTTGAGAGCCGATCAGCTTCCGGTTGCAGCCGGCGGTATGCGGCACGCCCTTGACCTGCTGGTCAACGAGGTGCGGCTGGACGGTGTGTTCACGGATCATCCAGACCAGGTTTTACGTTGGTTACATGAGTAAGTCGCGGGTTCCAACCACGCGCATCGGCCGCCTGGTCCGGCTGGGCTTTACCGCCGGCGAGATGGTGGCCGGGGGTGTCGCTGAAGGGGTAAAACGCCTGACCGGAGTCACTTCTGAGGACGCCGCGAACGTTTTTCTCACCGCAACCAATGCCGAGAAGCTGGCCAAACGCCTGGCCGGCATGCGCGGAGCGGCGATGAAAATGGGGCAGATCATGTCGATGGAGAGCGTGGATATCCTGCCGAGGGAATTTTCCGATGCATTGGCGATCCTCAGGGATTCGGCCAATACCATGCCCCACAGCCAGATTCGACGGGTGATGGGGCGTGAATACGGCAAGGGCTGGGAAGCAAAGTTCAAAAAGTTCGATTTCGAACCGGTTGCCGCCGCCTCGATCGGCCAGGTTCATCGCGTACTGACCAGGGACGGTCGCGATCTGGCCCTGAAGATTCAGTATCCCGGCGTGGCAAAAAGCATCAACAGCGACGTCGACAACATGGCGATGTTTCTGCGGATGGCGCGCATCCTTCCGGTGTCGATCGATGTCAGCGGAATCATGGCCGAAGCCAAGCGGCAGCTTCGGCAGGAAGCGGATTACCTGGTTGAGGCGAAGCATCTCCGTGACTATCGGAGACTGGTTGCAGACGACGACCGCTTCGTGGTTCCGAAAGTTCATGAAGACCTGACAACAAAGCGCATTCTGGCGATGGATTACGTCAGTGGCGAGCCCCTGGAAAAGCTCGGGGAGGACGGCGTGTCGCAGGAGCGGCGCGACCACGCGGGCGCTTTACTGGAACACCTGATGTTTCGAGAACTGTTCGAATTCCGGACGATGCAGACCGACCCCAATTTCGCCAACTATTTTTACCGGCCCGAAGACGGCAGAATCGTGCTGCTGGACTTTGGTTCCACGGTTACCTTCACGAAAACGTTCACCTCCCGCTACGGCAGGATATCCAAGGCTCTGATCGAAGAGGACGAGGGTGCTGTGCGTCATTACGCGGAACAGATCGGATACCTGCAACCCGGCGACAGTCCCGAATACGCTGGCCGCATCCTGGACATGATTCGGCTGATCTGCGAACCCATCCGCCATCCGGGCGTTTATCATTTTGGGGAATCAGACCTGGTGATGCGGGCCCGCGACGCCGGCATCGAAATGATGTGGAGTAGCTCTGGAGAGCTGAGGGCGCCCCCGCCCGAGACCGTTTTCCTGCACCGTAAACTGGTTGGTTCCTTTCTGCTTTGCGCCCGTATAAAGGCTCGCGTTGACGTCCAGGCACTGATTTCCGAGTATCTGTGAGCGGCAACAGGCGAAACTGAATTGAGGCGACGATCGCCCCGGTTCCTGTCGCTGTCCCTGTAGCTGCAAAATAATCGCAAAACCTCTGCGCCTTGTATTTAATTAATCATTTAATTAATATTGTTATTTATATCGCGTTTACCGACCTGGAGGGGCACATTCATGCCTACTGCAAGCGTTGAGAAAAGCCGGTCAACGGGCCGCCCGCCCACGGAACATGCAGTCGACATTCGGCAACAGATCATGGAAGCCGCCATTGATCTGTTTGCCAACAAGGGCTACGCGGCCACGCCAATGAGAGCCATCGCGGAGCGCGTCGGCGTCAACCCGGCCATGATTCACTATTACTTTGGCAGCAAGGAAGCCTTGCTCCATGCAGCTCTGGAAGAGTCACTGGAGCCGCTGGCCGAGGCGGTTGCGGTCATGCAGAAGCAACAGGATGCCCCCCTGCAGAGCATCATCTCGCTGATTATCGGCGCGTTTTCCCGCAAACCCAGCCTGCCGGTACTGATGACGCGCGAGGTTCTGCTGCCGGGCGGCGCGGTACAGGAGCACTTCATGAAGCATTTTGCACCGCGTCTTGGCGGCGCGTTGCCGCAACTGCTGCAGCGGGAACAGAAAAACGGCCGGTTGAGAGACGACCTGGACCCGCGGCTGGTCGCCCAGACGCTGCTCGGGCTCTGCGCGTTTCCCTTTATCAGCCGCAGCCTTGCCGAACCTGTCTTGGGTATCCCCTATGGCAAGGACGGGATTCGGGAAATTGAACAGAACATCATGAACCTGTTGCACAGAGGATTCAGCGCATGAATATGACCAAGAGAATGGCATGGTCCGGGCTGGCACTGCTCGCTCTCGCTATGAGCGCCTGCGACAGCGCTGAAACCACGTACATGGTTGGCACGCTCGAACGTGACCGCATCGATATAGTGGCGGAAAGCAACGAACCGATTACCGCAATCCGGGTGGCGGATGGCCAGGCCGTTGACGCCGGGGATCCGATCCTGGAACAGGACCCGAGCCGGGCGGAAGCCCGCCTGGCGCAGTACAGGGCGCAGCGCAACCAGGCGGCGGCGCGCCTGGCTGAACTGCAGCGCGGACCCAGGAAGGAATCCATCCGTGAAGCCCGTGCCAGGCTCGAAGCGAGCAGGCTGCAGGAAGAAAATGCCCTTGCTGTTTTTAACCGGACCCGGGAAGTTTTCGATAAAAAGCTTGCCAGCAAGGATACGCTGGACCGGGACGAGACAGCCTGGCGCACCGCTGCGGCACAGGTCAAAGCCGAGTCCGAGGTGCTGGGCCGCTTGCTGAACGGAACGACGGTGGAAGAACTCGACCAGGCCGTAGCGGCGCTCGAGGCCGGCGACGCCCAGGTGCGCCAGGCGCAGCTGGATCTGGATCGAACGAGGCTGCACGCGCCGGTTGCCGGCCTGGTCGACAAAGTGCTCTACCGGATCGGCGAGCGCCCTGCCCCGGGCAGCACCATCGCGGTCGTGCTGGACGGCTCGCGGACCTTCGCCCGCGTGTACGTTCCTGAGCAACTCAGAACCCGGGTGACGCCGGGCACCGCAATCAGCGTCCGGGTGGACGGCGAGTCCACTGCCTTTTCTGGGCGCGTGCGCTGGGTTTCTTCCGACGCTTCGTTCACTCCTTATTTCGCGCTGACGGAACACGATCGTTCAAGACTCAGCTACCTGGCGGAAATAGACGTTCCGGACGCGGCCGGCCTGCCCTCTGGCGTTCCGCTCCAGGCCGACTTTCCGGGGGAATAATCAACGTGCCGGATACTGCGCCCTCCCAACTGGCGATACAGGCCCGCGGCCTGACCAAGGACTTCGGAAACGTCGTGGCCGTCAATGATCTCGATCTGGACGTGCCGCGCGAACGGATTTATGGCTTCCTCGGCCCGAACGGGTCCGGAAAGTCGACCTGCATACGAATGCTCTGCGGGCTTCTCACACCTACGGCGGGTGACATTAACGTGCTCGGCCTGGAAATCCCGAGGCAGGCTGAGACCCTGCGCCGCAAGGTGGGTTACATGACCCAGAAGTTTTCGCTGTTCGAGGATCTGACCGTTTCGGAAAACCTGGCTTTCATAGCGAATATTTACACCCTGACACGAGCCGAGCAGCGCACCAGAATTCCGGCGGCCGTGGAGCGCTATGAACTTGGACGATTGCTCAAGCAGCGCGCCGGCACGCTGAGCGGCGGCCAAAAACAGCGCTTGGCGCTCGCCGCAGCAACGCTGCACGAGCCTGAACTGCTGTTTCTTGACGAGCCCACGTCGGCCGTGGATCCCGAAAACCGGCGCGCGTTCTGGGAAAGCCTGTTCGACCTGATCGCCGAGGGAACCACGATCCTGGTCTCCACCCATTACATGGACGAGGCCGAACGTTGTCATGCGCTGGCGATCCTCGACCGCGGATTGCTGGTCGCCGCAGGCAGCCCGGGGCAGCTTGCGGCCGGAATTGAAGCGTCAGTCCTGGTGGTCGAGTCAGCGGAACCGCGAAAAATAGCACGTTTCCTGGAAGCCCAGGACTTCGTTCACAGCACCGCGCAAATTGGAAACACGCTGCGCGTGATGGTTGATCTTGATATACCGGACCCGGTTCAACTCACCAACGAGACGGTCATGACTCATGGCCTGAACCTGGACGGCTGTGAAAAAGTGCAGCCGAGCCTGGAAGATGTATTCGTGGCTGCGACACAAGCGCGAAAAGCAGCCAGGGAGACCGCCGCATGAAGTCCCTGCAGCGCATATTCGCCATTGTGGTCAAAGAGCTTCGCCAGCTGTCGAGGGACCGGCTCACATTTGGCATGATCGTGGGAATCCCGGCGATTCAGCTGCTGATGTTCGGCTTCGCCATCAACATGGATGTGCGGCATCTGTCGGCCGGGGTCGCTGATCTCTCAGGCTCCGCCGCTTCCCGGCAAATGGTGATGGACATGGCGCAAACGCAGGTCATCGACATCGACCACCAGGCCGGCAGCGTCGAGGAACTGGAGTCGTTGATGCGACAGGGCAAGATCGTGGTCGGCATCTACATACCGACCGATTTTGAACGCAGACTGCAACAACCGGAACGCTCCGCCCTGCAGCTGCTGGTGGATGGATCCGATACGGTGGTCCAGGGTGCCGTCGTGGGCATCGCCAACTCCAGCAGGGTTTCCCCCTACACCGACAGACCGCCCACGATGGAAGTCCGCACCTACTACAACCCGGAACGCCGCTCACCGGTCAATACCGTTCCGGGCCTGATCGGGGTGATACTGACCATGACCATGACGCTGTTCACCGCCGTGGCCATTGTCCGAGAGCGCGAGCGCGGCAACCTGGAATTGCTCATCACAACACCGGTTCGCTCGGGGGAGTTGATGCTGGCGAAGATATTGCCTTACGTTTTCATCGGGCTGATCCAGGTCTCCCTGGTGCTGGCGCTGGGCGTGCTGTTGTTCGACGTGCCGATTCGCGGCGCCCTGACCGACGTCTACAAGGTCTGCCTGATGTTCATTATTGCCAACCTGGCACTGGGACTGGTGATTTCCACCGTCGCGCAGACCCAGTTCCAGGCCATGCAGATGACGTTCTTTTTCCTGCTGCCTTCGATCCTGTTGTCGGGTTTCATGTTTCCATTCGACGGCATGCCCAAGCCGGCGCAATGGATTGCCGAGGTATTGCCGATGACGCACTTCATGCGCCTGATACGCGGCGTGGTGCTGCGCGGCGCAAGCCTGCCCGAGCTGTCGACCGAGTTGGGCATACTATTCGGGTTCATCCTGGCCGCTATGGCGATCGCCATTCTGCGTTTCAACAAGCGGCTGGACTGAGCCGCCTTCAGGCTTCGAGTTCTATATCCACCATCAATTCGTTGGCCAGATCTTCGAGCTTCTCCTGCAGACTGTCGCGGTCGGTTCCGGGCGGAATAAAAATACGGGCATGCGCCATGAACAGGCTCTCGCCGGACATCGATGCACTCTGAACGGTTGTCTCCAGCTCCTGCACGTTGATGCCAAAATCGGCCAGCACTTCGGTGATTTCATGTACGATGCCGGGCCGGTCCTGTCCCACCAACTCGAATGAATATTCCCGCGCAGAGTCGGAAACGGGCGGCGAATCACTCAACTGCGCCACGATCTGCATTCCGCGGGAGTCGAGCGCCTTGAGTTCAGCGAAGAAGGACTCGACGTTTTCTTCAGGCAGCTGAACCAGCAAGATTCCGGCAAATTTTCCCGCCAGCGACAACATGCTGCTCTCGGTCCAGTTGCCTCCGTTGTCGGCAATAACCTCGGACAGCGCCTCAACCACGCCGGGATGGTCGTCGCTGACGACGGTCAAAACAATCGACGTGTTCATTCAATCATCTCCAATATGGATAGTGGGGGAGCAGAAATGTCATTTCATCCGGGCCGCCAAGCATATAGAATATCATTGACAACTTATTGAAGGGAACGTCATGAACCACTGCCTGCAAAGATTTCTCGTAACCACTTTTGCTCTTGTTTTGAGCTTGTCTGCCGGCCCTCTGCTGGCACAGGATGAAAATGAGGCTGAGGAGGCCGGATCAGCTCCAGCCGAACAGGATGACGTCTCAAAAGCTCTGGATTCCACGGCCACCCAGTGGTCTTTCCAGTTTGCTTACCAGACCACCAGCTGGAAAGACGACATCGTCAACGGCCAGGCGCGCAAGCCGGGCCTGGATAATTTTGTGCAACTGCGGGTGGTCGCTCCTCTTGTATTCGATAAGTTCACGCTGCTCCCTCGACTGACCTTGCGCCACTATGAAAACGAGCAGAACGGCGACAACGGCCTGGGCAACACGGAGCTTTTCGGCCTGATCGTTCCGAAAAAGTGGGATTGGGGAACGGGGCGTGTGGGCCTCGGGCCGCTGATCACTTTTCCCGGCAATGATAAAGTCGCCCGCGACGAGTGGGGTTACGGATTCGCCGGCGCTATTGTAAATACCTCGGGAAAATGGTTTTACGGCGTGCTGTTAACCCAGTCCTGGCGGTCGGTGGACCCCAACAACCTGGCGCCCGGAACCAGCGACACGAACCCGCTCGGAATTGCCCCCTTCCTGAACTATCAGCTGGGTGGCGGCTGGTACGTGGGCAATGGCGACATGGTCATGCAGTACGATTGGGATTCGAAGAAATTCTACATGCCGATCAATGTGCGCATCGGCAAAGTCGTGCCCAGTAAAAAAGCGGGCAGCTGGAACATCTACGCCGAATTCGGAACCAGCCTGATTTACGACAACTGGCCGGGTTCCGCCAAGGACACTTCCGTTCGTTTCAACATTACCAAGACATTGCCTGCGAGTTTCTGAAGCCTGACTGCAGTCAGCGGATCGCACGGAAAGGCAAGAACCTGTTGGTGCCCCGTTGGTAATCGGAGTACGCCTGCCCGTGCGCCTGCAGCATCCATTGCTCCTCATTGCGGGCTTTCAGGTTCATCAGAATCGTGTGCATCAGCGCCGCAACCAGCAGCGGCCATGATGGTGCAGCAACCGACGTGCACCATATCATCGTGATGCTCAGCGCATAAATGGGATGGCGGACGCGGCTGAACGGCCCGTCGGTGATCAATTCGCCGGGTGCGTCGGGCGTCACTGCAACTCGCCAGTTTGTACCCATCCAGCGCCAGCAGAAGATCGTCGCAGCGAAGCAAAGCCATGCAGCGGCGGCGGCCAGCCAGCGCAAACCCGGCCAGAAAATCCCCTCGAGAACGACCGGCGGCAACTGCCAGGGGACGTCGTCCCGGGACAGCGTAAACCAGGGAAACAGGATCCAGCCGGCAATCACCGGCACCCACGCAATCCACATTAGCTTCTCAAGGACCTGTCCCGGCAAAAGCCCCGCGTTCCGGGTTCCCTGCAGGCGGGCTCGCAGGCCCATTACGGCAACCCCAAGCCAGTAGCACCAGACGGCAAACATGGCCAGGTACACCGGTCCGGTTCCGGTGTCCACCTCTATCGGAATTCCTTCACGGCCCGGTCGGCTGCAGCGATCCGTGCCTCATGCGCCCGAAAAACGGCGACGATCTCTGCAACGACCATTTCCTGGATCGCCGGATTGTCTTCGATATTGAAGTGGTTGACCTCATTGAGCAGATCCTCATGCGTCTCGGAAGCCCGCAAATCGCGATTGATAACGAGCGTCGACTGGTCTTCCCCCTCAACCGGCACTCCGCGCAGCCAGGGCATCCAGTCGGTGGCCGGCTGGGACCGGTAAATATTGACGCAACGGCGCACGTTGGCGGGAATTTTAGGCGGAGTGGTTGGGTCCACCAGCACCAGCGCGTCCACTGCCACGCCCTGCTGGTCTAGGGCGCGTGCCAGACGGATGGAATCGTCGGCTCCATAGCTGTGGCCGGAGATGACCAGCAGCGTGTCCCGCCCGGACTGTGCGCGCGTTTCCGTGATCTGCCTGGCCAGGCTGCGCCAGGACGGCCCGGCATAGACACCTGCCTTGAGCCCTTTTTGCTGCAAATTTTCGCCAATGTCATCCATCCCCAGCGAAAAAATGTTGAACAGCCCTTTGAGCAGGTAAACATCGCCCGAGGAATTCTTCGAAAGCTCAGTCTCCGAGCCTTCGGCATACTGCGGGGGGTGCGTTGAACAACCTGCCAGCACCAGGCTGATCGTAAAAAGAGCGCACAAATATAGGAATCGGTTCATGGTCCAGCCAATATCAGTACTTGCCTTGCAATCGCATTGCCTGCCGCAGAGTTTACCCTCAAGCCGCAATTTTCTAAACCTTGTGCCGCGACTTGGGGCCGTGCAGCCACTTGCCGATCACTGTGTACCTGACAAAGAACTGGTAGCCGAGCAACGCCAGCGCCAGCGTGAAGCTCACAGAAAAAGTGAAACCCGCCATCGGTGCCGCTGAAATTCCGAAGCGGTTCTCCATATCACCCAGCATCAACTGCATCGCCACCAGCAAGGGCAGATGAACCAGGTAGATCCAGTACGCGGCGTCGGACAGGTACCTGACCCAGCGGGAGGGCTTGTCGAAAACCTTCAAAAACAGCCCCAGCATGCCCCAAACGGCAAACCACGAATAAAGCGCCACAGACAGAGCAAATACCCAATCCGGTTCAGTAACTGCTTGGCCACCCAGCCGATCTTTCAACTGCAGGAATACGAAGCAGAAGATAATCAGCGAGGTGACCGTGAATGCGGGACCCAGTAACATGATCCGGCTGAACTGTCCGTATACGCGGTACAGTAACGCACCCGACAGATAGAATATTGCGTAATAGGCAAACTCCCATGCATCCGGCCACCATTGGTTTTCGAAATGAGTGTAAATCTCGGGCCGCAGCCAAAGCATTGGAAACATGACGCTGAGAAGAGTCAAAGGCCACCACCCGCGCTCCAGCAATCGAAAACGCACGGGGCTCTTGAATACGGCCGGCCACCCGATTCGAACCAGGTAGTAAACCAGTGAATAGAGCAGCAGATACTGCAGGAACCAGAGGTGGCCGAGGCCCAGTAATTCACTTTTCAACACCTTGTCATGAAAACTCATTCGTTTGACTTCCCGCCAGGAAACCACATCCTGTTCCATCAATCCGAGTCCCCAGAGGTAGTAACAAGCCGGCAGAATCACCAGGACGGCCGCGAGAAGCGGTACTCCTATCCGGCGCAAACGCTGCTTTGCAAATTCATGGCAACCCCTGATTTCGCACAGCAAGCTGGCAAAAAAACCGGCGACAATAAAGAAAAGCGGTATCCGGAAGCCGTGAAGATACCAAAGCACGAGGTCGAACCCTGGCCCGGAGGAAGGTTCGCTCACCGGCCATAACAAACCGGGCATCGGTAACGTCATGTAAGCGACCGCGCCATGCAAAAACACACCGAGGATCATCGTCGAAGCTCTCAAGGCGTCGAGCGCATAAATTCGTTCAGTAGCAGGGGATGTTCGATTTGCCAGAGACAATTTGCCTCCGTGAATTTATAGTTTCTGATTTATTCAGGCGAGGTCCTCCTATTTCAACATTTTGCTGGCATTTTTGCATCCCCGGCGGCAAGCTCTTTATGCATGAACCCGATGAGCGACTCCGCCTGGAGTCATCGCCTGCCGCGAGCCCTTCTTGCCCTGCTTTTTTCGTTCCTGTGCGCCGTGTTCCCCGCCGGATGCGCCACGCTAGGAACACCGTCCCTGTCAGAGCGCCTGCAGGCGCTGCCTGCTGAGCAAAAAGACAGGGTCCACCCGTTCTTCATCAACTCGCCGCTGGATGTTCCCCAGATTGGGCGACTGGCCGGCGTGGCCGCCTATTTTCGAGACAGGGGGTTCAGGCACTCGAAATTTCTGTTCCGTGCCAGCGGCGCCGACCTGGCCGCCAGGAGCCTCGACATCAGACGCGAAGATCCGGATGCACGGATCGTTCTCATCGGCTGGAGTGGGGCTTCGCTCTGGATTTGGGATGCCCTCACGGATCTGGACATAGCAGGCCAATCGGTCGATCTGGTCGTATACCTGGACAGCAACTGGATCAAAAAGCGGGTTGAAGACGAAGGGCACCCAGACAACTACAGCCGCGCCGTTTTGATATACCGGCAGGATAATTCACCGGTCGAGGGCGTGCCAAAATCCGTAAGCAGAACAGTGGCGACGAAGCAACACCTTGCCGTGGCTGCGCATACGGACACGCTGGAATACCTCGCTGAGGAGCTGATTGAGTTGACTTCAGATTAGCGGTGCAATTGGTGGAACCATTACCCGGCGCGCTCAGCGCGCCGGGTGATAGCTTAATAAGAACGGGCAGATAACGTTTTATTCATCCAGGGACTGACCTTTGGCAGTTTGGAATCTGTGTTACTTGTCGCCGGCGCCCTTGGCTATTGCTTCCATCACACGATCGAGGTTGAAGCTGCCGGGCTTCTGGCGTGGCGGGAACTCGCGAAAGCTCTGCAACCATTGACCAACATAGGCACCTGCCGGCGCGAAGATGAACATGTGATCCACCCACCACCTCGGATAACCGATGCCTTCTTCGTGGGCCCGCTCGAACGGATCCATGCGCAAATTGGCGAGCATCGGCGCGCGCAGCGTCGTGAACTCGTTCTGCCACACGTGATAGCCATGAGCGTCCTGCATCAGGAAAGTGATTTTCCAGTTTTTGTAGCGCAAGGCTGCGACGCTGCCGTCATCAGTCCAGTAGAGGAACTCTTCACGCGGCCACTTGTCCGTATCGCCCTTGAGAACCGGCAGCAGATTGTAGCCGTCCAGGTGGACTTTATAGTTCCTTCCGTTGGCCCGTTTGCCCTTCAGAAGGTCTTCTTTGACCTCCGTATCGCCCGCTGCCGCGAGCAGGGTAGGCAACATGTCCTCGTGCGACCCGATTTCGTTGATTACCGTGCCCGGGTCAATCACACCCGGCCAGCGGATTGCGGTCGGAACGCGGAAACCACCTTCCCACTGGGTCGCTTTTTCGTTACGGAACATGGTGGTGCCGCCATCCGGCCAGCTGAAAACTTCCGCGCCGTTGTCGGTGGAGTACATGACGATCGTGTCGTCCTCAATCCCCAGTTCGGTCAGTTTGTCGAGCAGCTGTCCGACGTGGCCGTCGTGTTCTACCATGCCATCAGCGTAAACACCGAGGCCGGTTTTGCCCTCGGACTCGGGTTTGAGGTGCGTCCAGATGTGCATGCGGGTGCTGTTCCACCAGACAAAGAACGGCTTGTCGGCCTTGACCGCACGCTCCATGAAGTCCAGGGCGGCCACGGTGACTTCCTCATCCACCGTTTCCATGCGCTTGATGGTCAGCGGCCCGGTGTCTTCAATCCGGCCGTCTGCGTAGCTGCGAATCACGCCGCGCGGACCGAATTGCTTCTTGAACTCCGGATCTTTGGGGTAGTCGGGGTGCTCAGGCTCCTGCTCTGCGTTCAGGTGATACAGGTTCCCAAAAAACTCGTCGAAGCCGTGGTTCGTCGGCAACATCTCGTCCCGGTCACCCAGGTGGTTTTTGCCAAACTGACCGGTCATGTAGCCATGATCCTTGAGCAGCACGGCGATCGTCGGGTCGTCAACCTTCATGCCTTCCGGCGCGCCGGGCAGCCCGACCTTGGTCAGGCCGGTGCGCATCGGCGACTGACCGGTGATGAACGCAGCGCGGCCGGCCGTGCAGCTTTGCTGTCCGTACCAGTCGGTGAACACAGCGCCTTGCTGCGCGATGCGGTCGATATTCGGTGTTTTGTAGCCCATCATGCCCATGTTGTAGGCGCTGACGTTGAACTGGCCGATGTCGTCACCCCAGATCACGAGGATATTTGGTTTATCGGCCGCAAGGGCTGCCTGAGCCGACACCAGCAAGGCCAGTGCAGTCAGTATTTTAGGTAAATGCAGGGTCACTAAACTCTCCTTCTTATGTTTAAAAAGTCTCAACGTAATCTCTTAGTATGCCAAACTGAAGCGCTATAGGCCATCACATTTCTGCACTCACGAGCCGTTGACGGGCACGAAACCCCGTCTGTGACTCAGGTCAAGGCGCGCGTTGCGGTCAAAAACTAACATAAATCGCTTATACACAGTCTACATACCGGGGAGAAGAGAGAATGGACATCAAAAAAGTACTTTGCACAGCGGCCTTGTTTACCGTCACCGCCGTCAGCACTGCGAATGCAATGGACCAGGGCGACTGGCTGGTCCGGGCCGGCGCCTCTTACGTGGATCCAAAAAGCAACAACAGTGAGATTGTTTCCGTAGATTCAGCCACCGGCTTTACGTTCAACTTCACTTACATGATGACGGATTCATGGGCCGTTGAGCTGTTGGCCGCCTATCCGTTCAAGCATGATATCGAACTGCTTGACGGCACCAAGGTCGGTTCCACCAAGCACCTGCCGCCAACCCTCAGCCTGCAATACCACTGGGCACCGAACTCGACGTTTCAGCCCTATGTCGGTGTTGGCCTTAACTACACCCGTTTCTCCAGCGAGAAAACCACGGGACCGCTGGAAGGTGTTGACCTGAGCCTTGGCGACAGCTGGGGTCTGGCCGGTGAAATCGGCGCCGATTTCATGCTCAATGACCAGTGGTTTCTGAACGGCAGCATTCGCTACATAGACATCGAGACCAAGGCCAAGCTCGACGGAGGCTCCATCGGCAAGGTGAACATCAGCCCTTGGGTTTATGGCGTTCACGTAGGATTCCGTTTCTGATTGATTGTGCTGGATGATGAAAGGGGCCGCACGCGGCCCCTCTTTTTATGGAACGGACCAAAATTCAGGAAGACTCGTCCCAATAGCGCACCAGGCAAATCGGACACCGCAACTGCTGGCGCAGCAGGTGTAAGGCATCCGTCTGCATCAAATCGGGGGTGGCGGCGAGCACCAGCATGGAAGCTTCCTCAGCCCGTAACGCCCTGACCAGTGTTTCTAAGCTGTTATCGGGAAGGGCTCTGGTATGTGATGGACGCGCCGGGAAAAGCCGCTTAAAAAGGTTTTCAACGGCCGCCGGATCGTTCGCCACAGACGGGGTCAGCACCACCGAAACGCGCCGCATATCGCCTTCCGCCAACTTCAGGGCTGCAAAAAGAACGCCGCTCCCGGTTTCAGAATCGCTCAGGACCACGACAATTCGCGGAATCGAATGAGGCCGGTACGGTCTTGAAGACATGGCAGCGGCCATGTTGCGCGCCGGCTCAAACACCATGATGTCCGACTGGTTGGCTGTTTCCAGCAACAGGCTCGCGGCCGAACCGCGGACGTTGCGAAACGAATGGGCCACGCCGGCTCTTTTTGCCAGCAAAGCCAGCGCGCGCTGGGCGGTGCGCATCCTCAATGCAAGCACCCGGTCAAACTGCTCGCTGTCAAATTCCCGCACGCTGAAAGTAACGCGGCACAGCTCTTTTACAAAAGGCAGTTCGGCAGCATGCTTCAACTCTGCTTCTTCCAGGAACACTCCCTGCATTTCGATGGTTCTGTCACGCCCCAGGAGCGGCAGCACAATGTCCAGCAGGCTGCGGCTCGAGCCGCCCGGGCCCAGGATGACCGCGATCCGGCGGGTAGCGTTTTCAGGAGGATTTGCTTTCATTGGCCGTATCGTCCTCATTTGATTCGGATTTGCCAAAAGCCCGGCGCTTTTCTGCCAACTCAAGCAGCCGCTCGCGGACTCTGAAATTGATGCTGCCCTTTGGAAACTCGCCGTTTTTGTCCTTTTCGCCCGCCTCTTCTCCGGAAAGAACGGCAAGCGCCTGGTCGACATGGTCGACGGGGTAGACCTGGAACCTGTTAGCCTTGACAGCTTCAACCACGTCTTCCCGCAGCATCAGGTGCTTCACGTTGGCAACGGGGATCAATACGCCCTGGTCGCCGGTCAAGCCCCTCTTGTCGCAGATGTCGAAAAAACCCTCGATCTTTTCGTTGACTCCGCCAATCGCCTGGACCCTGCCGTGCTGATCGATCGAACCGGTGATTGCGAATGATTGGAGAATGGGTATCTCAGCCAGCGCCGAGACCAGAACGCACAGTTCCGCGGCCGACGCACTGTCGCCGTCCACTCCGCCATAGGATTGCTCAAACACCAGGCTTGCAGATAAAGATAGCGGGGCGTCGGACAGGTAGTGGGACCCCAAAAAACCAGAGAGGATCAAAACACCTTTCGAATGCAATGGACCGCCCAGTTTTACCTCTCGTTCGATGTCGATCACTTCCCCCGAACCCAACTTGACGGAAGCCGTGATCCTCTGCGGCCTGCCAAATGCGATGTTGCCAAGCTGCATCACCGCGAGGCCGTTGATTTCGCCCACGCGGCTGCCGGATGTTTCGATCCTGAAGGTTTCCCGCAGCAACTCCTCCTGCATCCGGTCGCGCACCCGGCTGCCGCGCCTGATGCGCCCGTCGATGGCTTTTTGCACATCAGCGGAATCAATCAGTTTCTTGCCTTCCTGCCCGGCCCAGTAGTCCGCTTCACGAACCAGGTCGAGGGAATGCTCGATGTCAGTGGACAGGCGCTCAGAGTCACCGAGCCGGCGGGCGCTGTCCTCCATCAAGCGGGCCACGCCTTCGCGGCTTATATGCCTGAGTTTATCCGTTCGGATCGTAGTCGCCAGCCAACGGGACAGGTTTTCCATGTTTTCCATGGAGGGTTTCATCTGGTCCTCGAAGTCTGCCGGAATTTTGAACAGCTCGGAGAATTCGGGGTCATAGCGCTCCAGCAGGTAGTAATAGATCCTCTCACCGATCAGGATTACTTTCAGGTTCAGCGGAATCGGTTCGGGTTCCAGCGTCACGGTGCTGATCATCCCGATGTCGTCCGCCAGGGACCGAATCCGCAAATCCCGTGACTTCAGCGCGCTTTTCAGCCCTTCCCAGGCCAGCGGATAGGTCAGCAGCTTGGCTGCATCGATGACCAGGTAACCGCCGTTGGCGCGATGCAGCGCGCCGGGGCGGATCAGGCTGAAATTGGTCACCAGGGATCCAAATTCCGACTCGTGCTCAATCCGCCCGATGAGCTCGACAAAACTGGGCTTGTCCTCGAAAACAACCGGCGCGCCTTTCAGTTCGGTACGGTCAACCAACACGTTTATCCCGTAGCGGTGCATGGCTGCGGACTCCCTGGACTCGATCACCTGCTGCAGCTGTGCCGGTGCACCCTGCCCTTCAGGCGAATGAAGAAACAACCCGACATTGTCGACGATGTCGCGCTGCATTTTTTCCAGATGTTCAACGACGACCGGTATATCGCTGTATTTATCAACCAGTTCGTCAACCAGCCCGCTGACGGCCAGGCCCGCAACATCGCGCTCGAGCTCCCTGACTTTCTGGCGCATTTCACGCGCGCGCTTGGGCATGGTTCGCATCACCTGCTGCAAACGCAGGGTAAGTTTTTCAATTTCTTCATGAAACTGCTTCTGCTCGTCTTCGGGAAGCTTTTTGAAGTCCTCCGAACTCAACGCTTCGTCCTTTCGTACAGGAATGAATGCGATGCCGGTCGGCGTCTGGATGACACCAATTTCGTGCTTCTTTGCCTCCTCTTCAATCTGCTTGAAGGCTTCTTCCTGTACTTCCTTGAACTCCTCCCCGATGGCCTCGCGCTGTGCCTGGAAGTCTTCACTCT
Organism: Lysobacterales bacterium; assembly: GCA_013001885.1. GTDB lineage: Bacteria > Pseudomonadota > Gammaproteobacteria > Xanthomonadales > SZUA-36 > JAHEFT01. The sequence goes on from JABDLD010000042.1 coordinate 32,956, forward strand.
CGAATGCCGCCGGAATGGCGGTCTGAGCGTCCTGGATGACGTGCTCCACATCCACCCGCAGCTCCCGGCTTCTGCCCGGTGGAAGCGCCAGCGCCCTGGGCTCCCGTGGGTTTTCGAAATTGAACACATAGCACCAGTCAGCCGGCACCTCGCGCGCGGCAGCCGTTTTGTCCAGAAACTGCCGCACAAAAGCATGACGGCCGGAGCCGGGAGGCCCCAGCACATAGACATTATGTCCATCGATGCCGATCTCGGTGGCGAAGTGAATGGCTTCGACCGCGCGTTCCTGCCCGGGAATCTGCTTCAGTTCGGCAAGTTCTGCCGTGGATTTGAAACCAAGGTCTGCAGGATCACAACGCCTGTAAAGCGATTTGGGTGAGAGAGGTTTACCAGGAATCACGTTCATAATCGCCAGCGCTCGGACCAACCTAATGTCTGTGAGTGTTTTATCGTGCCATGCGCCATGGACCCGGATAAATCAGAATCTGGGCTTCATACGACCCAAATCACGTGGTATCGGCTAGAATAAAAGAATCAATCCACAGGGTAAGATCATGAATGAAGCAGTTGAAATGTTAAATCCGGCGGCCAACCCGGTCGAGATCGACTCAGCGGCCATTGCGGCTACGTTGAACCGCGCTTTTCAGAAACAGAGAGAGTCGTATCTCGCAGATCCCGTTCCCGGCCTGGAACAGCGCAGGGAGGATCTGAAGACATTGAAGCGAATGCTCAGCGAAAACCTCGATGACATCGTGGAGGCGATCAGCGAGGACTACGGCAACCGTTCACGGCATGAGAGCCTGTTTGCCGAGGTCATCGCCGTTACCGACGGGGTCAACGACACCATCAAGCAGCTCAAGAAGTGGATGAAGCCGCAAAAACGCCACGTGGACATCACCCTGTATCCCGGGGCCAGGAATCGCGTAATCCCGCAGCCCCTGGGTGTCGTGGGCCTGATCATTCCGTGGAATTTTCCGGTCAACCTGTCATTTTCGCAGCTAACCGGAGCTTTTGCCGCCGGTAACCGGGCGATGGTGAAAATGTCCGAGAACTCGGTAGCGCTGTCTCGGTTGCTGATTAAAATTTCGCCCCGGTATTTTCCAGAAGAGAAGCTGATGTGGTTCGAGGAAACCGGCGGCGTGGGCATTGAGTTTTCCCAGGTGCCTTTTGATTTGATGATGTTCACCGGATCGGGTCAGACCGGCCGCGCCGTGATGGCGTCGGCCGCGAAAAACCTGACACCTGTCGTGCTGGAACTGGGCGGCAAATCACCGGCGATCATCGACCCTGAATTTTCGCTGGAAAAAGCGGTTGAGCGCATTCTCTTCGTAAAACAGTTCAACGCCGGCCAGATCTGCACCAACGTCGACTACGTTTTCGTGCACGAGAGCCAGCGCGAAGAGTTTATCGAAAAATCACGCGCCTGGGTGAAGCGGCACATCCCGGATATCAACAGCAAGGACTACACGTCGATCATTGACGACCGCTCATTCCAGCGCCTCGAAGAAACCCTCGAAGACGCCCGTGAGAAAGGAGCCACCATCGTCAATCTGTCGGGTGAGCAAACGGGTAACCGGGAGCAACGCAAGATGCCCGTTCACCTGGTGCTGGACACCACCGGCAACATGACGGTGCGCAACCGCGAGACATTCGGCCCGATCCTGATGGTGTTGACTTACAAGAATCCGGAAGAGGTCATCAAGTACATCAACGGCCAGGATCGTCCGCTGGCGCTGTATCCGTTTACCAGGAACAAGGAACTGTGCCAGCTGTACATTGACCGCATTATGTCCGGCGGCGTGACGGTCAACGACGCATTGTTTCACGTAGCGCAGCACGACATGCCTTTCGGCGGCGTCGGCCCCAGCGGCATGGGGCACTACCACGGCCACGAGGGTTTTGTGACGTTCTCCAAGATGCGGCCCGTTTTCTACCAGGCCAATTTCACCTCGATGAAATTCCTGGCGCCGCCTTACGGCAAATTCGCCAACACCGTGTACAACTTCCTGGTGAAATCGAAGAGCTAGTCGGGTGAGCCGGAACTGATTCTGCTGTTGGCGATTTCCATCGCCCGTATCCAGCTGTCCTCATCCTGCTCACGCACGGAACGGGTTAACTCGTCGAACACCCGCCGGAAGCGCGCGGCCACATCTCCGGTCATATGGTTTCCCTGTTGGATTTCATAATACAGGCGGGGGTTTTCCGACACGACCTGCGCCGCCACTTTCAACTGGGCATTGAAGGTACTGCTGGATATCTGCCGCAACAACGGAACCGCCTCTCCGCTCTCCGCCAGCGCACTGGCAAATGCAATGTTGACCAGGTGCGACAGGCCCAGTACCCAGGCCATCACTTCGTCGTGTTCCTCCAGGCTTAAATCCACGCATTCCGCCGCCGTATGGGCAAACAGCGCACGGGCTTCCGACAGGGCCTCCCGGTTGCCGGTATCGACAAAAAGAATGTGACGGCCAGACAGACCGATCTCGTTGGGCCCGAACATCGGATGAACCGAGCAGACGCGGCAACCGGCCTCGGTGAGGGCCTCAAGCCCGGTGCGCATCGGGCTTTTTAGTGAGCCGATGTCGAAGATCAACCCGCGCGGTTTTAACTCCGCCAGGCGAAGCAGGATATCATTCGAAGGCCGCAGCGGAACGGCAACCACGATCAGATCGTAATCATCCGCGTGCTGCTCCCACTCTTCCGCGCGCTCAAACGGCGTCACCTTGACCACCGGATCAGCCACCGCGACGTGGTAACCCACCATGTCCAGGTAGCGGGACATCCATTCACCCATCCGACCGAGACCGCCGATCACCAGCGCCCGCCGCCCTGCCCCGTGATCGGACTGGACCAGTTTGTAGGTTTCCTGGTTGCCCAGTGAGTGATGGATCAGAGTCTCCAGAACATCACGTGCTACCGCACCGGGCAAGCCGAGGGATTCCGCACGGGCCATGCCGCGGTCGATCACTTCACGTTCGCGCGCGTAATGCCGCAGCGGCGCGCCCGTTCTGAGCTTGTGGTCGCCGATTGCGGTGACTACTGCCTGGCGTTCTGCGATCAGGTCGACGATTCCGCTGTCGATATCATCGAGCCGGTCTCTCAATTCAAGCAGTTCATCGGCGGTTAACGGTGGTTTGACAGGCATGGTTGTCATAATCCCCAATTTATCGACCAGGCAACCAGAAATGTATCCGTGCTGCTGCCGATGGAAATGTTGGTGTCGCTGGCCAGGTAAGTGAACTTCAAACCCTGCTGCGCGTTGATCGGCACACCCAGGCTCAATGCGTAATACCGGGTTCTGCGGTCGTCCGTTTTAGGGTTGCCGTTGACGGTCGAGCGACCGCCATGCGCAAAGCCGGTGCTGAAGCTGGCCCACCAGCCTGGCTTGAATGAATAGATTACATGCCCCTGCAGAAACCACAACGGATCCTGCGTAAGCTCATTCCCGTTCCAGAATTCGTCATTGTCCTGGTAAAGGAATACCGATCCCGTCAGTTCAAACTGCCACTTGTGGCGCTGGTGCAATACACCCAGCTGCGGGCGCACGACAAACCGGTTGCCGCCAAGGTTGATCAGTTTGCGGTCGTTGTAATCGCCAAACGGAAGCGATACGGCTACGGCGGCCCCGATGGTGGTCGTTACCGGGTGTTCCTGACGGTATTGCAGGTACTCCTGACCGCTCAACGCAGGGGCGCCGTATAAATTCACGGAAAACCTGATACGGGGATCTGCGAATCCCCTGCGCCGCACCACCGTGGGTTCGCCGTCAACCAGCCCTTCCCAGCGTCCGCTGGCGTAGGGCAGTGAGAAATCAACCCGCCCCGACTTTCCAAAAAAATCAAACGTTCGCAGATAGACTGCGCCAACGCCATACAAGTCGAAAGTCACATCCTCCGCTAGCAGGACGGGATCGAAGAAAATGTCGCCATTGGTCGAAGCTGCGCCAACCCCAAAGACGTTGAGTCCGGTCGGCAGGTGCGACCAGCGCCTCGGCTCGAGATCCTGCGCCCCGGCTTCTTCACAGTAAAAACATTGCACCGCCACCAGGAGCGACAAACCGGCGAGCACAACCAGGGCGCGTTTTTGCATGGTTAAGTGGCATCCCTGGTTGGCAAAAGCTGCGGCCTCAAGGATTGTTTTCTGACCACAACAGGCGGAACGCCAAAACACTTCTTGAATGCGCGGCTGAAGGGGCCAGGTTGCGCATAATCGAGCAAGTAAGCGATTTCCTGGACGGATAGATGCGTGGACTGCAAATATTGCAACGCAAGGTTCATTCTGACCTCGAGCACAATGGACTTGTAGCTGGTCCCGCGACGGTAAAGCCGCTTGCGTAGCTGAGCAGTCGACATCGCCAATTTCTCTGCCGCTTCATCAAGCCGGAGCATGCGCCTGCCGGGCCGGCTCAGCAATAGCTGTCTGACCGCTTTTTCGGCACCCTGGCGGGAGGTTGCTTCAGTACCAAGCACGCGCTCGCAAACGGACGCGGTCATATCTGACATGATGCCGTTGCCCGCCTGCAGCGGCAAATCAAGCCAGGCGACGGGGATACTCAACGCACTGCGCTCCGCGGCATATTCAACCGGGCATGGGTCAAAAAACCGCTCGATAACGTCGTGGTAATCCGGCTCAGGGAAGGCAAATTGGATGGAAGCACCCCGGCCTGGAGTGTTGGGGCTGATCATTAGGACAATACTGCGCCAATTGCCGGCAATGCAGTCTTCGGCAATGCTTCGGTCTTCGCCAATATGCCGCGAGGTTGGAGACGGGCTGATCACGAGGCAATCATCGACGACTTCATGATGTTCGACAAAGCGGTCAGAGGTTAACTCAAGATAGCGCGCCAGTAACTCCATGCCCTTGCCGAGGTTGGGACAGCTCAGAACGGCATAACCCAGCACTCCCAGGTCGGTCAGTTCAAGCACCGACATGAAACGAAAAAAAACATCCGGAACGGACCGGCGGACGATTTCTATAACCCGGTCGAACTGTGCGTGGGTCAGCCCATCCCCGGCTCGCAATCTTTCCGCACTGATGTTTGAACCCGCCAGTGCCTGCTGGTAAAGACCGGGAAAATCGGCGCGCAAACATTCGTGAAGCCGGTTCAGCCAGTTCAGTACGACCAGACTCTCTTCTTTTCGCCGGGATTGCATATCCAGAGCGGGTCGAATCCGGGAAGTTTCGGGAACACGCAGGGGCATCAGAAACTGCTCTTACAGGGTCAGAAATATCATAAACGTGGATCATGCGCTTGGCCAGCATTCCCGTCCATCCATTTCCTGTCGATCGCGGGAGGGCGTCCAAGATGCAGAGCAATAAGGGCTGCTGCAACGGCTGCCAAAGTAGCTGCTCCTCCTGTGAACAACACAGTGAGAAAGCTGCCTGACCCGCTCAACACGCCCCCGATCGCCGGAGCCAGCGAAACTCCAATCCCAACCGCAGGCACGGTCAGAATGACGTACCTCCCCTCCAGGTCCAGTACCGCCACGACATGGATGAAATAAGGAATCCCCATGCCAAGCGCGAGGGTGAATCCACACACAGCAACCCGATAAACAGGGAAGGAGTCGGCATGTGCCAGCAGAAACAGCGAACCCAATATCACTGCACCGGCCAGAATCAACGGCCTGGCGCTTCCCAAACGGTCAGACAGGGCAACGGCAAGCAGGGAACCGGCCATGGCGAACAGCAGGCCCAATGACAATGCATTTCCTGTCATTACCGCTTCGAAACCCGCCTCATGCGCCAACCTCTCGAGTTGAGCCCAGACCAACGTGGTGCTGAAAAGAAAACAGAGCACTCCAGCCAGCGCGAGTCGCAAAGCTGCACGGCACGGTGCTGCCGCATTTCCCCCTGGCAATGCGGGCAAGCCGCTATTCGACTTCGTTCCGCGCGGCGGCAGCCAGGCCAGCAATGGAGCAAGCAGGAGTACAGTCACCGCCAACGCCAGCATAAACCCCTCAAAACCCCACCAGGTGACAACCGTAGAGGGGAATACAGCCAGCAGCAGCGCGCCAAGCCCAGCCTCGGCGGCGATTTTCAATCCAAACCAGCGCGCCGGTTGGCTGGTATCACCCAGCACAGTGACCCCTATCCCGTAGAGAACTGAAAATGCGGCGCCGGCGAAAAATACAGCCAGCATCATCGCCGGGAGACTTCGGATTGAACTGGCCGCGATCAAGGCACCCATGGCGATGGGGATAAAAACCAGGGTAACGGAGCGCCAATTCATGCGGCGAATCCAGAAATACGCCGAGGCCGCTGCCAGGGTAAATCCGAGAAAAAAGGCGGACGCCAGCGTGCCGGCGGCCGCATCGCTCAGGCTGCGAGAATCCTGAACCGTTCCCAAAAACAGCGGCAGAACATTGTAAAAAACGGCGCCGATCGCCGACAGCACCACGGCAGACAGAACGACGCCGGGCGCGTCTAATGAACTAGTACGCATTCGTACGAATCATCAACGGCCCCCACAGGGCGTAAGCAAGCGCTTTGCGTTCGATTTCCCGGTCTCCGCCGGGCAGCAGGGTCATCTGGCTGTCCGGACCCAATTCGAATGCACGCGGCTCCAGGTCCGGTTGCAGCACAACCACCCGGTTACCTTCAATGTAGGCCTGGTTCGCGTGGAACTGCATTAATGCCCGGCCCGAACCATCGCGGAACTCGGGCCGCGTCAGGTCGCGGCCGATGGCTGGATGGTTGCTGTCAAGCCCGATCAGGGACAGCAGCGTGGGAACGATATCTATTTGGCTGGTGATGCCGGTTATGCGGCGCGGCGTTACCGATGGCCCGATAATCGCGGCCGGGATCCTGAAACGCTCGACGGGGACCAGTTTGCCGCCAAAAATCTTGGCGTTGTGATCGGCGATGACCAGGAATACGGTGTTTTTCCAGTAGCCGGAAGTTCTCGCCCTGCGCAGAAATTCACCCAGCGCATAGTCGGCGTACTTGATGGAAGTCTCCCGCGGCCCGTATTCACTCGGTGTAACGCGGTTGGCGGGAATGTCAAAGGGCTCGTGATGGCTGGTGGTAAAGATCAGGCTGAAGAAAGGCCGGTCACCCTTCCCGCTCAATTCTTCGTGCGCCATTTGGAACAGGTCTTCGTCGGAAACGCCCCAGGATCCCCTGAATACCGGATTGTCGTAATCACCCTGATCGATAACTTTCTGGAAACCATTGTTCAGGAAAAACCGTCTCATGTTGTCGAAATGAGACTCTCCACCGTAAATGAAGCTGGTGTGATAACCGCTTTTTGAGAGTAAAGCGGCCAGAGTGAAGAAATTGTCCTGGGTATCCGATCGCTTGACCACGTTGGTGCGCGGCGACGGTGTAAACCCGGTAATGATCGCCTCGATACCCCGCGCTGAGCGTATGCCGGTCGCATAAAGGCGCTCGAACCAGATCCCCTGATCCGCCAGGCTGTCCAGGTTCGGCGTCAAGTCCTTACCGCCAAGACTTCCAACAAACTCGGCTCCCAGGCTTTCCTCCAGCACAATCACGAGGTTCAGCGGCCTGTCGTGCCTTGCAGTGGCCTGTTGGAAATGCAGCGTCGGCGCGTCCGCAGGATCCAGTTGCTGCGCGGGTGTTATGCCTGCTTCACGCAGCACAATTTTCAGCACCTCGTCATCGGCCATCTTCCCGTACCGGATTCGTTCGTTGGAAGCCTCTTTCCTTCGTTCATAGACCGCGTAAAGTACGGAATACGGCGAATTGAGCGGCAGCTGGTTGACCATGGAATCCTGGGAGAAAGCCGCGTTGCTCGGATTCACCGGGCGATGAGCCAGTGTGGACCGAATCATGGCCACCATCAGGAGGATGATCACCGGCGTTAACAGCAAACTGAACTTCACCGAAACGCGAAGATCCGAATAGGGATCGCGGCGAAGCCAGCGTGTCACAAACCAGGCAATCAGTACTGCCGCAGATGAAAAAACGACCAGTTCGGGCAGCTTGGTGCCTGACACCGTAGCCAGCACCTCTTTGGGATATTTCAGATACTCAACGAACAGGTAATTCGGGCGGCTGTCAAACTGGCCGATAAAAGATGCTGTCGAAGCCTCCACGAAAAACGCGGCCGCAGCGATCAGGCCAGTGTAAAGCGGCAGTATCCAGTTTCCCAGGCGGCGCAGAAAAGCGATGGGCTGCAACCAGCATTTAAACAAAAATACCGGCCCAAACAGGGCCGCTACGAGGATCAGGTCAAAACGGACACCCTGCAGCAGGATAATTCCCAATCCATCGGTGGGAGCAACGCGGTCCCAAAAAATAGCAACGAGCGTCAGCCTCGAGACCGTCAATGCGAACAGAAACCACAGCACGAAAATGGCTAAATGCTGAAAAATCCTGATACTGGCTGCTGATTTCATTTGTTCGCGAAAGATGAGAGCGACTGTTTCTTGAACGCGGTATTATAAGTGCTGTCAATCGGTAATGTTCTGGTATTCCATCATGCGCCTGTTTTTTCAGCTTCTCACCCCGTTATGCCTGGCCCTTCTTTGCCTGCGGCCGAGCCCCGGCATGGCATTGAGCTTTGATGAAATTTCACTTGACCTGCTTAACCCGGCGACCAGCCTGGGGCACGCGACCAATGACCTGGAATACCGCAGCTTCCAGGGCGACCTGCCCGGAGCCAGCGATCAATCACAATGGGACCTGGTGATCACGCCATCCATCCCCTTTCCTCTGAGTAACGGCAAAAACCTGGTGCTCAGCGCCAGGATTCCGGTGAGTTTTGGCGAACCCACTTATTTTGCAGACGGCACCGAGTATACGCAGTGGCGTATCCGGCAATTCGCCGACACCATACCAACCGACGGCGAGTTTTTTAACGGGCACGGGCACCTGGCCGATATCGGACTCAAGCTGGTTTACGGTGGCGCCAGTGACAACAATTTCATTGCTACCTACGGGCTTGAACTGGTTTTAACCAATTCCCAGGACGGTTCGGTCGAAAAGGATCAAATCCTGCTGGGGCCGGAGTTCGCTCTCGGAAAAATTACCGGCTGGGGCATCATTGGGGCGCGGGTGTCACACTTAACCAACATCACTGATCCCGATGATCGTGATTACGAGTTCGACACCAACATCAGCTCACTGAAGTTCTTCTTCGCTTACGGCCTGGGCAATGGCTGGCAAGTGATTTCCAATCCGGTTGTCGAATATGACTGGGAAGGGGCCCCTGGAAACAAGCTGGCATTGCCGATCGGAGTGGGCGTGGCAAAAACTGCCCGCCTCGGAAATATGCCATTCAAGGCAGCCATAGAAATCCAGAAATACCTGAAAAACCCCGATGCTTTCGGCCCGGACTGGCTGCTGAAATTCAGTTTCACACCGGTTTTCTGGGACCGCTCCCGATAACCGGCGTTGGTCTCCAGCCGTCATGGCGCTGAAACACGTTCAGAAAACCTACGATGAGCTGGGTAGAAAGGACCCCCTTTACGCGGTACTGAGCTTTAAGGACGCCAGAAAAAACCGCTGGGACCCCGATGAATTTTTCGCGCGGGGACAAAAGGAGATCAGTTCAGCCCTGGACCGGCTGACCGCGCTGAACCTGCAGGTGGAAAACGACCGGGCTCTGGATTTTGGCTGTGGCGTCGGGCGACTGACCCAGGCCCTGTGCGAGACATTCACGGAAGTTGTGGGTATCGATATTTCCGCCTCGATGATCGAAGCAGCAAACCGGTACAACCGCCACGGCGACCGCTGCCGCTATCGGGTGAATGCCACTGACGATCTGGCCCAACTGGACGACGAGGCTTTTGACTTTGTCTACAGCAATATCGCCCTGCAGCACACTCCACCCGAGACCTCGACCCGCTACATTGCTGAATTTTTTCGCATTCTCCGGCCCGGCGGTATCGCCATGTTTCAGCTGCCCAGCGGCCCGCGGCATGATCCCGGCTCTTTCGGGGCCCGCATCTACTCGCTGAAGCGCGGCCCCTTGAGGCGCCTGTGGAAGCGGCTGCGCGGAAAACCGCCAGTGGAAATCCACTACGTGAACCAGTCGCTGGTCGAAGAAATCATCAGATTGTCCGGGGGACGGCTGGTTGAAGCCCGGCAAGACGGATCCGTGCGGCGCTCACGGGTGAGCATGTTCTACACGGCCGTGCGGGAATAATCAGAACTCGTACCCGAAGGTCTCGATGTCTTTTCGGTAGTACTCAGCCACCGCTTTCCGGGTCTCATCATCGTAGAAATCTTCCATGCCGCGCCATTGGTTCTCACCGTTCCTGAACAGGGCGTTCCGTAACTTGCGCTTCAGGTCGCGTGACTTCTTGTCTGACCTGTTCCGGTGCGGCAGGCGGGAGTCGGCAATATCCAGGCGTTCACAAATGAGGTCGAAATCCTGCTGCAGCGATTCAAACCGGCCGATGAAATCCACCAGCAAATTGCCCTGGCGATCATGCAGCATGTCGTACTGGGGCATCACGTGGCGATACTGATCGTCCCAGCCCGGCTGCGGCAGTTTATTCAGCACGAAATCCCGAAAACTGCGGTGCTGGAAGTAATTACGGTAACGGTATTCAGACAGGATTCTCTCCCACGGGTTGCGGACGAAGCTGAATTTGAACAGCGCGGAAAAATCCTCGCGGCCGATATAGCCGTCATCCACGTATTCTGACGCGGACAGATGGGCCAGCTTTTCCGTTCCGCGGGTCCGGTCCTCATTGCCCTGCAGCAACAGTGCTTCCCGGTCTTCATTCCAATCGAGATGCAGCTGGTTCATGAAGAACTGTTCGACGCTTTGCCCCGCCGTTTTGGGGATGTGGACAAAAAGGCAGTTGAAAGCGCGACAGATCATCAGCCGTTATCTGCGAACCAGAATCCATTTCTGTTTGTGGATTTTTTCACCCTTCAGCAATTCCACTCGAAGCCCGCGGTCGGCGCATGCTTGCTGAATCCATTTGAAGCTGTGACGGCAAATACCGGCCACATCGGATTCGTGAGAACGGCCGACCCAGCTATCGCCCATGTAATCCGGCCGGAACAGATGCGGTGATTTGAAAGAAGTCAGAAAACGGGCGCCGGGACGCGTGAATTCGACAAAGCCATCCAGCA
>JABDLD010000009.1 GCA_013001885.1 Lysobacterales bacterium
GGGACAGAGTCACTCACTCTGTCCCTTTACTCTGACCCCTCATCTCACCCCTCATCTCCCGGAAAATACCGGCAATATCGCGCTTGTTTTACCTAGACTCATTTCAAACTTTGTTCGTTTGAATCCCCGATAAGTTGCAAAACCCCATATTTGGTGTATTCTGAATCTACTAAGTTGTTACAAGGGTTAGGGGAAACAAGACAACTCAGGAAAAGGGAATCACCCTGCTTTAGCCGCTCATCTGATGGGTGCGGGCAGTCGCAAGTCACGGAGTTTCCACTGAAGAACGCAATCGGCCGCATCATACCGGCTGATCGCTCAACTTTGCCATACAGGGGGGCTCTGTGTTATGGCCATATCAGTCAGAAACATCCGTCCGTCCGGATTGACCACCATCATCCTGGCGCTATTTCTTTTACAAGCAACTGCTGCCTTTGCCGAAAACCTGTCGCTCAACCAATGCGCCAATGGCGGCATCTCGGATCCCGTCGATCACCTCTCATGCCACGATGGCTGGATCAACGGAAACCTGAACGCCTCCAAGGCCGCCTATGCCGAAGGCGACTATGTGCCTTACCGTGCGCAGATGACCGGCCTGACGCCCGGGCAACAGTACACTTACTCCTTTTCCTGGGACGCGCTGAAAAGCGACAAACATGCGCTTGATTACATCGGCACATACAACTATTCCATTCTCTCGGCTGATGCCTGTGACGGTGCCGCCGGGCCCTGTCCGGGAACCATGACGACCATTGCTATCCCGCCAGATCCGACACTGGGCGGTATCGAATTTCCGGTGCTCAGAGAATTCACCCTGTTCGGTGGCACGCTGGACTCTGTTGGCCCATTTATGTCTCCCAGTCCGGACGTACGGGCCATTTCGGTAACATTCACACCGGACCAGTCAAACGCAGTACTGGCATGGGGCGGCCATATTTCATCACCGATGGACTGGGGTAACGGCGCAACCGCCTCCGACATCAAAGGCTCCCCATATCACATGTCCAATTTGTCGCTGAATATCACGGCAACGGGCCAGCCGGTTGCCAGTGGTGGACAGGACGTACAACTCAGCGCAGCGGCAGTGTTCGTGCCGTCGCTCATCAATGTAACCAAGTTATCAAACCGTGATGGCACGTTTACTTTTGAATCCGATATTGACGGGCAGATCTTGATTCCTATTGGTGATACCGACAGTTCATGGACGCTGGAGCGTGATCAGTCAAAGACCATTGACGCGATGGATGAAGGCGTTGTGAGCATTACCGAAACCGAGCTGCCTGAAGGTGACTGGCGCATCAAGTCGATCACCTGCTCACAGCTGGGAGTGGGTGAAGTATTCAGCTATGTTTACCCTGACGATACGCCCACCGCCAGTGCGGTTTTGAACGTGGCAGAGGCTGGCACTTTTGAATGTATTTTCGAAAACGAGTTCTTTGGCGCACCGGTACTCCAGGTGATCAAGAAAGTGATCGCCGCGGATGCGGAGTGCACGGCCGACGTTCGCGACAGCGCCTTTTTTGAATCCATCAGCATTCGTTCCGGCGAAACCGTGAAATATTGCATCTGGGTCACCAATACCGGCGCCGACGACGCGTGGGACGTTATCGTATTCGACGACTTCTCCGGTCTTGAGCCGGAAACCGAAGTCCCCATGACCGGAGTTGAACTCGGTGGTGACGGAAACAACCCGCTGGTTCTGGACATTCCCATTGGCGGATGGCTGTCGGGCGAACTCGAAATCGCCATTAACGTGGTGCTCAATACAACGCTGCTGAATACGGCAACGGCCACGGGCATCGGCGCAACCGATCGCCAGACTTATACGGATTCCGACAATGCCGAAGTCAAGGTTGAAATCGCTTCTGACTGTGACCTCACGGCATCGGTCTACGCGGGCACCGGCAACTGTGCTGACAACGGCGCGCCCACTGCCTACATCATCAAGGATTCAGGCACTGCCGCGAATTGGTGTGCTGATGTTTACTGGGAGGTCGATGCGGTGCTGGACCTGCAGGATATCCTGGTGACCATCGACGGAACCACTTTTAGCAACACCGGCACGGATATGAGTAGTGGCGATCGCCAGTACATCGGTGTCGGTCCGACCTACCCCAACGCCGATGTCGCCGAAACCCTGGTGCTGACCGGTTCCGAGGGCGGATTCAACGACATCACCTGTTCCGGCGCGGCGGCTGTCAACGTCATCGATCCCGGCTTGCAACTGATCAAGCGGGTCAGCACCGACAATGTGTGTGGCAATGGCGACGATGCCGCCTTGGTAGAAATCATCAATGGCGATGATGTTTGGTATTGCCTGACCGTAGCTAATACCGGTGACGTCGAGCTTGTGGACGTGCGTATTGACGATGAGACCATTGGGCTGACCGATTATGACGCTGGCGATCTGGCGGTGAGTGGACCCGGAACCATCAGCACGCACAAGTTTGGGCCTTTCCAGCCTACACAGGATGTAACCAATGTTGCGCAGGCGACGGCAACCGAGCCGCTGACTGGCACCGAATTGGGTCCGGAAATCGGATCAGCCACGGTCATCGTGCTGTCCGCAGACCTGGATGTCAACAAATCGGTTGATCCGGCCCACATCGTGTTCTGCGAGTTGAGCGACTGGAAAGATTTTTGCACCGAGCAGAACGCGGGCGGCAACTACGATACGACTTACACCCTTTCTGTGCACAACAACGGGCCGAGTCCGGCGACCGGCGTGATTGTGGAAGATGATCTGCCGTTTGGCTTCATCTACGACAGCAACGACAGTGGTTGTCTGTATGATGCCTTAGCACACTCGCTGAGCTGCGCGCCTGGAGATATTGAGCCGGCCGGCACCGTCTATATTGAGGTTTACGGCGAAATCGATCCTCGTCTGTTTGACCTGCCATGGCAAAAAGTCACAAACCAGGCCTGCGCCTATCCCGATCCCATACGGCTGGATCCGGACACTTCCAACAATTGCGACAGCGCCTCGACCCATATCAGTACCGGGCCCACGCGCACTATCGGTTGGTGGAGCACCCACCCCAATGGCCTCGAGGCCTGCCTGGCAGAATCAGCCGGTGAAATCGATCTTGGCTACGTGACGATCCGGGATGAAGCGTATGACAACGATGTAGACGCAACCGTGAGCACGAATACCGCCGCGAAAGGCAAACATAAATCCAGCCTGCTTACGCCAAAATTGCTGAAGGACCTGGATGACAAAGCCACCACGGCCGAAGTCATGGCCAAGGGCATGCTGAACGCCCGCAACGCCAGTTGGCGGGATGGCACCAAGCGTTCCCATATCGGCCAGGCGCGAACGCAAACCGCAAGGCAGCTGACCGCCGCATGGTGTAACGAAGTGACATTCGGCAGCGAGTTTGACTTCTACTACCTGGGCTGGGACAACATTCGTCAGGTCATGGCCGGCGAGGCTTATTTGCAGGGCGGTGCACTCAAGACCTGTGACGGCCCCTGTTACAACCACCTGAACCAGGTGGTCCAGTCCATCAAGCTGATTGGTGGAGTGGCCGACCTGTTCAACAATGCCGGGGACGACCTGGACAATGGCTTACCAGCGGAACCGGCCAATCCGAAAGCCCCACAGGACGATCCTACAGATCCAACAGATTAGGGGGGGGATCTGTGAACAGTCCGCGGCCGCCTGGCCGCGGACTGTTTTCAAACTTGCAATGGAATCCTGATATATCGGATGATGATCATGTAAGATCGGCAACTATCTGATAAGGAAGTCAAAAATGAAAGGGATTCCAGGCAGGTTGATAGCTGTATTGTTTGTCCTTATGGCGACGGAGCAACCTCAGCTTCAGGCCGCTTCTCCCGCCCGCTGTGCCGGCTACGGCGCCTTGCAAAGCTTTGCCGTCACCGACTGGGAATCCGGGCTGGATGGGTGGACGCCGGGCACACACGATATCGCTAACTCGGGAACCTTCGCCACGCCGGACTGGGCCACTGCCAGCGGCTTGCCGGAACAGCGGCCGGGGGCTGCTGCTTTCGTGCAAAATATCCTTAATGACGATTGCGAGGGGAATGACCAGAGTGGCGCCCTCACGCTGGACAGCCCGTCCATTACCATCCCGCCTGGGATTCCGGTACCGCGAGTCTCCATTGATCACTGGTTCGATGTAGAACACCTCTGGGATGGTGGCAACCTGAAAATGAGCGTAAACGGAGGACAATTTTTTCGAATTGAAGCGTCTGCCATCGAGGTTCGGCCATACACGGCCGTACTAAAAGAATTATTGGACCTGAACAGCAATCCCCTCGAAGGAGAGCCGGCTTTTACCGGCCCCGATCCTGACGGCGCTGCACCCGCTTGGGGTCAGTCCCACATCAACCTGCTCGGCCTGGCCCAGCCTGGAGACAGCGTCGTACTGCGACTCGATTTCGGTATTGATGCCTGTTTTGGCGAGACGGGGTGGTATGTTGACGAGGTGGAGTTCTACTATTGCGAAGCTGAACTGGCGCCGTCAGATTGTGGCAACAGCGTGCTCGATGCAGGCGAGACCTGTGATGATGGCAACAATTTTGTCGGCGACGGCTGTTCCAATGTGTGCCAGGTGGAGCCCGGCTGGAGTTGTTCGGATCCGTTACCGGGTGCCGACATCAATGACCCCGGATTCGAAGCCGGCCCGCCCAACAATGACTGGATTCAATCGTCCAGCACTGCTTCCATGCTGATCTGCAATCTCGAGGACTGCGGCAACGGGCTGGGCTCTGGTCCCGCCGAAGGGGACTACTGGGCCTGGTTGGGAGGCGCGACCGAACCGGAAGTGGCCACGCTGTCACAAACTGTGACGATTCCGGATACCGCGGCTAATCTGGTATTCAATTTCGAGGTGCCGCAGTGCTCCGTGCCTGAAGATACGTTCGAGGTAAAGGTCGATGGCGTCACAGAATTTTTTATCGATGGCGCAGATTCCCGATGCAATAAAGTCGGCTATCAGCAAGAAACCATCGACATCAGCAGTTATGCCGATGGCTCACCACATACAATCGCCTTTCACGCGGAGGTGACTGGAGCCAACGGAGACGTCTCCAATTTTTTCATTGACAACGTGCAAATACCCCCCCGCCCCGGCAGCTGTATTCTGCCGGATGGCGTCATCTTCGCCAACGGCTTTGAACCCTGAATGTGGATCTTTGTTCCGCATCCAACTAATCGTTGTTGTGATAGGAAGTCTGGGTTCAGAGTAAAGGGACAGAGTCGTTCCTGTCCGTGCGTAACTCTAGCCCGATGCCTGCACCGAGGCCTTCGCGTCCTCACCAACGTGTTTGCCGAAAAGAAACAACACTCGAGGTTTGCGCCTGCCATTCAATGTCGCCCCAATGAAGGTTGAGCGAACCAAAAGGTCATACAACAGGAGCGAGATGGCGATCGTTGCCACCGAGATCGCCGGCAGCTTGATTGACCAGTGGAGGGGCAGCTCGGCAACGGCAACCTGCAGCCAGATGACGATCGGCAGGTGACTCAGGTACAGCCAGTAGGACGAGTCCGCAACATAACGCACTATCGCGCTCGGCCGATCTAAAAATCGCTTGAAGAGCCCGATCGTGAGCGAGATCAGCGACCACATCATAACGGCGTAGCTCAGCGCGAAGCCGGCCTTCAGCATGGGGTATTGGGGATGCCCGGGATTCGACTGGAACCCGGCAAGAACTATCGCCGCGGCCACGGCGATCACACACAATGCAAACCTGCTCCATGTCAGACGCGCAAACTGCTCGATCAACCCTTTCTCACGATGCAGCAACCAGCCAAACAGGAAGAAAGCGGTGTAGATCAGCAACACGGGGATATTCGGGACGAGGGACTTATCCGGCGTATCCAGACCCCAATGCGGCATAAACCACAGGCAGGCGGACGTCGGGATCGCTATCACCGGGATAGCCATCCTGGAGCTGGAAATCCATGCGACTGCCGTATCCGCTGCACGGGACAGGGCGGACTGCAGTGGGGTGTGCAGGCTGACGAGCCAACGCAGGACGAGGATGCCCGCCGTGACGAGCATCAGGTAATAGAGAAACCACAGGTGTGAGCCAACGAACAGGCCGCTCGGAAGTTGGCCCAGTGACGCGAAGCCAGCCAGCAAGGCCGACGGCACGTTCGCTTCGCCCCGCATGCTCTCTGCGCCCATGATCCATCCGGATACAAGCAGCGGCCGCAGGATAAACCAGCCGACGACAAATGGGACAGCAATCCGGACGAGCCGCGACTTCAGGAAGGCAGGCGCGCCCTTGCTGTGAAACGCCATGTGGCTGAAAAAGCCCGCAACGAGAAAGAACAACGCCATGCGAAATGAGTGGCTGACGAGCATGAATACGGACACGGCAGAACCTGTGGAAACGTCCATCACCGCCCAGCCGATGTAGATCGGCATGAACGACAAGCTCGCGTGGAACACGATACCGAGGATGAGGGCGAACGCCCTCACGGCATCCAGGTAGTCCAGCCTGTTGAGCTGTGTTGTCATGTTCATGGCCTAGTAGAACCCGACTTCTTCGAGCTCAAAATCGTAGGAACCGTTCTGCACGTCGAAGGCGACAATGCTCAGGCTTGCGATCGTCCTGGTGTTCAGCGACGTCTGCTCCGACCAGGCCCGTTTCATAGTATCGAAGGGAATCTCCACCTCGTGAAACTGGCCGTCTGACTTCACCAGGATAGGAGCCGCGTGGTAGTCGAAGTTCGTCACCTCCGTGCTGTTGGCCGAGACCGAAATCATGCCCTTGTTGATCTTGACGAGCAGCCGTATGCCTTCGAATGCGCTGGCGTCTTGCGGCAGGCCCTGCGAATCGAGAATCAGGACGGAGCTGGCCCAGCCCGGCTGACCGCGCGGTGGAGCGATTTCGCCGGACACTGTCAATATGCCGTCCGCGACTTTGGGTGACATCGTTGTGCCGCCGCCGGCCATCGAGTCGCTCAGAAACTGCCGCGCGACGCCCATGCTGTTGACCTCAGCGTTGCTGAAGTCGTCCACGACTCGACTCAGTGTGTCAGCGGCGCCGTGACCAGGGGCAGCCAAAAGCGCGACGAGGACCAGGCCGGGTGCGAGAGAGCAAGCTATACTTTTCAACGATTTCATCATGTGATCTCCGAGTTAAAGGGTTTTTGATCGCTCCCGAGCCCGTTGGACGGGCGCTTTGAAGCGGCGTTCGGAAAGTAAGTGCCGCGGAGCAGCGGAAAGGTGACAAAAAAAAATGAAATTCAGGCGGTTTCGCCACCGAAATAAAAAAATGGCGATCGGGCAGCAATAAATTTGTCACCTTTTCGGGACAGCAGGGCACTTAGAGGTATTGGCCCCACGAGAACAGGCTATGAGCATATTCAGAAGACGAACCAAAGGCCTCGATTCGAGTGACAGCGATCTTGTGATCGCGTCGCTCGGCGGCGACCGTAATGCATACGGTGTCATCGTTTCGCGCTACCAGAGCCTGCTGTGTTCGCTGGCCTATTCTTCGGTCGGAGACCTTAGCTTCAGCGAAGACATCGCCCAGGAGGCCTTTGTCGAGGGCTGGAAGAAACTCGATACCTTAAAAGAGCCCGCGAAGCTGAAGGCCTGGTTATGCGGCATCCTGCGCTTCAAGGTCAGTCACTTTCGGCGCAAGGAGGCGAATCAGCCGGTCAAGGGCGCCGATGAACTGGACGAGAGCCGCGTGCAGGAATCAAAAGAACTGAAAACGGAGGACGCCGTCATTCGCAATGAAGAACAGGCCCTGCTGTGGCGGGCCATTGAAAACGTACCCGATACGTACCGCGAGCCCCTGATTCTGTTTTACCGCGAGGACCGATCCACCAAGCAGGTCGCTGACGACCTCGATCTTTCGGAGGAAGCCGTCAAGCAACGACTGTCTCGTGGCCGCAAGCTGCTGCAGGCGGAGATGACGAGATTCGTCGAAAGCACGCTGAAGAAGAGCAAACCGGGAGCGGCGTTCACGACGAGTGTACTCGCGGTGATTTTTTCCATTCCACCGCCTGCGAAGGCCGCTTCACTGGGCACGGCGGCGGTGAAAGCCGGATCCTGGTTGAAATGGGCCAACGTTTTGACTGTCGTGGCGACATTCTCCGGTGTCATCAGCACCTTCTTTGGACTGAGGGCAAGCCTGGATCAGTCCCGCACCCAACAAGAGCGAAACGCCGTGTTCAGGACCGTGGCGATCCTCTTTCTCTACCCCTTGGCCTTCGTTGCGATCCTGTTTGCCTGCAGGCAATTGGCGCTGGGATACAGCGAGTACGCCGGGCAGATTGCGATCGCTTCGCAATTGATGGTGATCGGCTTCGCCGTGAGTTACACGATTGCCACGATTCGTATCCTGGCAGGCCTGAGCGCGTTAAGAGCACAGCAACGCGAGTTGCATCCAGAAGCTTTCCGGGACGAGGTCGATCGGGTGGATTCCAGGGCGCGTGAGTACCGCAGCCGGACTCGCCTTGCGGGCGTACCGCTTTTCCACTTTCGGTTTGGCATGCCGGAGCAGAATGAAGCGCCCATCGTTGCCTGGGTGGCGGGCGGCGGTGAGAAGGCCTTCGGACTGCTGTTTGCCTGGGGCGGAATCGCGGTCGCGCCGATCAGTGTCGGCATCGTGTCGTTTGGTCTGATCAGCATCGGCGTCGTCGGTTTTGGTTTGTTTGGTGTCGGCACCGTAGCGATTGGCGTCATCGGTTTCGGCGCCGCCGCGATTGCTTACAAAGCCTACGCGTCACTGTCGGCGCTGGGTTGGGAGAGCGCGTTCAGCCAGGGAATTTCCATCGCAAAAGAAGGCGCGATCGGCGCCGTGTCCATTGCCGAGCAGGCAAACAACGAAAAAGCGTTCGAGATTGCCAATCTAACAGCCGTGGGGCAGAGCTACCTGTGGATCCTGGGCGCAATCGCCGTGCTCGTAATCGTTCCGGCCGCCTGGCACTCAACGAAAGTACGCCAACGAATGGGGAAGAAAGGCAGAAAGGACTAACTCGGAGCGGACACCAGGGGCTTTTCTCATCGCGTTGTGGGTTTTTCGGCGTGTAGAAAACTGAGAAAAAACGATTAGCCCAGCGTGTCTTTGGGATCAAATGCGGGGAAAGGTCAATCGTGTAAAACCAGGGGAGAATGACACGTTTTTGAAATGTTAAGATATTCCGCATAGACAGTAGTCAAGTTTATTGCCCATGCATCAGAAACCCCACCTGCCCAGCAAGACCTGTCCGGTATGCCTGCGGCCATTTTCCTGGCGGAAGAAGTGGGCGGATTGCTGGGACGACGTGAAGTACTGTTCGCGTCGTTGCCGGGGCAGGCGGCAGGCGCTTGCTGACGGGAAGGGGGATCAGCAAGGTCAAAACAGAAACAACGATTCGGGCTGATCGGCGGGCTGGTGTTGGGTTTGCGGCATCCGCTGTCGGCGCGCTCTGGGGCTAACCAGAACGGTTTTTGGGTTCGATAGAACCTTTACTTATTCCTCCAGCGCAGATGGACCGAAGCAAGGTAGAAGCCCGCCTACAGGAAAAATTCGGTGAATCTGCTATTTTGTATATTGTTGTTCACAAAAAACCCAAGCAGGAGACATCAAGATGCGTTCTATTTTTCTGGCCTTGATAGCCACTTTTATTTTTCTCGGCACAACACAGACAGTGTTTGCCGGGGCCGGTGGCGGCAAGCCACCGAAGTATTTCGTCGACGAAAGTAAACTTCCCTTTGATGCACTGCCTGGTGCGACTGCTTACTGGGGTGTTCACACCCGCGCCGGTTACCGCATCGAGGTTCCGGATGAGTGGAATGGAAAGCTGGTCATGTGGGCGCACGGTTTCCGGGGAGCCGGACTGGAATTGACGGTCGACGATCACCCGCTGCGCCCTCTGCTGATTGCTATGGGGTACGCATGGGCGGCATCCAGCTACAACCGCAATGACTACGACATCACCTCTGGAGTACAGACCACCCACGCCCTGGTCGGGCTGTTCAGCGACATGGTCGGAGAGCCTGAACTGGTCTACATGACCGGGGCTTCCATGGGCGGCCACATCACGGCGGTTTCCATCGAACAGTACGGAAACACTTATGATGCCGCGATGCCCATCTGTGGTGTCTTGGGTGACTATGCGCTATTCGATTACTTTCTCGATTTCAACGTGGCGGCGCAGCAGATTGGCGTCGGGGCGTCCCAGTATCCAGTCGATACCGTCCCATACCTTTTTGGCACCGTGCCCGCAATAAAAACCAACCTCGAAGCGTTTCCGGGGGGATGGCCCGTTTTCCTTAACGCTGACGGCGCTGATTTGAAGGCCTTGACCGCCCTGCGTTCCGGCGGATTCCGGCCCAATTTTGAAGAAGCGTGGTTCTTCTGGAACACTTTTCCGAATTTCGCATCCGGCCCGGGTAATTTCCTTTTCGACCTGGCCATTGGCGACGGCACGCTGCCGCGTTCGCCCGGCGTTGGCGTTGACAACGTCGATACGGTTTATCAATTCGATGCGGATCCCGGATTGAGCGCCGCCGAGTTGGCTTTGAATGAAAATGTTGTCCGCGTTGCGATGGACCCGCAGGGCCGCCATCCCAACGGGCTTGCCCAAGTGCCGGTAATCAGCGGCGACATCGATGTTCCTGTACTGACCCTGCACAATCTCGGCGACCTTTTTGTGCCGGTCAACAACGAAGTGGAGTACCAAGCGCGCGTTGCGGCGCACGGCAAGAGTGATCTGCTGGTGCAGCGGGCCATCCGTGGCGTCAATCACTGCGACTTCACCCCCGAGGAGCTCTCAACCGCTTTCATTGAACTGATGCTTTGGCGTGAATTCGGAATCAAGCCGGGGGGCGATGACTTTTCTGATCCGGCCAGTGTAGCGGACCCGTCGTTTGGCTGTGCTTATACGGACGGTGATCACCTTTTCGGAACACTTTGTCCGTGAGTAAAACTCTGTCTTGGGTTCAATAACAATTCCAGCCGGGGTCAGCACGAGTTTGCTTTCAAATCTCACGCTGGCCCCTTTTTTATCTTTACCCCGGTTTCAACCAACGCGATACCCTAAGCCACACAGCCACCGCCGGAATTTGCATGCGCGTTTTGGCACATTCGGGAGCTCGTGCCAGCGTGGCAACTGTCGTGACCCTGTCAGATGCCACCGGGTCTTTCCGATTCCCGGGTTTGATCATTGTCAGCGGGACACGGACAATGGGCGGCATGCAAATCTGGGTCGATGCGGACGCCTGCCCGAACGTGATCAAGGAGATCCTGTTCCGGGCGGCCGACCGGGTGAAAGTTCAAGTCACGCTGGTCGCCAACCAGCTCGTCCAGGTGCCGCGATCGAAACACATCCGCTCCATCCAGGTGGCAGCAGGCTTTGATGTGGCCGACACCTACATTGCGCAGCACGCCCGGACGGGAGACCTGGTTATAACAGCCGATATCCCGCTGGCTGCCGAAGTGATCGAAAAGGGCTGCCTGGCTTTGAATCCGCGGGGTGAACTCTACACCCGGGAAAATATCCGCCAGCGCCTCAACATGCGGGATTTCATGGATACCCTGCGTGGCAGCGGCATCGACACGGGCGGCCCGCCGGCATTAAGCCAGGCCGACCGGATGGCGTTCGCCAACCAACTCGATCGCCTGCTGGCCCGTTGAGCCGGGTAAGGATTCCGGGTTAAAAAGGCACGAAATCAGCGCTGTTACTTCCAGCAAATTGATTACAAAAAAGGTCTCTGACCCTTTTTCTGCCATCTCCGAAAAACCCGGGACCATTTACCGATGACGACACTTCGCCAATAATGGGCAAGTGAATTCTGATTTATGCACCCGTTGAGAGACTTTGAGCATGGCTATTCTTCCGTCCCCCTATGAAGACATTCTGATCACCCCGGTGGCGAACGCCCCTTTCTTCATAGACGATATGTTCCGGAAGGCCTATGACCATGCCTGTCCGGACTTTGGCCAGCCCCTGGTTTGCTTTTACCGCAAGAACTGGGACCACTTCGTTCCGTTGTGCTTCACGTTGTTCTGGATGCATGAGGACGTGATGCTGAACGGGGGGTCGGTGACCAACGGGACCGGGTTTCGGCACGTCCCGAAACCTTTGTCCCGTGCCATACAGGAATCGGAGGGTCTTTTCTTTCACATCCTGAGATATGGGTTCGAGTACTTCAAGGACGACTGCGAAGCGTTTTTTGCCACCTGCGGCGACGATCGAGCCTGGGAAGTGTCGATGAAAGCAGGTTTTCAGCCTACGCAGTACAAACACCTGATCGCCAACTTCCACAAGCCCATGCCTGACGGGCGCAAAGAGCAGATGACCGACAGGATTCACGAACTGGGACCGTTCTGAATTGGTTTTTTTCCGCCGCCCCAGACTCTCGGTTCCGGTGCTGACGTACCACAGCAACAACGTGCACCAGAACACTTATGAAGGAAATGACCATATCGCCTTCGAGACCGACTTGCGCGCCATTGACCGCCTGGGGCTGAGAATCATTCCGCTGGGGGCTGTGGTTGACTGGCACCGGGGCCGGGTTCCTGATTCTGATGTGGAAGGCGCCGTCGCGTTGACCCTGGATGACGGCTCCTGGCTCGACTACCACAACGTGACCCACCCTGGCTGCGGCGAGCAGACCGGAATGTTTCGCCTGGTGGAGCAATTCAAGGACAGTCTGCCTGATCGCAGTCAGCCATCGCTTCACGTGACCAGCTTTGTCATTGCCTCCCCGGATGCACGGGAGGAACTCGACCGGAAGAATCTCATTGGCCTGGGATGGTGGGGCGATGACTGGTGGGAGGCGGCTCAAAGTTCTGGCTTGATGAGCATCGACTGCCACAGTTGGGATCACAACCACCCGACCCTCGAACAGGCGGCCCAAAAAAACAACATCAGGGGAAATTTCCACGTGATTGACTCTCTGGAAGACTGCACGTCCCAGGTGGAGAACGCAGCCGTATATATCGAGCAGGTGACGGGCAGGCGGCCGGAACACTTTGCATACCCCTGGGGCCAGGCAAGCGCCTACATGATCAAGCAATACATGCCGAAACAACAGTCCCGTCATCAATTCAGGGCAGCATTCTCGATCGAGCCGAAGCATGTGTCCAAAAGTGACAACGTCTGGTTTCTGCCGCGCTATGTTTGCGGCCGTGACTGGAAGTCCGCACAAGAATTGGAGCGAATACTGCTGGGCTCCGGATCAGAATGAGCAACAAACCGCCAACCAGCCCCGCCACGTGTGACCAGGCATAAGGCGGCCAGCTGATGTGCGTGACGACCGAAGCGCCCAGCGACGCCTCGATCACGGCTTTGGCAACCGCGCCGCAGGCGATCGCAATGACTAACCCGGACCGGGTTCGGCGCCATTCCAGCCAGAGTGCGACCAGCAGCAGCGTGTTCAGCACGCCGGACAGGCCGCAGTAATAATCCAGCCGGGAATACGGCGACAGCAACAAAATGCTGACCGCGGCTATTCCTGTTCCAAGTGTCGCCAGCAACAGGCGTCCTGAATGTGCTTCAATCAAGAGTCCCAGCACGGCGAGGCCGAGCCCGTTCCAGAGGAGGTGGGCCCGGTCCGCATGCGCGAAATGGCCGGTCAGGAGACGCCAGACCTCTCCGGCGGCAATCCTGTCGGCACTGAAGTAAAACAGCGTCGGGTCAGCCGCCAGCCAGTGCAGGCCGGCCATGACCGCAAGAATGCTGAATGTAATGAATGGAAATCTGAATGTTGCCATCTGATCGCTCCGAAAAACCGGACAGCCCGAGGGCTGCCCGGTAAAACCTCAGCAGCTGTCCGGCCGGGCTCTGAAATGCCGCACCAGCAGAGGCAGCAGCAACAGCAGCATCCAGGGGCCGAACGCACCCCCGCCATTACTGTGGCTCGCCCTGTTGTTCGAATACATCGGCTGGTTTTGATCCACCCGGTTGTCCCGGACGCCCTGCAATGCACGCTCCTGCCTGGCCAGCAGTTCCCTCTCCACGCGTGCCTTGTTGAGGCGTTTGATTCCGAGGTCATCAAAGCGCTCCTCGCTCAGAACGATCATCGACGTGTAATCGGTGACGAGACCGTTTTCCACTGCCAGGTCGGTAATCGCCTGTTCGAGATCGGCGCCCTCGCCAAAGTAGTCCAGCCGGCTCTGCAGATCCTCGATCTTCGCAAAGGCCCACAGCCGTTCGATTTCGGGGTGCAGGACTGCGGTTTCCGGGAAATTGAAGGTGGTGGCGTAACTCCTGTCCTCGCCCGATACCCGTGTGTCGACAATCACGCGGGCCTCGCCGTCGCCCCAGTAGTGGCCGAACACGATCAATTGCTGGCCGCGGTAGAGGCTGCCGATGTGTTCGGGGCTGAGATCAGCCACCTTGACGCCCGCGAACCGGATATCGATATCGTGCATCGCCTCGTGCGTCAGCCGGGACGTGGCCTCGAGCAACTTGCCCGCGATGTCGTCACTGTTGGAGACATTCATCGCGAATCCGTTGGAAACCTTCGCCATGCTCTCCAGCAGCGGGCGGTTGGCGCTGTTGCCCATCACGAAAGTGAACAGCCTGGCATCCTGGCCTTTAAGCAGCTCCAGGAAATCTTTCTTTTCGGTGAAGCCGACGTTGGCCACGCCATCGGTCACCAGAACCAGTGCGCTGCTGCGGTCGGCATCCAGCGAATTCATCCCTAGGCTGAGCCCGGCAT
The DNA here is from genome assembly GCA_013001885.1 of Lysobacterales bacterium. Taxonomy (GTDB): domain Bacteria; phylum Pseudomonadota; class Gammaproteobacteria; order Xanthomonadales; family SZUA-36; genus JAHEFT01. Next base: position 14,640 of record JABDLD010000009.1, read on the forward strand.
ATAGGTTGGTGCCGTTGTCCGGATCAGTGTTTTCCAGCTCACGGATGAACCGCTTCACATTTTCCGGTGTCGCCGGCGCAAATCCGGAGGTGATCTCCCGCGCGCGGTTGTTGAACAGGATGATCCGGAACCGGTCCTCGGGGTTCAGGCTGGAGAGGCCCTTGTTTACGCCTTCGACCAGGCTCCGGTACTTGCCTTCCATCGAGCCGGACAGGTCGAGGACGAAAACCCAGTCGCGGCCTTCGGTGATGGGCGCAAGGTCACCGCCCGGCGTGAGCGTCAGCATGAAGGTGCCGCGGCCGGCGGGCTGTTCCCGGTAAGCGACCATGTCAACCGAACCCGGCAATCCTTGCGCCTGCCGCCAGTAAACGACAATATCCTGGTCTAGCCGGTGCACGGCGGCCGGCGCCGACCCATCGACCACGCCCTCCTCGGCCATCACGGCGTCGCTGGCCATCGATACCGTCCACTCTTGTTCCGACAACTGTTGTATCAACGCCTGCGGATGCTGCGGTAACCTGAAATCATCAATCGGCCAGGAGGAGCGGAAAGTCAGATTGAAGCTGAAACGTTCTTCCACGGCTTCCTGGTAGGTCCAGAAAGCAAGCCTCTGCTCATCCACCCCGCCTTCTTCCAGCGGATAGACGTAGCGACCAACGGAGGAGTCCACGTGTGCCGGCTGGATATAGGTCAGCTGGATGCGCACATCCTGCGCGGGGAGCACCGGGTAAACGGCGATATCAAAAGTCCGGTAACTGTCCTGTTCAGCCAAAGCGGTTTCCCGACCGGCCTGTTTCTCGGTCTCGTGGATCTCGCGCGCCTGTTCTTTGGCGAGCACCTCTCCGGTCACCGGCTGGCCGTCGATCCAGTAGCTGAACTCACCTACGGCTGCCTTTTCCGGGATCGGAAAGGAGTAGATTGCCTCGAGTTTACTGTCGTTGGGATTGCCGAACACCTGTTCGACGCGGGTGATGGCGTAACCGTCCTCAATCACAACGGTCACATGGTGTTCCTGGATAGTGAGCGGCTGCAGACCGGAATCGGTGGGAATCAGCAGTCCGGCGGCATGAGAGACCGGGCTTCCTGAAAGCCAAAAACCTATCGTCAGCAGTACCAAATAGACAAATCTGAGGGATTTCATGATGTGCTCCTTACGGTTGGTTAAGGCGGCACAACCTGTGGGGAAGTGCCTGAATGACACCACCATGGTGAGAGCAAAGGATTATATATAGCAACCTAATTCATAATGGTTGCCATATGTAAAAAGAAAGGTATTAATATATGATACTTATTGCTGTTCGTTGGCTTATTCTGACTTGAGAAAGGGCCGGAACAGACCGTACTGCCAACCCCTCATGGCCAGCACCAGCGTGGTTCCCTGGCGCTGCTCCAGGTTCAGGGCGGCGTCATCGTTGTTCAACAGATCGAATTCCCTCGCCAGGCGCCGGAGTTTGCGCTGGAACTCGGCATTACTCTGCGGTGACAACATCCCGTTCAGAACGACCAGGCACTCGTCGTCGCCGCTGAACCGGGTGTTGAAAAACTCCTGGCTGATCTTCTGCTGGAAAAACAGCTGGATCGGCCCATTCTCCCGCCAGCTGAAGTTGGGCGCCACTCTCAGCCTGATCCGGTTTTTCGGCAACAGTTCGATGATTCTCAGACGGTCGAGCCGGGCCAGGTAGCGGATACATTCAGTTTCGCTCAAGCGGTAGAAGGAAAGGATGTCCTCCATGGTCCACCGGTTGAGCACACACACCGCGATCAACGTGAGCATGACGTCTTTGGTAATCTCGGCTTCCTGCTCAACGGTAAGTTGCTGAATATGCTGTTGCTGCTCGTTCATCATTTGCACGAGATCCGCGATTTCAATTTCCAACAACTGGCAAACCTGGTCCAGGCGATGCAATGAAAAACTCTGTTGCGAAAAAAGGCGTTTGACGCTGGCCTCGGTCAGCCCAAGCGCGTCGGCAACGTCTGAATAGGTTTTACCCTGAGCTTTCAGGGCCATCTTGAGTGTCTTGATCAGTTCACGTGTCTGCGCCATAACTTTCCGGTAAAGGCCTTGTTGATGGTTCGATCATACTACCGTGCGCCGGTTGAATATCGCTCGCGAATCTTGTTGCGGCCCCGAGTTGGACGGTCACCAGTCCCCCGCCGCATTTGACTTATATCAATAAAGTTTAATATTCCAGACTAATTTGCTGACTGGCCCACGCAGCAAAACTGCTTGCAGCGGGGCAGTTTACACGCCGTGAGTTTCTACGTGGAACAGTAAAAAGGCGCTACACACAAGGTGTAGCGCCGGATCGTAGACAGCTACCGACAGTGGCCGTTAACTGCTTACGAGGAGACCACTAATTACGACTCGACTCTATGCCTGCGAACCTTAACCTAAGCTTAAATTGCATTTAAGGTTCGGTTAAGTTTTCTCCCAATACCCTAGGCCTGCACCCGTTCTGGTGAGGCCGAAACGAGCGACAAAAAACGATTTTGCGCCTCCTCCCGAGCGGAAGCTGAAGAAACCGTTTTCTACGTCGTAACTACGAGGAGAAAGAAATGAAAGCCAGACTCTCGGCCGTATTGCGTTCACGTGCGGCGTTAACCATCGCTGCTTTGCTCATATCAGGCTTGCTGGTGCTGCCCATGGCCGGCCAGGCTGATGTCAAAGCAGCTCCCATCGGGCTTGAGAAATCCGCATTGAGCACGCCCGAAGACTTCATGGAATACGCATCGATTAATGATGTAAATGTCCATGAGCTCTATTTCAGCGTCGTTTTGTACGAAGGCACCGAATCCTGCATGATGTGCCACGAGAAGGAAGCTCTCGCGGCCCTCGAAATGGGCCATTTCAAATGGGAAGGCGAATCCGACCGGATCGTCGGACTCGAAGGCGAGGCCCACGGCAAGAATGACTTGCTGAACAATTTCTGCATCGCGATCCCCAGCAATGAAGGCCGCTGCACGCAGTGCCACGCGGGCATTGGATACAAAGACAAGTCTTTTGACTTTGAAAATCCGGCCAACGTCGACTGCCTGGCCTGTCATGATCAGTCCGGCACCTATTCCAAGGAACCAAAAACGGCCGGCGCGCCCCCACCCGCGCTTGACCTCAATGTCGTGGCCCGCAGCATCGCGCTGGGCGGCGAACCCACCCGCAAGGCCTGCATCGGCTGTCACGCCAAAGCCGGCGGCGGCGACAACGTCAAGCACGGCGACATCTCTACCGACCTGATCGCCACAACGCGCGAATACGATGTCCACATGGGCACCGACGGCGGCGACCTGGCCTGCGTTGCCTGCCACGGCGCAAACCACGATCCCAAGACCGGTGACTACAATCACGGCAATGCCGGAATGTCGCTGCATTCTGTATACGAAGGTGAAATGAAACAGTGCGGCGACTGCCACGGCAGCGCAAAGAACATTCACGCCGGCACCGGCGCTGAGGATATGATTTCAGAAGGCTGGCATGACAAACTGGCTTGCCAGGTCTGCCATATCCCGGCGATCGCCCGCAAGATCTCAACCAAGACCGAATGGTACTGGTCCGATGCCGGCCAGAACATAAGCCCGGTGCCGGTCGACCCGGCAACCGGCCGACCTACCTATGACAAAAAGAAAGGCACGTTTGTCTGGTCCAACAACGTCAGGCCGGTGCTGCGCTATGCAAACGGCAAGTGGGCCCGCAAGGTGATTGGCGCGAACGATTCGTACGACACAGAACCGGTTCAGCTGGCCGTCCCACAAGGCAGCTACAGCGACCCAGACGCCATGATTTACCCGTTTAAGCTGATGGTCGGCAACCAGCCGGTGGATACCGGAAACAAAACCATCCTGGTGCCCCACCTGTTCGGAAAGGCCGGCGGACCCAACCCCTACTGGGGCAAGTTCGACTGGAACCTCGCCCTGGCTGACGGCGCGGCCTACACTGGCCGGCCCTACAGCGGCGCGTACGGTTTTGTAGCCACCGAAGCGCTGTTATCGGTCAACCACGAAGTCGCGCCGAAGGAACAGGCGCTGGGTTACGGTCCGATACCGGACGGTTGCATCGACTGCCACACCACCGATTACATTGAGTGGGATGAACTCGGCTGGACCGACGACCCGTTCAACGGCGGTGACCGCATCGAAGGTGAACGCGCGGCCCCCGGTTTGAAACTGGACTGAGACAGGAGTTTTACATCTGGCCCGGGCAGTTTCTGCCCGGGCCTCTTAATTTCCGCAGAAATTGCTCTATGTCACGTAGTAATTAGTCCCAAGCGGCTACTCTTTTCTCCGGAAATACGTTTAAACTATTCCGTAAGGTTCTGATGTGGGAATAATAATGAAGATACGCCTGACTACTTTGCCAACCCTTGTCCTGATAATGGCCTTCCTGGCCGCCCTGCCGGCTTATCTCGCCGCTGAGGAATACAGCTCCAAAGGAGCCGACACCTGCCTGATGTGCCACAAAGCGGCGAAGTGGGGCGTCATGCCCATTTTCAAAACCAAGCACGGTTCGCAGGTCGATCAGGACGCGCCGTTCTCGAACATGCAGTGCGAAGCGTGTCACGGACCCTCCAACGAACACGCGAAGGCCAAGAAAAAATCCGAAGTTCATCCAAAAATTACATTTTCGGAAGACAGTGAGGTGCCGGTCACGCAACAAAACGAAGTATGCCTCGGCTGCCATGAGAGCCACAATATGGGCTGGTTCGGCAGCCGGCACGAAAGCGCAGACGTCGGATGCGCCTCCTGCCATGCCGTGCACGAGGAACGCGACCCGATGTTCGACCCGCTGACGCAGCAGGAAACCTGCTTCCAGTGCCACCAGTCAAATCGAGCCGCCACTTTCAAGCCATACGGCCACCCACTGCGTTTTGGCAGCATGGCCTGCAGCAGCTGCCATAACGTACATGACGGCAACAGCGATTTCCTGCTGGTGGAAGACAATGTCAATGACACCTGCTACAGCTGTCACGCCGAGAAACGCGGCCCGTACCTTTGGGAACACGCGCCGGTCACGGAATCCTGCTCACTGTGCCATGAACCACACGGCAGCAATCACCCCGCGATGCTGACCAAGCGCCCGCCACTGCTGTGTCAGCAGTGCCACTCGGCCAGTGACCATCCTGGCGAAGCCTATACCAGCGAGGATATAGGAGGCAGGACCAACAGCCGGTTCCTGCTGGCTCGCGGCTGCATGAATTGCCACAGCCAGGTGCACGGATCCAATCACCCGTCCGGCTCGTCACAGATGAGATAGGAGGCACAGCAGAGATGAAACGCCACACAAAAAACAAACTTCTGGTCGCGCTGAGTGCTTCTGTCCTGTTGCCTTTCAGCACCCCAATCCTGGCCGAAGAGACGGCCGCCCCGGACATGTCCAAGTGGGTCTGCAAACTTTGCGCGATCTCCGGCGGCTGGTTTGGTGAATGGGAACTGGGCCTGATTCTTGTTGACCAGCCCACACCTCGGTTTGCCGATTACCGCGGCCTGGATGATGAGGGTTTTTATCTGAAAGCAGACGGCAATGCCCGCTACCTCGATGAAAAGGGCTACTACTTCGATTTTTACAGCCGCAACCTGGGGCTGGACAGCCGGATGCTCGACATGCGCGGCGGCAAGCAAGGGTCTTTCGAATTACGCGCCGGGTACAGCGAAATTCCGAGATACCTTGGTTACGGCACGGTCACGCCCTACCTGGGCGTGGGTACCGACACACTGGTGCTGCCGGAAGACTGGAGCATCAGCGGCGGCAATGCCTTTATGGCTCCAACCAGCCTGGAAAGCAAGCGCAAGACCCTGGACGCCGGCGCCACCATCAAGCTGGGGCGCTCCTGGAGGATCCTGGCGGAATACGAACGCCAGACCCGGGACGGCACGCGGACGTTCGGCGGCGGCGTGTTCCCTTTCAACGCGGCCATGTTCCCCGGACCGCTCGATTACACGACCAACCTGTTTGACGTGGGACTGGAATACGCGGGCAAACGCGGACAGGCGCGGCTTGAGTTCAGCGGCTCGGAGTTTGACAACGGTTTCAGTTCGGTAACCTGGGACAGCCCTTATGCACGCGGATTCGGCGATGAAGTTTCGCGCAGCGCGCTGGCGCCTGACAATAAGTATTCACGCGTGAGCCTGGCCGCTGCATTCAGGTTTTCCCAACGCTTCAAGGTTTCCGGCAAGGCTTACATGGGCAAGGCGAAACAGAACGTGGCTTTCCTGCCCTATTCCATCAACCCCCGGTACGAAGATCGGGAACTGCCGCGCCAGTCGCTGGACGGCAAAGTGGAAACCTCGATGTACAATATTTCCGGCCGCGCTTACCTGCGCCTGGCCGATCGCCTGGACCTGACCGCCCAGTACAAGAAAGACGAGCGCGACAATAAGACCCCGATCGATATCTACTCGCCGATATTACTGGAAGTATCCTCCAGCGATCCGCGCTCCAACCGGCCCTACAGCTACGACCGCCAGAAAGGCGCCATTGAGTTGCGATACCGGCCAACCTACAACATTCGTCTCAATGCAGGCGCGAAAAGAACCAAGCTGGAACGCACTTACCAGGAAGTCCGAAAGAACACGGAAGACGCTTACTGGGGTGAACTCCAGTTGACTCCCTGGGCCTGGCTGGACGCCAGGCTGAAGTATGAAGACCTGACGCGCGACTCTTCAGAGCATGAACAGGAAGGGAACTACGACCGCGCAGAACACCCGTTGATGCGTAAATACAACATGGCGGATCGCGACCGCAAGCGCTTTGCGCTGCAGTTCGATTTATCGCCGGCCGAACGCCTGGGCGTCAGCCTGAGCTACTACAAAACCGACGACGACTATAAAAACTCCGAGATTGGCCTGACCGAGGGCAACGAGACCAATTTCAACCTGGATATCAACTATGCGTTCGGCAAACATTCCACGGTTTACGGTTTTTACTCCCGTGAACGCATCAAATCCCAACTCGCCGGTGCGCCGAAACCTGCCGCAACCCCCTGGAATTCTTCCACGGATGACAAGATCGAGACCTGGGGCCTGGGCATTGCCGGCCGTATCGACGACAAGACGACTTACGGTGTTGACTACGTGAAGTCGGTTGCCAACGGCAATATACTGACCGAAACCGGTGACGGCGAACCTCCGTTCCCCACGCTGTATTCGAATTTGCAGCGGCTGCAGCTCAGCCTGAACCATAAGTTCAATGATCGCTGGGGTTTCGGCCTCAATTTCCTGAAGGAGGAATACGATTCATCGAATTGGCAGGTTGACGGTTTCGGACCGCTGGACATCAATGGCGTGCTTACCATGGGTGATGTCAGCCCGGAATATGATGCCTGGGCCATGAGCGTGTTCGCTACACTGAATTTTTGATTAATTCAGCACCCGGCCTGACATGACTGAGTCTTCATCCAAGGGCGCCACCTTGCGCCTGGTGGCGCTTGCAATCCTGGTCGGCGCGATCAGCGCCGTCGGCGGCATTTCATTATGGAACGTCCTGCAGGGTCCCGAAAAATCCGCGTCTTCATCTTCGACCCTGATGATTTTGCCGGAACCGCGGGTCATAGCCGACTTCGCGCTGGTGGATGACCAGAATCGGCCTTTTACGTTGGAAAACCTGCGTGGCCATTGGACCGTGCTGTTCTTTGGCTTTACCCATTGCCCGGACATTTGTCCCAGTGCCCTGTACGACCTGAACCTGGTCAGCCAGAGCCTCGGGGAGTTAGCCGGCGAGACTCCGCCTGACGTCCGGTTTGTCTTTGTTTCTATCGATCCGGAGCGGGATACGCCAGAAAAACTTGCGCAATACGTGGGTTACTTCAACCCGGAATTCACCGGCGTGACAGGCCCCGAGGAGCAACTCGCTCCGATGGCCATGCAGCTCGGGATCGCCTATCAGATCGAACCGCATGACCCGGGCGCTGAGCAGTACGATGTTTATCACACCGCGAGTTTCTTGCTGACCGATCCCGATGGCCGCCTCCACGGGGTGTTTCCGGCGCCCCACGACGCCCAAAAAATCACCCATGACCTGGCGGCTGCGATTGATTGATCTGTACCCGTCTGTCCGGTGCTATGATTAAATCTACTGCGCAGGCTGAGGCGGCAAATTGAAATCCGAACTCCGGCAAGGATTCTATCTCAACGACCTGCTGGTCCAACCGGATGAAAAACGAGTCACCGGCCCGGCCGGCGATACGCCGCTCTCGCAGATTTCCATGGAAGCCCTGCTCTGCCTGGCAGAAAACGCCGGCAACCCGGTTCCTGCGGACTTGCTCATCACGCGCCTCTGGGGCGCGGGTCTCGGCACCCCTGAAATGCTGGAAAACACGATTCGTGAGATCCGTGGTGTACTTCAGGATCCGGAGGAAACATCCGGGTTCCTGAAGAATTCGGCGGAGCAAGGGTATCAGCTCATGGTGCACCCGGTCTTGCGTGAGCGGCAGAACGATCCGGGGCTGCTCGAAAACCTGAAACAGCGCGGCGTTCTGGAAACGGCCCTCGCCTATCTTGTCGTGGGCTGGCTGATCGTCCAGGTAGTCGATGTGCTGTTTGACCAACTGCATCTGCCCGCCTGGGCCGGCACCTTCGTCACGGCAGGTGTGATCGCCGGCTTTCCCATCGCCATTGTGCTGAGCTGGTTTCTCGAGCTGCGTGACGGCAGGGCGGTGCTCGATGACCGGTCACCGGCGGACAGGCGCAAACGCAAGCTCAGCCGGACTTACCTTTCGGTCATCGCCGCGCTGGTCATTGCCGTGGGTGTCGTCTTCATCTACGACAGGAACATTGGTCTGCCCGAGGCTCCGGAAGCAGAGCCTGTCCGCCTGGCGGAAGAAGTCGTGTTACCACCGGTTCAGGACAATTCCATTGCGGTCCTGCCCTTTTTTAACATGGACGGCAGCAACGAGACCCAGATTTTTGCCCAGGGCCTGGCCGATGATGTGATTACACGGCTATCCCGCGTGCCGGGCTTGCTGGTCTCTTCGCGCGGCGACGCGTTCACGCTGGAATCAAATTCCGCGTCACAGAAAGTCCGTGAGCGGCTGCGCGTCGCCCTTTACCTGGAAGGCAGCGTGCAGATGCAGGACGAACGGATGAGAATCATCGTGCAGCTTATTGATTCTGCAACCGGATTTCACGTACTGTCACGCCGTTTTGACCGCCTGCGTGAAGACTTTTTCGACATTCGCGACGAAATTACCGAGCTGACCGTCGCCAATGTCCGGGTCGCGCTGCCGCCGGATACGCAGGCAGTTTCGAACATCTCTGCTGATGACCCGACGCTGGATGTCTACGTGCTGTATCGCCGCGGGATGGACAGCCTGCACCTGCCGGAAAGCATTGCAACACTGGAGAGCGCCATCGAATGGTTCAGTTCAGCGCTCGAGATAGACCCCGACTACGCAGCGGCGCACGCCGGAAAGTGCTCGGCCTTCGTGGAAGCGTATCCGATCAGTGACGACGCGGCCTATATCGGCAAGGCGGAAAACGCCTGTGCCCGCGCATTGGAGCTCAACCCCAACCTCGATGTGATTCACACTGCGCTGGGCGACTTGTACAGCGCGACCGGCAAGTATCCGGAGGCGGAAAATGCCTACCTGGCGGCGCTGAACATCAATCCCAACAGCGTCAGTTCATTGTCGGGCCTGGGCTCCATCTTCATGCTCCAGAACCGGGCCGGCGACGCAGAGGAGCGCTTCAGGCAAGCGATCGGCCGCCACCCCGGTGACTGGTCAGCCTACAACTCACTGGGTTATTTTTTATACCGGTCGGGGCGGTACGCGGAAGCCGCGGAACAATACGAGATCGTGGTCGCGCTTGACGACACCAACATGACGGGATTCACGAACCTGGGTGCGGCCTACATGCTGGCCGGAGACTTCACATCAGCCACGCCGGCTTTTGAGAGAGCCATCGAAATAGAACCCCAAAAATCAACTTACAGCAATCTGGGCCTGATGTATTACTACCTGGGCCAGGACGAGGAATCGATCAACGCCCACAGTCAGGCCATCAAGCTGTCGCCCAACGACCACCTGGCGTGGTCCAACCTGGGCGACGCGCTGTGGATGTCCGGCAAGCAGCCACAGGCGCAGGACGCGTTCAGTACCGCGCAGGAACTGGCAAACAATGCGCTCCGGGTGAACCCCAACGATCCGTATACCCTGATGGACCTGGCCTGGATAACAACGATGCTGGACCGGCAACAAGACGCGTATAAACTGCTCGAGCGGGCACGTTCGCTGACGCCGGACGACCCCTACCTGCATTACTACGAGGGGCTGATGCGCTTGCGCGGCGGGGAAGAGGAAGCCGCACTGTCTTCATTTGCGCTTGCAGTGGAGAAAGGTTACCCGGCGCAGATGCTTACGGCGGACCCGCAACTGGCGCCGGTAAAAGGCCGTCCGGAACTGGAAAATATCGTCCGGCAGGCCGAGTCGGGCTGAACGCGCTATGCTTAAAATGCTGAATGTGAAAAAGCTGAGGAGAAGAAAAGTGCGAAAAATACTGTTAATGCTGTCCCTTGCGTTATTGCTGGCCGCGTGCGCCTCTGTGCCGCCTCCCGTTGCCCCTGCGCCACCTGCTGTGAGCCAAGCTGCTCCGCCACCTTCTCCGAGCAACGACTGCACCGATGAGCCGGGTAGCCAGCCGGTCAACATCCACTACGGTGATTCGCAGATCAAGGTGACGCCGGCGCTCTACACGATCAAGACGAACAAAAACCTGAAATTCAGGCTGATCGCCGATAACGTCAATGGCCCCGGTAATCTCGATTACGCCACGGTCCTGGTGACCATCGAAGGCAAGGACGGCCTGAATCAGTGGATCAATACAAGCGGAAAAGAGAACGGCACCAACCCGCTGGTGGTCTGCGTGCCGGACTTCCAGCAAGACCGCGTCGTATCCTACCTGGTTAAGGTCGAAGAGGTGGGCGTCCTTGATCCGCGCGTCGACGTAAAGAAATAACCGCGCAGAATCCCTAGTCAGAAAAAAAGCGGGCGTTCTGTTCCGACACGGCTTCGAGCACATCGCCCCGGAAACGGGGCGTTCTGACCAGCCGGTAATCCCAGTCGCGCACTTCGTACAAGCCGCTGGGGAAGGTTACGGTTATCTGGTCGGGCTCGAGCAGCGCGTAATTGTAGTAGCTGCCCGCAACCAGCCAGTCCCATTCCTGCTGCTTGAACAGGTTGTTGCCAACACTGTAGTCGGAAGCGGGATTCACGCATCCCAGCAGCTCTTCCATCAACGTTGGAATGATGTCGTAATGCGAGGTCCGGTGCGCATACACGCCGCCGGCTTTACCGGGCCAGTAGACGACCATCGGCGTCACCAGTTGATGGCGTGTATAACCGGATCCGTGTTTTTCCAGTTTCGCACCGCTTTCACCAAATTCTTCCCCGTGGTCTGCGGTGATCATGATTACCGTATTTCCAAGCTGGCCGCGACGCTCCAGATCTGCCAGCACCTTTCCCGCCAGATCGTCAAAAAAGTGAACAGCGCTCTGGTATTTTGCAAACTCCCCGGACTGGAACTCATCGTCACGGGGCGGAAACTGAACCGGGTAATCCGGCGGAAAACTTTTTCCCATGGTGGAGTCGTAAAACAGGAAGCCAAAGTACGGCCGGCCGGTGTCACGTCCGTCCAGCCACTGGAACCACTCGTCCGTCATCTTCAGGTCACGTTTCCAGGCCGGATCTGACGCCGGCTCTGTCTGGATTCGCAGGTCCGGCACGTTGGCGAAGGCGGTCCGGTCGAGCACCACCGGCCGGTACAGGGTGGCGCTGCTGAACAGGCCAAGCTGATAATCCCGTGACTGCAGCTCATCGATGAACACGCTGGGCTTCTGCAGGGCGGCAAAACTGCTCCAGTAGCCGGGCGGCAAACCATAAAACAGGCTGAACATTCCCATCCGGGATGAATTGCCGCCACTGAAGTGGTTGCGGTAATTGATCCCAGCCGCGTCAGCAAAGCGGCTGATGTTCGGGGCAAGCTCGGGTGTGAAAACGCTGCCGCGCATCGAATCAGCGACAATCAGCAACAGGTTAAGCCGCTCGCCCTGCTCGCACTGCAAAGGACTCAGGGGATAGTTCAGCAACCGGCCGGAAGATTCATCCTGGTTTTGCGCCATACGCCTGGCCAGTTCGCGTTCGCGGCTTGCCTTCACGTCGATCAGGCCGGTTTTTGTCATGAAAGACTTCGCGGTCACGCCCTTGTACACGGGTAATTGCTGTCCGAGACTGGTCACCGGCACGTAATAACTGGCGTCGGCCCAGGCATGAATGCCCTGCGCAAGGATCACCATCGCGCCGCAGACCATCCCCACAGCCGGGCCGAACCGGCGTTTCGGGGCAAGCACCCAGGCCCACACCGAACGCGCCAGCAGCGACTCGAAAAACAGGCCGATCAAAAAGATCACCGCGGCGAAAACCCAGCTTTGCCAGCCGAGGATTTTCATCGTCAGGGCATTGATGTGAAAACGGCTCTGCGACCACAGCAGGCTGTCGAGCATCATCAGCGCAATCATCAGGGCGAACAGCGCCACCGCCAGGATCGTGGCGGCCCGCCGGCGCGGAAAGACCAGGATGACGGGGGTAAGCAATATCAACAACGGCAGCGTGGTCAGGACCACGTGATGGCCGATATACACCGCCACCAGGTACACCAGGGAAAGCGCCGTCTGTTCGGGCAGTCCACCGGTGAAATAACGCAAACTGACCAGTCCGAAAACCACGGAATTGGCGAGCGCAAACCAGCCCGCCCAGCGAAAAAGCATTTTACGTGTGATGGTGTTGTCCATGGTCTGATTCCCGAGCCGCCGGTGATTGGCCAAAGCGATTAGAATGTGAGGATCGAAATGATGTTAGACGTTATGAAAGGCCAGAATCAACACCCCATCTATGCTTTTCCAAGGCTGTCAAAAACAGATTTGCTTTTTGTGCGCATCGGCGGCAACGGGCTCGGCAACCTGATGATCACCTGGGCGCGTTGCCTGGCGGCATCTGAACGCCATGGGTGGCGCATGGTGTGGCCAACCTGGGCGTCGTTCAAGCCGAAGAACTGGCGCGTCAACCCGTACGACCATCGGACCTACTCTGATTTGTTCGTTCCCAATGAACGCTACGTTTCCGGCTGGAGAAAACCGTGGTGCCTGGCAAGGCACCGCTGGATCAGCGAACATGACGCGCTGAATGCCCCCGTAACGCCCGGTTCAGTGGTCGAGTTTCGCGGAATGAAAGATTTTTTTACGCCCTTTCGCGAAGACCACGCCCTGGTCTACCGTGAACTGCGGCGCATGGCCCGTGGGCAGCACCTGGCTGCTTTCTCGGAATCCAGTCCTGCCCCCATCGGCATCCATGTTCGCCGCGGCGATTTTATCCAGCGGGCCAGCTATGAGGACATGGTCAGCGACCACAACAGCCTGCTTCCGCTGCGGTGGTATACAGACGCGCTGCAGGCGGTGCGCAAAAAAGCAGGCAGCGACTTTCCGGCCTTTGTTTTCTCAGACGGTACGGAAACCGAATTGGAAGAGCTGTTGACTTTGCCGCGGGTCCGGCGGGTCGATTACGGCTCCGGGTTGGGCGACTTGCTGGGACTGTCCCGAAGCCGCCTGCTGATTGCGTCCGGCTCGACCTTCAGCATGTGGGGCAGTTTCCTCGGCCAGGTGCCGACCATCTGGCACCCGGGAAAACTGCTTCAACCGCTGTTGATGGAAAATCCGCAGCAGGAGATCGAGTGGGCTCCGGGCGATCACCTTCCAGACTGGATTGAACCGGTCCTCACGCAGGATAAAACTTCCCAATAGCGCGCACCACGTCACTGCGGTCGATCATACCCACCAGCCGCCCGTTATCGACTACCGGGTAACGCCGAAATTTGCCCTTGATGAACATTTCCGCCAGCGTCAGGATGCCCTGTTCGGGACTCACGTATTCCGGATCGGGGCTCATGTGCTTGTTCACCAGGCCGCCTGGAACCCCATGGTAATAACCCTGGAGAGCTACCTGCATTAAATCGCGCTCGGTCAGCATGCCGACCAGCCGGCCGTGCTTATCCAGCACCGGAGCACCTGAAATTCCGGCCTTGAGCAGTAATTTTGTTGCGTGCAGCACGTCCATCCCAGGATTCAGCGTCAATAAGTCTGTCTTCATGTAGTCCTTGACATGCAGGGATCTCAACATCGGGATTCTCCTTCCTTATCAGTGTCGGCTGTCCCATGCAGGTCTTTTTTGGGACAGCCTTCGCAGCGCGGCGAGCCGGCCGGTTTGTTTCCGCAGCCGCCCCGGAACGGTGTGCCGGACAGCAGCAAACCCATGCCCATTGCGAGGCAACAGAGGATGACAATGACCAGTGTTCCGAGAAATATCGCCATGGCACTATTCTCCAAAATCGTCAAACAGCACGTTTTCTTTTTCCACACCCAGGTCTTCGAGCAGCCGGGTGACCGCTGCGTTCATCATCGGAGGGCCGCACAGGTAGTATTCGCAGTCCTCCGGCGCCGGGTGGTCTTTCAGGTAGTTTTCATACAGCACTTCGTGAATGAACCCGACCAACCCGGTCCAGTTGTCTTCAGGCAACGGGTCGGACAAGGCCAGGTGCCAGCTGAAATTTTCGTGTTTCGCCGCCAGCTCATCGAATTCTTCCCGGTAGAACGCTTCGCGCATACTGCGCGCCCCATACCAGAACGAGATGGTGCGGTTGCTCCTGAGTCGCTTGAGCTGATCAAAAATATGCGAGCGCATGGGCGCCATGCCGGCCCCGCCCCCGATGAACACCATTTCGTTATCGGTTTCCCGGGCCAAAAATTCGCCATAGGGCCCGGAGACCAGGACCTGGTCTCCGGGTTTGAGATTGAAAATGTACGAAGACATGATGCCTGTTGGCACATTCTTGTCCGATCCCGGCGGCGGGGTCGCGATGCGGACATTCAGCATGATGATGTCCTTTTCCTCGGGATAACTGGCCATGGAATAAGCCCTCATCGTGGGTTCAGTCACCTTCGATTTGAGATTGAGCAGATCATACTGGACCCAGTCAGGCAGGTACTCTTCGCCGATTTCAAAGTCCTCGTAACTCAGTTCATGCGGCGGGCATTCGATTTGAATGTAACCCCCCGCCTTGAATTCGATCAGTTCGCCGGGAGGCAATTCAAGTACCAACTCCTTGATGAAAGTCGCAACATTGTCATTGGAACGGACCGTGCACTCCCATTTTTTGACCCCGAATATATCTTCCGCTACCTGGACCTCCATATCCTGTGTCACGCCGACCTGGCAGGCGAGTCTCTCACCTTCAGCCGCGTCCCTTTTGCTGATCAGGGACGCCTCGGTTGGCAGCAGGCTGCCCCCGCCGCTCGTTACCTTCACCCGGCACTGACCACAGGTTCCCCCGCCGCCGCAGGCGGACGGGACGTAAATTCTCGCGTCCGCCAGTGTGCCCAGCAGGCGGCCGCCTGCGGGGGCATTGATCTCCCGCTCCCCGTTAACCTTGATGACGACTCCGCCCTGGGGCACCAGCCGTGCCCGGATGAACAGGATCAGGATGACCAGCAACACGAGAAGCGTAGTAAAAACGATGACGCTGTATAGGATTTCCTGCATCAGGCGTTCCTAAAAACTCAGGCCGGCTATGCCCATGAAGGCAAGAGAAATCAGCCCGGTCGTAATAAAGGTAATCCCGAGGCCCTCCAGGCCGGCCGGAACATCGCTGTATTTCATCTTTTCCCTGAGACCCGCCAGCATCACGATTGCCAGCGCCCAGCCAACGCCGGCGCCAAAACCAAATGCGACGCTCTCGATAAAGGCCAGGTCTCTCTGCACCATGAACAGGGAGGCGCCGAGAATGGCGCAGTTGACCGTAAGCAGCGGCAAAAAAATGCCCAGGGTGTTGTACAGCGCCGGGAAAAACCGGTTCAGGACCATCTCCAGAATCTGGATCATCGCCGCAATCACGGCGATTTGGCTGAGCAAACCCAGGAAGCTGAAATCCATATGCCCGAGATTGGCCCAGGCCAGCGCACCTTCACGCAGCACAAAGTTGTAAATCAGGTTGTTCAGCGGAACGCTAATGGTTTCAACCACAATCACCGCCACGCCGAGTCCGACCGTAGTCTTGACCTGCTTCGATACCGCCAGGAAGGTGCACATCCCGAGAAAATAGGCCAGGGCGAGGTTTTCCAGGAATACCGCGCGGAAAAAGACATCGAAAAAAGCACCCATTAGCGTTTCTCCCGGTCAGGTAAAGGAGTGGGCTTGAAATCAGCATTTTCGTTCTGTTCCGGCTTCCAGCTGCGGATCACCCAGACCAGGAAACCAATAATGAAGAATGCGCTTGGCGGCAGCATCAACATCGCGTTCGGTTGATACAAACCGCCGTCCTGGACGAGTTCGAGGATTTTGTATCCCATCAGCGACCCGTTACCGAACAACTCGCGGATGACGGAAACGACGATCAGGATGATGCTGTATCCCAGGCCATTGCCCAGGGCGTCCAGGATACTCGTGCCCACGCCGCATTTCATGGCACAGGCTTCCGCGCGACCAAGCACGATGCAGTTGGTTACGATCAGGGCGACATAGACACTCAGCGTTTTAGCCGCATCAGGCAAATAGGCCGTCAGCACCTGGTCAATTACCGCCACTGCTGATGCGATAATGGTTATTTGCACGATCAGGCGGACACTTGACGGCAAGTGCTTCCGGATCAGGCTGATCGCAATATTGGTTATAACCAGAACCGAGGTGAGCGATACGCTCATAATCAGCGAGGATGTAAGGGAATTGGTAATCGCCAGCGCTGAGCAAATGCCCAGCACATGCAGAGTGACAGGGTTTTCCGAAACCAGGGGCTTGATGAATGTATCTTTTGCGGACATTTAGTTCACCCTGCCGTTTTGGTCACGCAGTTCTTCGAGAAAATAACGGTATCCGTGCGGACCAAACCAATATTGCATCATGGCCGTCACCGCGTCAGCGGTTACCGTGGCCCCGGTGAGGGCGTCTACCTCGTACAGCCAGGTTGACGAACCCGGCTCGACTTTTCCATGATTCACCGCAAACCGGAAGTCACCCGCCTCGTCGTAGACGCGCCGCCCCTTCCATTGCGCCTGCCAGTCAGGCCGCATGATCTGGTCACCCAGGCCGGGAGTCTCGTTCTGTTCGTAGAACGTGGCCGCGGCGATGGTGTTGAGGTCTGACTCCAGTGCGACATATCCATACATCATTGACCACATGCCGGTGCCTCTGACCGGTAGGATGAGCCTGTCGAGCTCGCCATCTTCAAGCACCATGTAGACCGTTGCGAACCGGCTGCGACGCCCCAGGCTGGCGGCATCCAGGTCAGACGGAATGGCAATGCCAAGCTCGGCATTGTTGACCGCGCGGCGTTGGTCAAAAGAAAGCGGGTCGAGTTCATCGGTAAACGCTGCCCGGTCAATATCAACGACTTTCACATCCATGCCGCGGTACAGCTCGAGCATTTCTTCATCGCTGGGCGTGACGCCCTTTTCAACCAGCCCGGTCAGTTTGATGATGTTCCTGCTGCGGTCCAGCATCTGGTTATTGAGCTGGATCGGGCGCAGGATCACCACCGCTGCCGACACCAGGGACGAACAGATCACAGCGGTCAATAACACGACCAGAAAGGCTTTTACCGGTGAGTCGTTAGTCATCCGGCCCTCCGCTCAACCTGAGTCTGCGCCGCTTGATGTTTTTCTCGATGACGATGAAATCGATCAGCGGTGAGAACATGCTGGCCAGTAAAATGGCGAACATGACACCTTCGTAATAGGCTGGATTGCCAACCCTGATCAGAACCGTGAGCGCGCCGACGAACAGGCCAAAGCCCCAGCGCCCCGGATCGGTCATCGGACAGGTCACAGGATCAGTTGCGATGAACACGACTCCGAATACGAACCCCCCCAACACCAGGTGCCAGTACCAGGGCATTGAGAACAGTTCGTGGTTGGGCGCGATGGAATTGCAAATCAGCACCATGCCCATCATGCCGATAAAAGCGCCGAGCATGATGCGCCACGAGGCCATTCCGGTCCAGACCAGGAACCATCCGCCCAGCAGGGCAGCGAACGGCGAAGCCAGCCCAAAGGACCCGGGTTGATCCCCAAGAAAGACTTGCCAGAAGTCATAGCCCACGGAGGTGATCACTCCGACCCCTCCTTCATCCCGCACCAATTCCAGTACGGTCGGCTGATCATAGCCGGCAACCGGCACCCATGCCCCCGGCGAGTACATCAGGTCAGGATAGGAAAACACCAGAAAGGCCAGGCCGAGCAAAGCCGGGCTGACGAGATAACGCCCTGATCCACCATAGATCAGCTTGCCGACGACGACACCGAAGCTCATACCCAACACCACCTGGTAAATCGGAACCGTCGCCGGCAACAACAGGCAGTACAGCCAGGTGATGGCCAACAGGCCCTCATCCACCCGTTGTCGCCTGACGGTCGCAAAAAGGCTTTCCCAAAACGCGCCGGTCAACAGCGCCGTAAGGAACACCGGCACAAAATAAAGCAAGCCATGCACCAACGACCCCAGCACGCTGTGAGGATTGAACCCAATTCCGGACTGGCTCAACAGCCAGGCGCGCCAGCCGGGGACCGACTCCAGCTGGAAATCCATGATCGCAAAATTGGTCTGGTGGCCCAGGCTCCACATGCCCACCAGCCAGGCTGGAATACTGGCAAAAACAAACGTGTTCCAGAGCCGCTGCACGTTGTTGGCGTCACGAATATGCGGGGCTGTGCGGGTGACGGTTCGGGAGGACCACATGAACCGGTCGACCAGGGTCAGAAAGTTTTTCACCAAAAGATTCATCAACCCTCTCTTTCAATCTGGTTCAGGTTCAACCGGAGAAAAAGGCCGTAGTCAATTTTTGCCGGACAGACGAAAGCACACAACGCAACATCTTCTTCATCCAGCTCCAGGCAGCCCAGGTTCTGAGCCTGGTCCGTATCACTGACCAGCAATGCGCGAAAAAGCGGTGAAGGCAGGATATCCAGCGGCATGACTTTCTCGAACGCGCGCATTGCAATCATCCCGGTAAATCGTCCGTTCTGTGAAGTGGGCAATGCGAACCTGAAACGGTGGCCGGTTTTGCGCTTGAACGTCCTGGCGGCGCTATAGCGATGCGGAAGGATGTCTGTCCAGCCCATGAAGCGCCGGCCGCCGCCCTCTTCGATCACGGAAACCTGCTCGTGGTAGCGGCCCAGGTATGAAAGGTTTTTACCGGCAGCCCTGCCGCCGAGTACCGAGCCGGAAATCACCCGGCAGGAATCCGGATCCCGAATCTGCCCCCGGGTCAGATCTACAATGGACGCGCCAAGCCGGGTTCTGACAAGCCTTGGCTCAACGACGGACGCGCCGCTTATTGCCACGATTCTGTTGTAATCGATGACTCCGGAACGGAACAACTTACCGATTGCAATAATGTCGGGATAACCGATATGCCAGACCACCCGATTCAGGCTCACCGGGTAGAGATGATGAATATGCGTTCCGGGAAGCCCGGCCGGATGGGGGCCTGCGAACCGCGCGATGCGCACGCCTTCCAGGTCCGGTAAAGCAATATCCCATTCCGGCGCCGTACAGAGATTGACGGTGCCGCGCGTCAACCGCGACATCACGTGTAGTCCGGCGGCAAAAGCGTCCGTTTCTGCCCGGATGGCTACCCTGGGGTCTGCCGCCAGCGGCCGGGTGTCCATCGCCGTGACGAAGATCGAGCGCGGCCGGCTCTGCGAGTGCGGAACCTGGCTGAACGGCCGGGTGCGAAAAGCGGGCCACAAGCCCGCCTGCAGCAACCGCGAAACAATTTCTTCCCGCAGCAGCCGATTGACTTGCTCTTCACTCAGCGCCTCAAAAACCGTTTCCTGCGTGTTGGAATCTTCGAGTTCGAGGACCACGGAATGTAATACCCGCCGGGCGCCCCGGTTGATCGAGACGACCGTGCCTCTGCCGGGCGCGCAATACTGAACCGCCGGATCGCGCTTGTCGACGAACAGCGCCTGCAGCGGGCCAACTTTATCGCCTTCGGCAACCTGGAGGCGGGGTTTGATTCCCACGTAGTCAAGTCCACACAGAGCAACATGTTGGATCGGCGGAGAGGCCTTAACGGACTGCTCCGGTTCGCCTGCCAGCGGAATATCCAGCCCCCTGGTGATACTGATTTGCATGGCTGTGCCGCTACTGCCCTGATTCCGCGTGCCGCCCCTCCCTGTCAAACGCCTCGTGCACGTTGTGGCAGGTGCCGCAGGACAGCGCATCAAAGTTTATGTTTCTTTCTTCGAAGTGCTCGTGCTTCTGCAGAGCCTTGCGATGACAGCGGTTACAGGTCGCGACCTGCTGGTCGGCGTCGTGCATCGGGTCGGTCACCTCGTGGATCGAGTGACAGGTCGAGCAATTGATTGATTTGCGGTTGTGCGAACTGGATTGCCATTCGATCACCGACCGGCCGCCCTTGTCTTCATGATGGCAGGCGAGGCAGGCTTCGACCTGCACATCCCGAGGTGAAAAGTTCGAACCGCGGCCGAAGTCGATCATCTTCGGAAAGCCGGCGCCGCCGTGTGCGCGCGATATATGGATGCTGCCGGGGCCATGACAGGCCTCACAACCCTGCGAGGCAAGCGGAGTGAACATGTTTTCGATGTTGCCGTGAACACTGTCTTTTAAGTTCCGCATTTTTTCGCCGGAATGACAACGCAGGCAGGCTTCAGCTCCTTTTTCGGTGTAAACCTGCTCTCGGTGGGTGCGGATGGGCTCGTCAGGCTGCTGCGCGACGGCCCAGCCCGGCAACGTGAACAACAGCAGAAGGGTCAGCAAGAAACATTTCATGGAATCAAGTCTCCTGGGTGTTTCCGAGACTCTTAAAGTGTAGTGAAAGACGCGCCGGTACACCCTGCGCTGGATCAACCAAAACCGATGTTTTTTATAGGATTACCGTATCTTGAGGGCGCGCTCGTACCAGGGCTTGCTGCGGTTTACGATTCGCACCACCGACAGCATCACCGGCACCTCGACCAGCACGCCCACGACGGTCGCCAGGGCGGCGCCGGACTGCAGTCCAAACAGGCTGATTGCTGCCGCAACGGCCAGTTCGAAGAAATTGCTGGCCCCGATCAAAGCGGAAGGCGCTGCGACGCAGTGCTGCACGCCCAGCTTGCGGTTGAGCCAATAGGCCAGCCCCGAGTTAAAATAGACCTGGATCAGGATGGGAATGGCCAACAGCAGGATGATCAGCGGTTTTTCAACGATTTGCTTGCCCTGGAAGCCGAACAACAATACCAGGGTCAGCAGGAGCGCGGACAACGAAACCGGGTGCATCCGGTCAAGCACACGCTGCAAACGCGCCTGGCCTGCCTCGCCCCGGAGCAGGCGCGAACGCCAGATGCTCGCCGCGATTACCGGCAGAACGATGTAAAGCACTACCGAGAGCAACAGGGTGTCCCACGGTACGTGAATCGAAGAAATCCCCAGCAGCAGTGCAACAATGGGGGCGAAGGCAAACACCATGATCAGATCATTGAGGGCGACCTGCGAAAGCGTAAAACCAGGATGGCCGTCACTGAGATTGCTCCAGACAAACACCATCGCGGTGCAGGGCGCTGCCGCAAGCAGTATCAGACCCGCTATGTAGCTGTCCAGCTGATCTGCGGGCAGCCAACCGGCAAACAGGTTCCGAATGAAAAGCCAGGCCAGCAGGGCCATGGAGAACGGCTTGACGCCCCAGTTGATAAACAGCGTCACGCCCACGCCTCTCCAGTGTTGCTTCACTTCAGCCAGAGAGTGAAAGTCAATCTTCAGCAGCATCGGCAGAATCATCAACCAGATCAGTACGGCTACAGGCAGATTGACGCGCGCGACTTCAATCGCGCCGAGGGTTTCGAACAGAGCGGGGAAAAATCGACCCAGCAAAATACCGACGGCGATACACAAAACCACCCAGATACTCAGGTAACGCTCGAAGAAAGGCATGTTCGCCCCCGCTGCCCGGCGGCCGGTGGTCTCGCACTGAACGCTCATGAATGAAACTGCCCGGCCAGTGTTTCCAGCAGGTTTTCAACGCGGCGCTTCACCTCATCCCGGGTTGCACGAAACTCAGCCATGATTTCTTCCTCACTGCCAACGGCTTTGGCCGGATCCGTCAGCGGCCAGTGCACTCTGGACGTGCCGGCAGGCAGGGCCGGGCACTGTTCATCCGCGTGGCCGCAGACCGTGACCACGATATCGGCCTGATGCAGCATTTCAGCATTGACGACCGTGGATTCCTGTCCGCTGATGTCGACCCCGGCCTCGCGCATCACCGCTATGGCACGTGGGTTCTTGCCGTGGGCCTCGATGCCGGCGGAAGCCGCATGAAAAGCCTTTCCGCCGAGAAATCGCGACCACCCCTCGGCCATTTGGGAGCGGCAGGAATTGCCGGTACACAGGTAAAGTATATTCACGGTCATCTCGCTGGCTCCCTCCTTGCAATTCGCATCAAAGGTCATTATCGATCGGTTTTGTTACAAAAAACACCTTGACATGAAAAAAACGCTATGTATTAATCCGGCACTATGTATCCGCGCGCAGAGAGTAAGGCAAAAGTATTACAGCCGTATGTCGGTGTCTCCACCCGGCGCGCTTCCAATCTTGCACTGAACCTCCTCCTGGGCGGCGGCACACTGCTGCTTCTCCTTACATTCGGAGCGGGTTCAAGCTAGAGGTTAAAACCAGACAGCAAAAGAAACCCGCAACGGAAATTGCGGGTTTTTTTTTGCGGAGAGCGCCACAAGGCAGAAAAGATGCGAAGTGACCAGATAAAAAAAGGACCGGACCGGGCACCCGCCCGCGCGATGCTCCGCGCCACGGGAATGACGGGAGAGCAGATTGAACAGCCCATGATCGCGGTCGTGAACACCTGGTCTGACGTCACGCCTTGCAACATGCATCTGCGCGACCTGGCGGAACACGTCAAAGCCGGCATCCGTGCCGCCGGCGGCACGCCCGTCGAGTTCGGCAGCATTGTTGTCACCGACGGTATCTCGATGGGTTCAGAAGGCATGAAGTGCTCGCTGATGTCGCGTGAAATCGTGGCTGATTCGATCGAAATGGTGACCCGGGGCCACTGCCTCGATGGAGTCGTTGCCCTGGTGGGCTGCGACAAGACCATACCCGCCGGCGCGATGGCGCTGGCCCGCCTCGACATCCCCGGGATGGTGATTTACGGCGGCTCGATCATGCCGGGTGAACTCAAGGGAATTCCGATTACGATCCAGGACGTGTTCGAAGCCGTTGGAGCACATGCCGCAGGGAAAATCGATGAAGCGGAACTCACCGAGGTGGAAAAAAACGCCTGCCCCGGCGCCGGTGCCTGCGGCGGCCAGTTCACGGCCAATACCATGGCCCTGGCCCTGACCACACTGGGGCTTTCCCCGATGGGCGTGAACGATATACCGGCCGTCCATCCGGACAAGGCCGGTGCTGTGTTCGCGTGCGGCGAACGTGTGGTCGAGCAGGTACGCGAGGGCCAGAGCGCCCGCGACATGATTTCAATCCAGTCGCTGAGAAACGCCGCGACCGTGACCACCGCAACCGCGGGTTCCACCAACTCGGTGCTGCATTTGCTGGCCATTGCGCGTGAAGCCGGCGTGGATTTCGATATCGACGAGTTCGATGAGATCTCACGCCGCACCCCGATTATCGGAGATCTCAAACCGGCCGGAAAGTACATGGCTCCGGACATGTTCGATGCCGGCGGCACGCCGCTGGTCATCGACAAATTGATAAAAGCCGGGCTGGTCAGCGACACTCCGACGGTCACCGGAAGAAGCCTGTTCGAGGAGTGCGCCGAGGTCAACGAGAGGCCCGGGCAGGCTGTGATCCTGGATTTTGACCAGGCCCTGGCGTCACGCGGCGGCTTCGGCATCCTGTACGGCAACCTGGCGCCCGAAGGCTGCGTTGCCAAGCTGGCCGGACACGGCGAGTTTTCATTCACCGGCCCTGCCCGTGTCTTTGAAAACGAAGAGGACAGTTTCGCTGCCGTGCAGAATCGCGAGATCAATTCCGGAGACGTCATCGTCATCCGCAACGAAGGCCCGAAAGGCGGTCCCGGAATGCGTGAAATGCTGGCTGTTACCGCGGCCCTTGCCGGACAGGGTCTGGACGACTCGGTCGCACTGATGACCGATGGACGGTTCAGTGGCGCCAGTTTCGGTTTCGTCGTGGGTCACGTGGCTCCGGAGGCGGCTCGCGGCGGCCCCATCGGGCTGTTGCGCGACGGCGACCTGATCACTATCGACGTGGACCGGCGGCGGCTGGAAACCAATGCCGACCTGGAGGCCCGCCGTGCCGAATGGCGGCCGAAAGAAGCGGCCTACGCTTCAGGCGCACTGGCCAAGTACGCATACCTGGTGTCTTCCGCCTCGCAGGGCGCGGTCACCTCGTTTCCCGATTTAAACCAGGATCCAAAGGCCGGTTAGCGCCGGGCGAAACGCACCACAAAGGAGAGCCGATCATGGCCGACTATGTACACATTTTCGACACGACTCTGCGCGATGGCGAACAGTCACCGGGCTGCTCGATGAACGTCAGGGAAAAGCTGCAGGTTGCGCGCATGCTCGACGAACTGCGTGTCGATGTCATCGAAGCCGGATTCCCCGCCGCCAGCGATGGCGATTTTGAATCGGTGAAGTCAGTCGGCGAACTGGGCCTGAACGCCACGATTTGCGGCCTGTCCCGCACCCGCCGCGGTGATATCGAGGCGGTCGCTCGTTCACTCGATACCGCCAGGAAAAAAAGGCTGCACGTGTTTATCGCAACCAGCCCGATCCATCGTGAATTCAAGCTCAAGATGAGCAAGCAGCAGATCATCGACGAAATGACGAGCGCGGTCGCCTTCGGGCAGCAGTGGTTCGACGACATTGAAATCACCGCTGAGGATGCCGGACGAACCGAGATCGAATACCTGGTGGAGTATTTCCAGGCCGCCATCGACGCCGGCGCTACCGTGTTGAACGTACCCGATACCGTGGGTTACGTGACACCCAGCGAAAGCCGCATGCTTTACCAGCACCTGAGTGACAACCTGAAAAATTCCGGCTCCGTGATCCTGAGCTGCCACAATCACAACGACCTCGGATTGGCCGTCGCCAATAGCCTGGGCGCCATTGAAGGCGGCGCCCGCCAGGTCGAGTGCACGGTCAACGGGATCGGCGAACGGGCCGGTAACTGCTCGCTGGAGGAAGTGGTCATGGCGCTGAAAACCCGGCATGACCGTTACGAGCTGGAGACCGGAATCGACACCACCCGGCTATATCCGGCAAGTCGCGTGGTGACGGCCGTCACCGGTTCAAGAGTCCAACCCAACAAGGCGATCGTCGGACGTAATGCCTTCGCCCACGAGGCAGGTATTCACCAGGACGGCGTGCTCAAGCACGCGGAAACCTATGAAATCATGAAGCCCGAATCGGTCGGCGTGCCGGAAAACAGCCTCGTTCTGGGCAAGCACAGCGGACGCCACGCGTTCAGTGACCGCCTGAAAACGCTCGGGTTTTCAGTGAGCCGCGAGCAGCTCGAAGAGCTTTTCGTGAAATTCAAATCCCTGGCCGACCGCAAGAAAAGCGTCTACGACGAAGACATTGAGGCTCTGGTGCTGGGCACCGAACAGACCGGCCCCTGGCACCTCGATGCCATCTCGATTCATACCGAGGTGGAAGACACGGACCAGTCCGCCGAGGCCAGCCTGAAGCTGCGCTTCAACGGCCAGGCGCCCCGCATCCACACCGGCCGGGGCGACGGACCGGTGAACGCCATCGTCAACGCCATCCGGACCATCCTGGATGAGGAGTTGCGGATGGAAGAATTCCAGATCAACGCCGTCTCCGGCGGCAGCGACGCGCAGGGGCGCGCTACCGTCCGGGCCACCATCGGCGCCAGCCGGTACATGGGAACCGGCGTATCCACGGACATCGTGGAAGCATCCGCACAGGCCATGGTCAGCATCATGAACCGCCATCACCAGCACCAGGGCAAGGATGTCGCCGCGTCGAGAATCGCGGCCGCTATTTGACCGGCACCGGGAGAACGCTGAATGTCAGAATCATCGCAGCCTGCTTCGACACTGTTCGAAAAGGTCTGGCAGCGCCATGTGGTCAGAGAAGAAACCGCCGCAACGCCGGCTATCCTCTATATCGACCTGCAGTTATTGCACGAAGTAACCTCGCCGCAAGCTTTTGATGAGTTGAAACGGCGCGGCCTGAAAGTCCGGCGGCCGGAATGTTGCCTGGCCACGATTGACCACTCTACTCCGACAACACCGCCGGATTCGCAGGGTGTGCGGCACTACAACACGCCGGAGGCCAAGGCCCAGGTCGACCTGCTGCAGGTTAACTGTGCCGCTCAAGGCATTCCGTTACACGGCTGGGACAGCCCGAATCGCGGCATTGTGCATGTTATGGGCCCCGAACTGGGCGCGACCCAGCCGGGCATGACCATTGTATGCGGAGACAGCCACACGGCCACCCACGGCGCATTCGGCGCTCTGGCATTTGGCATTGGCACGACCGAAGTCGGCCACGTGCTGGCGACGCAGTGCTTGTTGCAAAGCAAGCCTGAAACGCTGGGTATCCGTATTGATGGTGAATTACAACCAGGTGTTACGGCCAAGGACGTGATTCTCCACGTCATTGGCGCCATTGGCGTTGACGGCGGCACCGGTTCAGTCATCGAATACCACGGATCGACCGTCCGGGCGATGAGCATGGAAAGCCGCATGACCCTGTGCAATATGTCGATTGAATGCGGAGCGCGGGCCGGCATGGTCGCCCCCGATGAGACTACCTTTGCGTATCTCGAGGGCCGCCTGATGTCCCCGCAAGGTGAGAAATGGGCTGCGGCCGTTGCCGACTGGAAAACCCTGGTGAGCGACCCGGGCGCGCATTACGACCGCCTGGTCAGAATTGACGCAAGCCGGATCGAGCCCAACGTTACCTGGGGCACCAACCCGGGCATGGTCATGGCGGTCGACGACGCCATTCCTTCCACGGACAGTCCGGCTAACCGCGAAGCGCTTGAATACATGCAGCTGGAAGCCGGCGCCAGGCTGGCAGGGGAGAAGGTAGACGTGGTGTTTATTGGCAGCTGCACGAACTCGCGCATGACTGACTTGCGCGAAGCCGCGGCATTGATGAAAAACCGCCGGGTGGCGGCAGGCACGCGCGTCCTCGTGGTGCCCGGTTCGGAGGCCACCCGGCGCGAAGCCGAGGCCGAAGGCCTGGACCGGATATTCCTCCAGGCGGGCGCCGAGTGGCGCGAACCGGGCTGCTCCATGTGCCTGGCAATGAACGGAGATTCCGCCAACCCGGGCGACCTCGTCGTCAGCACCAGCAATCGCAATTTCAAGGGCCGACAGGGCCGCGGGGTGCGCACCGTGCTCGCCAGTCCGCTGACGGCGGCTGCAAGCGCAGTCACCGGGCGGGTCACGAACCCGCGTGAACTGATGGAGACAGGAACATGAGCCAGACGGGCGTATTGGACTCGCGCACCTTCAACCTGCCGGTTGACAACATCGACACCGACCAGATTATCCCGGGGCAGTTTCTCACCACCACCGAACGAGACGGCCTCGGCCAGTTCTGTTTCTACAGCTGGCGCTTCGACGAAAACGGCAGCGAACGTGCAAGCCACGCCCTGAAGGCTTTCAATCCGGGCCGCCAGTCGGTTTTGGTGGCCGGCAGCAACTTTGGCTGCGGATCCTCCAGGGAACATGCGCCCTGGGCCTTGCTTGATTTCGGTTTCAAAGCCGTCATCAGCAGCCGGTTCGCCGATATCTTCCGCAGTAACGCGCTGAAAAACGGGCTGCTGCCGGTCAAGGTTAGTGAGGAAGTTGCGGCTTTCCTGCATGCCCATCCGGATCATTCGGTGCAGATTGACATCGGCAACAACTTACTGACGGTGGAAGGCCACGGGAAAGTCGAATTCCCACTCGATCCTTTTTCAGCCTATTGTTTGACCCGGGGCATCGACCAGTTGGAATTCCTGCTGAAAAACGAATCTGACATCAGCCGCTTCGAGAATCGCCGGGGCGCCTGATCGCGCATCCCGGCAGCTTACTTCCGGTTCCAGGCCGACAGGTACAGCTCGGCGGTCGCGAGGTCCTGCATGCGATGGCCCTGCAGTTCGGGCGTGTATTCGATGATGTCGCTGGTGCGCAGGGCGACCCGCCAGGGTTCAAAGCCCAACTCACGCAATTCCTGTTCAAAATCGCCGACCCGGATCGGGTTCAGTTCGGTGTACCACTGCCAATACTCTTCCGGATCCGCCACGTGGCCGGCCCGATCCATCCGCCGCGGCTTCGCCGTCAACACCGCTTCCCTGAGTTCCGCTTCCGGCAGTTTCAGGTGAATGAACGGATCGTCAAAAAACTCGCCCAGGTGATTTCCGACCGCCCCGTAATAAAGCCCGGGATGCACGAAGAACAAGCCGCCGTTTTTCAGCACGCGCCGGATTTCGATCAGCGTCTGGCGATAGCCGCCGGCGATGTGCTCCAGAGAGCCCCATGACAACACGACGTCGAAATGATCGTCCGGATAGGGAATCGTGTTGCCGTCCTCGGCCCTGAACTGCAGGCGCTCGTCGTTCAGCACGTCCGCCGGCAGATGATTGGCGGCCGCAACCTCCGGCAGCCGGTCAAAACCCCTGAACGGGTCAATGCCGATGAGTTCTTCCGGCTGCATGCGAAGAAAAATTCCCAAATCGATGATACCGTCACCGCAGCCGACATCCAGGATCCGGCCTTTGAGCAACGGGTGCTTTTTCAGCAGATAGTCAGACACAACCAGCGCTGCGTGGTCAAAATGGCGGAAAAACCAGTCTTCGTGCCCCCGGTTCCAGGCCAACTCCTCAATCGGGACCGTGCCGGGAGCAGACTGCAGTTGCCAGGCCGGCTGGGCCAGGCCGGTAAACGTCATCCGTTCACGGCAGGAAAACGGCGTCGAGCTTTCTCCCAGCGCTTTGCGCTCACCGCCGAAAACCGAGAATACAATGACCCGGAGCCGGTAGTCACCGGGCGGCAGGTCGAGGTCGAGCAGGCGGCACTGCAAGGAGTAAACGCCGCGGGGAAGCCACGCCACCGGGTAGCCTGCCGCACTGAAGTCGCTGCGATAGATTGACTCGACGCCCTCGGCTGGCAACACCTGGATCTGAATGTCCGGCTCGAACAGCACCGCAGCCGGCAGATTCAGCTTGGCCTTGACCTGCGGCGCTCCTTCCAGGGAAAAACTGAGATCTTGTATTTGCATGTAAAATCAGACCGGACGATAACCCGACAATGATACCCAGTCCTTCGGTTGACATCATCAGAATGCTATGTTCGAATGCAAAAAAACAAAAGCCCGCGCCTCTCATGGTGCGGGTTTTTTGTTTCAGCCTCCATTACGGAATGAGAATCGGTAATCAATGAAATGAATGAACCCTTAAAGAAAACCGATCACCGGGATTACCGCGTCGTCGGCCTGCCAGGCGACGGAATTGGCCCCGAAGTCTACGCTTGCGCGCGCCGGGTGCTGAATGTATTGGAGCAAACCCATGGCCTGTGCATCCAGCTGGATGAACAGAAAATTGGCGGCGACGCGATCGACGCTACGGGCGATCCACTGCCGCAGGCAACGATTGACGCCTGCAGAGCATCGGACGCTGCCCTGTTGGGGGCGGTTGGCGGACCGAAGTGGGACAACAACCCGGCAGACCGGCGGCCGGAACTGGGCCTGCTGCGGATTCGCGCGGAATTCAACCTGTTCTGTAATCTCAGGCCGATCGTGACGCACCCGTCCCTACACTCTTTTTCCCCCCTCAGACCCGAGCTTCTTGAAGAAGTAGACCTGATGATCGTGCGGGAATTGACCGGCGGCAGTTACTTCGGCAAGAAATGGCGAAATGAGGATGAAGCAGAGGATGTGTGCCGCTACACTCGTGAGGAAATTGAGCGGGTCACCCGGGCTGCCGGACGGATTGCCGGGCTAAGAGACAATCGCATCACGCTGGTCGACAAGGCCAACGTGCTGGAAACATCCCGATTGTGGCGCAGTGTGGCCAGCCGGGTTATCGAAGAAGAATTTCCCGGCGTGCGGATGGAAAACATGTACGTTGATGCCGCTGCGATGCACCTGCTGACCCGGCCATCGGATTTTGATGTCATGCTCACCGAAAATCTGTTTGGGGACATTCTTTCGGATGAAGCTTCCATGCTCTGCGGTTCGCTGGGCCTGCTGCCCTCGGCTTCCCTGAACCACGAGCAATTTGGCCTGTATGAGCCGGTACACGGCTCGGCGCCGGATATTGCCGGCCAGGGCAAGGCAAACCCTTACGCCATGTTACTTTCCGTCGCGATGATGCTCAGGCACTCCCTCGGCCGCGAGGCGGAAGCCCAAGCGCTCGAACAATCCATCCACGAGTGCTGGAGTGCCGGCATCCTGACCCGGGACCTGCGTGCGGACGGATGCAGCACCAACGAGGTCACTGATGCCGTTTGCGAGCGTCTGACTGGTCTTGCTGCGGTATGAAGGACTCCGCCCGCGCCCTGTTTGAAGAGTACCTGCCGCGGATCATGCAGTGCCGCCTTGACGACCTGGTGCTGGAGACCCCGGTGCAGGAAATGCCGGCTCTGTCCGAGCGCCTGGGCGTCAATATCACAGTCAAACGGGAAGACCTGCAGCCGGTTTTTTCGTTCAAAATTCGCGGCGCCTACGCCAAACTCAAGACCCTGACCGAACCGCAAAGACAGCGCGGGATCATCTGCGCTTCGGCCGGCAACCATGCCCAGGGTGTGGCGATGGCCGCCAGCCACCTGGGTATAGATGCGATGGTCGTCATGCCGGCTATCACACCGGAGATCAAGGTCGATGCCGTGGAAAAGCTCGGTGCACAGGTGGTCATCTACGGTGACGACTTCGACACGGCCTGCGAAAAAGCGCTGGAACTGGCCGGGGAAAACGGCCGCATTTTCATACATCCCTACGATGATCCCGATGTAATTACCGGCCAGGCCACCGTCGCTCTCGAATTGTTCCGGCAAATTCATGTCCCGATCGATTACCTGTTTGTATGCGTGGGCGGCGGCGGGCTCGCGGCCGGTATGGCCCTGGTCAGTAAGTATCTGCACCCGGGCATCAAATTGATCGGCGTCGAAGCCGAAGAATCCGCCTCCATGAAAGCCGCATTCGAAGCTGGCGGACCGGTCAACCTCGACCGGGTGGGGCATTTTGCGGAAGGCGTTGCAGTCAAACGTTGCGGTGACCTGACCTACCAGATCTGTTCGCAGTTGCTCGATGAAATCATTACCGTTGACAACGACGAAATTTGCGCAGCCGTGCAGGACGTATTTGAAGACACCCGGGCCATCGCGGAGCCGGCTGGTGTGCTGGCCATCGCCGGACTCAAACGGTTTTTCCTGGCCCGACCGGGATGCGAAGGAAATGCGGCGGCGGTGTTGTCCGGTGCGAACGTCAATTTTGCGCGGTTGCGGCACATTGCTGAACGCGCTGCGGTCGGAGAAGAACAGGAAGCGCTGCTGGGCGTAACGATTCCCGAGCGTCCGGGGAGTTTCCTGGATTTCTGCGAAACGATTGGCCCGCGCGGTATCACCGAGTTCAATTACCGTTTTTCAGACAGCCCCGAAGCACATATTTTCGTGGGTATTGCGCTCAGGAACGGCGTGCCGGAAAAACGCGAGATCATCAGCGACTTGCGCAAGCGCGGATTTCCGGTTACCGATTTGTCCAATAACGACATGGCCAGGCTGCATATTCGCCACATGGTCGGCGGCCGGGCGCAAGTGGACCATGAACAGATACTCCGGTTTCATTTTCCGGAACGCACAGGCGCCCTGCTGCAGTTCCTGCGAGGCATGAAAAGTGACTGGAACATCAGCCTGTTCCATTACCGCAACTACGGCTCGGAATACGGCAGGGTTTTGATGGGTATCCAGGTTCCCGATGAGGATGCAGACCGCTTTACCGCCTTCCTGCAGGAGACTGGCTACAGCTTCACAATCGAGGAAAATAATCCTGCGTACGACATGTTCCTGGACCCGAGAAGCTAGCATCCGGCCATGTTCATCGCCTGCTTGAAATGCACCGCCTGCGGAACCGAATACCCGGCCGAAACGCTGATGAACCTGTGCCCCTGCGACCAGCGGCCGGTAACCATCATCATCGACCTGGAGCGCCTGCTCGCCGAGCAGCCCGGGGGTGCGTGGCGCCGGCCGGAGCGCAACGACATGTGGAGATTTGGCGGCCTGCTCCCGCTCGATATAAGCAATCCCGATGACCGGGTGCATATAACAACCCGGGGCGAAGGCCATACACCGTTATTGCCGTACAACGACCACGAGCTGGCCGTGAAGGCGGGCTTTTCTCTGGACATCAAGGATGAAGGCAAGGCTCACGCCGGCTGGGGGGCCAATCCGACGCAGAGCTTCAAAGACCGCGGAATGGCCATGGCCGTCTCGATGGCGCACTGGCATGGCTTGAATAAGCTGGCAGTCCCCACCCAGGGCAACGCCGGTGATTCATTGTGCGAGTATGCAGACGCGGCCGGCATGAGCGCCGTGATTGCCATGCCTGACGACACACCCCTGCCGATCATGGGGCGTGTCGCCAGTCTGGCTCACGGCTCCGACCGGTTTCACCTCGAGCGGACCCGGGGAACCATTCGAGAGGCCGGAAATTTGCTGAAGCAGAAGTGGATTCCAAAGGGTTGGTTCAGCGTGGCGACGTTTCAGGAGCCCGGCTGGCGAATCGAGGGCAAAAAAACCCTCGGGCTGGAGCTCGCAGAGCCCGTATCGGAAGGCGGCCCGTGGTCCCTGCCTGACGTCGTGATCTATCCGACGGGAGGCGGTACAGGAGTGCTTGGCATGTGGAAAGCTTTCTCGGAACTCGAATGCCTGGGCCTGATCGGACCGCGGCGGCCAAAAATCATCTGCGTGCAGTCAGAGGCCACCGCGCCGCTGGTTAATGCCTTCGAGCATGGTCTCGAGGACACCGTGTCGGCCGAAGCCGGTTCCACGCTGGCCTACGGGCTGAACGTTCCGGGCGGCGTGGGACATAAAGAGGTGCTGCGGATCGTTCGTGAGAGCGAGGGTATGGCGCTGGCCGTGGCGGAAGAAGATATCCACCGATCGCTTTCACAGCTATGGAGCGACAAACACTGGTGGCTGTGCCCGGAAGGCGCGGCCTGTCTCGCCGCCCTACCGGCGCTGCTGGATAACGGCATGATTGCGCGCGGCGACCACGTAGTCGCGTTCAACACCGGGTCGCTGGAAAAATACCTTCCGGAATTGAGGCACTTGCTGGACTGACGTTGTGGTATTCACGCCACACGCTCCGCACCTACATTCCGGAAAAATCAGTAAAGACTCCACCGCACAGGCTGCAAATCCATAAAAATCGTGAGCTTAGCCGCGCCTGGCGAACATATTTGCAGAACCGGTCAGCGAGCCGCACGGGGCGCCTCTGTAGCTAATATACAACAAGCACAGTAAATACCTAACATACTGATATTAAAGCTTTGTTTTACCTATTTTTTCTGATAGCATGGCTGTCCCGCGTTGAAATGACGAGGTTGGGTTCTGCCCCGATGCATAAATTGGTTAAAACACTGGCGCTCTTAATTTTGACCGCGGCATCCGCTGCGCTGTCAGCCGCGCCCGTGGGTTACAGCATCAACTCTGACAGCGGCTCCAATGATTCCGATGGCCTGTACCGGATTGACCTGGAGACGGGCCAGGAGCTTGAGCGCATCGGAACGGTTCAGACCACAACGTTACAGACGTTTCTGGACGTCGAAGGCCTGGCGTTTTCTGCGAATGGCCAGCTCTTCGGAATCGACGACGAACAACTCAAGCTGTTTCCAATCGACCTGGATAATTCTGCCTTCGTCGATCCGAACGAAACCATTTCCATCTCCGGTTTGACCGCACAGAATAACGATTTTGGGATGACGTTTGCCTGCGACAACAACCTGTACGTCTCTTCTATCAAGGAAGGATATTTGTACCGGGTCAGCAGCAGCGGCGCAGCCAGCGCGGTAGGCCCTCTGGGCGTCAACATCAGCGCCCTGGCGGCGAACGGCGACGAGCTTTTCGGTCTGAGTAACGGAACCGAAGGCGTGGGCGCCAACGGTCCGCCCAAACTTTACAAAATCAACATGGAAACCGGCGCCGCCACTGAGATCGGCCCACTCGGGGCTGTAGCGCCTTACACCGAGGGCGGATTGGCGTTCGACGAAAATGGCGAACTCTGGGCGATCACCGACCGGGCGACCCAGTTGCTGGGCAGCCAGGTGCTTAAACTGGACTTGACCACTGGAGCGGCTACCGTCGTCTCCAACACCAACGTGCAGGGCTTTGAAAGCCTGGCCATTACCTCCCCCCGCGGTTGCGCACCCACCGGTAACGGCGATTACGCTTCCTTTATCGTGCAGACTCGTTTCGTTGACCAGAACAACATTACACCGGTCACCCTCAACATTCAGTGCAATGACGGGTTCTGGGGTGACAGCTCTCGCACGCTTGCCGCCGAAGAGGATTCCTACGGACGCTATCAATACCGTTTTATCGTTGAAGATTTTATCGACGGTGCTCTGAATTGCGAAATCTGGGAAGACAGCCCCGCCGGGTATACGCCGGAGTACGATTGCCAGATCGATTCCGCTTGTTCATCCAACGCGGGAACGGGCCCCTGTTCGTTTGACGGGATCGGCATCGATCAGGAAGAGGTCTGCATCATTGAAAACCGCGTCAGTCCAGTGGACGTAACGGTAACCAAGGAATGGCTTTACCAGCGGGAAGACCTGATTATCGACGACTCCGCCATCATCGAACTCTATTGCGCCAGCATATTCGATGGTGACGGTGAGAGAGTTCAAACCGGTTTGATGCGCTGGTCCTGGCTTTTTGACGGCAGCCCCGCAAGCCAGGTCGCAACGATCAATCCCAGCTTCAAAAACAATTCACAGTGCTGGACCGAAGAACCCACTGTAGCCAGCGCCGTAGAAACTGAAAGCAGCTGCGCAGACCCCGTTCTGATCCCGCTGGGGGATGCCGGAAAAACCTGCACGGTCTACAACACGGTATTCTTCGAAGGCATCCCCACCCTCAGCCAGTATGGCCTGCTGTTGATTTCGGCACTGATGCTGGTGACCGGTTTGATTGCAGTAAGACGGGCCGGTTAATCATCCGCACCCGGTTTGCGTTAAACTTCCCCTAATCTGAAGCACGGAGTACGACATGGGTATTGGTGGAATCAGCATGTGGCAGCTTCTGATATTGCTGCTTATCGTTGTCCTGGTATTCGGAACCAAGCGGCTGCGGAACATGGGCGGCGATCTCGGTGCCGCGGTGAAGGGTTTCCGTAAAGGCATGGAGGAAGTCAAGGACGATGTGGAAGAAAAGCTGGAGCCGGACCAGATAGCCCCCGAGAAGAGCGCCGAAGCCCCAACCGGGGAAGCGGCCAAAAACAAGTCATCTTCGAGCTAGAACCGCGTCATGTTTGACGTTGGATTTGCAGAGATTCTGCTACTTTCCCTCGTCGGCCTCCTGGTTCTGGGCCCCGAAAGGCTGCCCCGCGTTGCACGCACTCTGGGCGGCCTGGCACGCAAAGCCCGCGGCAGCTGGCTGAGCCTCAAGCGCACCATCGATGCAGAGATGCGCGCTGAAGAACTCAAAGAACCCCTCAAGCATTTTGAAAAAGAAATCAAATCTACCGTGGACGAGGTCCGGTCAGGCGTCAGTTCCCTGAAGGACTTTGAGCCCCCCCAGCCGGATTCAACCGATAAATTGGGAAAAACCAATGATGGAGACTAATCCGGGCGACCAGGAGCTGAGTTTCCTGGAGCACCTGGTGGAGCTGCGCAGCCGCCTGCTGAAAGCCTGTTTTGCAGTTCTGGTGGTGCTGGTTATCCTGTTGCCGTTTTCGCGCAAACTCTACCAGGCGCTGGCGGCTCCACTGACCGCGGTCTTGCCGGAAGGCAGCAGCATGATCGCCATTGACGTCGCATCGCCGTTCCTGACGCCATTCAAGCTTGCTCTGTTGCTGGCCCTGATTCTGTCCATTCCGGTTGTGCTCTATCAGCTGTGGGCTTTCGTCGCACCCGCCCTGTATCGGCAGGAAAAGCGCCTGGCCCGGCCGCTGCTCTATTCAGCCGTCTTTCTTTTCTATGCGGGCTGTGCTTTCGCCTATTTCGTCGTATTTCCACTGGTCTTTGGTTTTTTCACCCGCGTGGCGCCCGAAGGTGTGGCCGTGATGACGGATATCAGCAAGTATCTCGACTTCGTGATGACGCTGTTTCTGGCCTTTGGAATCACCTTTGAAGTGCCCATAGCGACGATCATACTGGTGGCGACGGGAGTGACCACGGTCGAGAAGCTCAAGAAAATGCGCGCCTACGTGCTGGTCGGAGCTTTTGCCCTGGGCATGTTGCTAACGCCCCCGGACGTCATTTCGCAGACACTGCTGGCTTTGCCCATGTGGCTATTGTTCGAAATTGGTATTTTCATGTCGTGGTTGCTGTTGCCGCACCGCAGAGCCGAAGCCGCTGAAACCGGAGATGGAGACGGCGAAACGAAAGATCAGGCCACCAGCTGACCATCGTCCTCCGGCGGTGGTTCCAGATCTTCCCTTGCTCCGAAAATCTCCAGGTAAGAACAATACTGGGCACCAAACAGAAGCATTTGAAAGGCGAGCATCAGGATCATGATGGCGGTCATCACGATGACCGATAACACTCCGCCGGATCCGGCCAGGCTGATTAACACTCCGCTGATGAGCGCGACGGGGATGAGCATCACGACCAAACCCAGCAACAACATGACAAACGGCCTCCAGTTCACCACCAGAGCTTGCAGGCCTTCCAGCAGGGCAGGTAAGATTTTTCGATCGCCAAACCAGATCAGCGGAATGGTGAAATAACTTAGTGTACCGCTGACCGAAACACCGATCAGGAAAGCCAGCGCGAGGCGGCCAATAGCCTCCTGGTCCAACTGGCTCAGCGACTCGATATCCCCCTGCTCCAGACGTGACATGAGTGCCGGATCGAGCTCTCCTGCACTGCCGGAGAGCGCGAGCGACATGCTGAGAATGCCCGCCACAAAAACCAGCGCCCCCAGCAGGAAAAGACGCCCGGTGTGGGTCCCGGACAACAATGGTCTGAACAACAGGTTGATCGTGGGCAAGCCACCACGCCTTGTCACGTCGAAAGCTTCGAGGATGCCTGCGCTCAATGCCGGCACCGAGACAATAACCAGAAAACCAATCAACGGCAGCTGGGTCAACCCCAGGATGACCTGCATCAGCACGGCAATCAGCAACAGACGCCCAGTTCGCACACGCAGCAGAGCGAAACTCTTGATCAGCCAGCCCATTCCTTCGCTGAACGACAGACTGCGGAGAGGTGCGGGGGAACGGTTCTGCATAAGCTATTTTCGCACGGCAGCGAACTTTCGCTCGTTGCGGCTCCATTTTCTGGCGGACCGCATGGCATCGAACACCTGTTCAGGTTCATCCACGACTGACCACATGTCCAGGTGCCGTTCCGACATGAATCGTTCACTCACGCTGTGCTCGAGAAAATCCACCAGGCGGTCAAAATAGTGATTGGTGTTGACCAGCACAATCGGGCCCAGGAAGTCACCCAGGCGTTTCAGGGTGAGGACCTCGAAAACCTCTTCAAAAGTTCCGCTGCCGCCCGGCAAAGAAATCACCGCATCGGAATCGGCGATCATCCGGTGTTTGCGCTCACGCATATTCGCCACGACTTCAAGCTTGCTCAGGGCTCCGTGTCCATGTTCCACGGTGTTGAGAAAGCCGGGAATCACGCCATGCACGTGGCCGCCCTCGGCCAGTGCGCTGTTCGCCATCGCGCCCATCAGCCCAACGCCGCCGCCACCGTACACAACCGATACGCCGGACCGGCCCAGAACCGCGCCCAGCCTGGAAGCGGCCTGATAGTAGCTGTCATGGAGAGCGCCGCTGGAAGAGGCATAGACCGTGACGCGCCGCACCTGAACCGGTGTTGAGTGCTTCTCTGCCTCCATATCCTGTTTCATCCTGATCCCCCTGGCCGGGCGGGTATTCGCGCCCCGCCTATTGTAATATGAACTCGAATCAAAGGAGGCACCCGTTGAACCAACGATCCAATCCGCTCAACACATCACCAATCACCGACACTCCGGTCTCGTTCGGTATCATCGTGATTTGCGCCATCGTATTTTTCACCGGCTTTCAACCCGGCGGGCTTGCCTTATGGCCGCTTGAAAGCGGGTTTTTCACCCCGTGGCAGCTGGTCAGTTATGCCTTTCTCCACGGCAGCTTCAATCACTTGTTTTTTAACATGTTCGCAGTCTGGATGTTCGGCACGCCGCTGGAACGCTCCTGGGGCAGCCAGCGCTTTATCAGCTTCTATGGAGCCTGTGTTGTGGGTGCGGCCGTCATCCAATTGCTGGTACAGGTATTCGAGGGCGGGATTTATCCCACCATCGGTGCATCCGGAGGTGTATTTGGCCTTCTGCTGGCTTACGGCGTCATGTGGCCCAACAACAAGATTTTCCTGTTATTGCTGCCGGTCCCCATTGCGGCCAAGTGGTTCGTGCTGATCTACGGCGCCATCGAGTTGATGCTGGGCCTCTCCCGGGCCATGCCGGGTATCGCACATTTCGCCCACCTGGGCGGGATGCTGTTCGGCGCCGCCCTGTTGTACAAGTGGGGTTGGCGGCCGGGTATGACCTGGAAGCGTTAACGCAGCGGAATCAGTCTTCCAGTATGAACGTCACTTTCAGGATCACACGGAATTCTGTGATATGGCCCTGGCCGTCACAGGAAACCTTCTGGCCTTCTACCCACGCCCCTTTCACATTCTTCAATGTCTGGCTGGCACGCTTCACGCCCTTGCGGGTGGCGTCTTCAAATGACTCTTTGGAGGAAGCAATAATTTCGGTGACTCTTGCAACGGACATTTCGAATACTCCTTTCATTGATTGTGGCTCTTTCCCTGATCATAGGATGATATCCGCAATTAATCAAAACGATTGCCTCCAAACGGGTTGCCCACGTAGAAATAAACGGCGCTGTCGCCGCCGTCACTTTGACCAAATGCGAGATACACCGGACCGATCGGCGTATCCGCACCCAAAAAAGCACTGGCTGAATACCGCAAATTGTCAAACCCGATGTCCCGGCCAAAGTCCCAGACGTTACCGGCTTCCAGCGTGAAACCGGCGTAGGCCGGAACCAGGTCCAGCTGGTTGAGCCTGCGATAATAAACGAACCGGGCCAGCGCGGCCTGCCGGCCGGTCAGCTGATTAGGCACGAGGCCGGAGAGACGGCCCAGGCCGCCCAGTTGATACCAGCTTTCCAGCGGCGCCTTGTCATCAAAACTGTAGCCACCCTCGTAACTGACCACGAAGGTATTTTTCTCACGTGACCAGGCAACAGAGCCCGTTGCGGACAGCTGATGGTAATTGAACGCTGCGCCGAGCTTGTCCACAGCGTAGAGATATCTCAAACGATGCGTCATTCCGGACGTGGGGAACCAGAGGTAGTCCAGGCTGTCGTGCTGAAAATCAAGCTGGAGTTCCCCGATTTTGACGGTGTCATCGATCGGAAAATCCAGGCTGCCCTGGATCAGGTCCGCATCTCCCCTGGCAAATCGGTAGCCAAATTTCACCCGGTCGGTATTGCTCAGGTTACGTCCGATATCCAGCCCGAAACCCAAACCGGAGATTTCGAATTCGGCGATGTTGACGTCGTCCTGCCACAGGTTGTAATTCTGCCTGCGCCAAAATAATTCCGGCTCGACGAACCAATTGGCTTTGAGATCGACCGGTTGGTAGAAATCGAAACTGAGTTCATCTTCACGGCCAATGGAGGCCCGAACACGCAACTCCCCGCCCAGACTGTTCAGCGCGTTGCGCGTATAGGCCAGGCCAAGCTTGAAATCCGATTGGGCAGAAAAATCGCTGGACAATTCGAGACCCAATTGCAGGTAATTCGGTCCCCAGTCACGCGGGTTTGCACTGACCACGAGCCCTTGCTCTCCCTGCTCGTTCTTCACGATGTCGTAGGTCACCGATTCAAACAGATCCAGGCTGTATATGCTGTCTACGCTTTTATTCAGATTACTGAGATTGACCGTGTCACCCGGCTCAACGC
This sequence comes from Lysobacterales bacterium, assembly GCA_013001885.1. Taxonomy (GTDB): domain Bacteria; phylum Pseudomonadota; class Gammaproteobacteria; order Xanthomonadales; family SZUA-36; genus JAHEFT01. The sequence goes on from JABDLD010000009.1 coordinate 54,802, forward strand.
CCAGGCGGGACCTGATGATGGAGTCGTTCAATACCGACCGGTTATCAATTTCCACGAACTCGATTTTGAATTCAGCCGCGGCCTTGGCCAACGGACTGACCTGTCGCGGTTTTTCCTGGCCGGCCAGCGCTGCCAGCTGGGTCCGCTGCAAAATGGCCGCTTCGTAGCCCAGCGGCACAATCCCTGCCGCCCCGTCAAAATCAGCAGAGCTGAAATTCCCCAGTTGCGGCGAAATCAACACGTCCCCCGGTCCGAGTAAAGCGATCTGCCGATCCGCGTTTCTGCGGGTCAGAAAATTGGTTAACTGTTCCGTCACGCTGAGCACCGAGGTCAGTTGCTCTTCGGTCAGCATGGGGCTGGAAATATCAACGGCAATAATTACATCCGCACCCATCGAACGAACGATATCGACCGGAAGGTTATTTGACATTCCCCCGTCCACCAGCAAACGGCCGTCGATTCGGACCGGTGCAAAAACACCGGGAACGGACATGCTCGCCCGAATGGCATTGGGCAGGTTGCCGTTAGCCAGAACGACAGCCTCCCCGGTCACCAGGTCGGTGGCGAGCGCCCGGAACGGAATCGGAAACCGGTCGAAATCCGGTTCGTCTTTAACCGGCAGAAAAAGCTGGTTGAAAATCTGGTCCAGGTGCTGTCCTTCGATTGCGCCCAGCGGCAACTGAACTTTGCCGTCGTTGAATCCAATGCGGTAGGGAATGTAAAACTCAGCCTCGATGGCCTTTTTCCTCATCGTGCGATTTTTGCGAGCTGGGCTGTCTTTAAGCGCGCTGTTCCAATCAGTTTTAATCAGAATATTCTCGATCTGATCAGCACTGTGGCCCGATGCGTAAAGTCCGCCAATGATGGCCCCCATGCTCGTTCCAGCGATGTAGTCAACGGGCAGTCCAAGTTCTTCGATTGCTTTCAATACCCCAACGTGAGCCCCGCCCCGGGCGCCGCCTCCGCTCAGGGCAAGGCCTATCTTCGGACGCTCAGCGTTGTCTTCGGCGCACAAGTCGTGCGGAAAAAACAGCAGTAATACAGCCAACGCTGCAGCGAATCGTAGAATCAACATTTTCGATCACCGATAAAGAAATAGTAAGTCCAAGAGTATAAAGGACACCTCTTACGCGGGAGTGATGATTGAGACAAAAATGATCCGGGACATGAAAGTTGTTTGAATCTGCAGCTAGAATGTTCTTAACTTTGACACCAGAAAAGGTAAGAACATGAGCAATATTTACCCGGCACCCGAGTATTTCAAAGCACGCGCGCACCTTAACAAAGAAAAATATCAACGTGTCTACCAGGAATCCGTTGAACACAATGAAGCTTTTTGGGCTGAAACAGCCAAAAGACTGGACTGGTTTTCTTTCCCCACCAAGATAAAGGATTGTTCCTTCGACAAGTCGGATCTGCACATCCGTTGGTATGAAGACGGTGTGCTGAACGCCTGCTACAACTGTCTTGACCGTCACCTGGATAAGCGCGGCGATCAGACCGCAATTATCTGGGAAGGGGACGACCCGACCCGCGATGCACACATTAGCTATTCCCAGCTTTACCGGCGTGTTTGCAGGATGGCCAATGTACTCAAGAAACGGGGGGTGAAAAAGGGTGACCGGGTGACAATCTATATGCCCATGATCCCCGAGGCGGCCGTAGCCATGCTGGCCTGCGCCCGGATTGGCGCCGTGCACTCCATCGTGTTCGGCGGTTTCTCACCGGATGCACTCGCTGGCCGGATTGTCGATTGCGACTCCAACACCGTCATCACCGCTGATGAAGGAGTCCGCGGCGGACGCAAAGTGCCGCTGAAGGCCAATGTAGATGCCGCCTGTGAACGGGAAGGCGTGATGGATTGCCTGCAGTCGGTGATCGTAATTCGAAACACCGGCGGGGATGTCAACTGGACTGACGGCCGCGATTACTGGTACCACGAGGATGAAGAAAGCGTGGACGACGACTGCCCGGTCGAGGAAATGAACGCCGAAGATCCGCTGTTTATCCTGTACACCTCGGGCTCCACCGGCAAGCCCAAGGGCGTGCTACACACGACCGGCGGTTACATGGTCTATGCGGCCTACACGCACGAGATCGTATTCGACTATCACGAGGGCGATATTTATTGGTGCACCGCCGATGTCGGCTGGGTTACCGGACACAGCTATATCGTGTATGGCCCGCTGGCAAACGGCGCGACCTCGTTGATGTTCGAAGGCGTTCCGAATTACCCCAGCCCCAGCCGTTTCTGGGAAGTTTGCGACAAGCACCAGGTCAATATTTGCTACACCGCGCCCACGGCTATCCGGGCGCTGATGCGTGAGGGGGAAGGTCCGGTGAAGAAGACCTCACGCAAGTCCCTGCGCCTGTTGGGTTCGGTCGGTGAGCCGATCAATCCGGAAGCCTGGGACTGGTATTACAACGTTGTCGGCGACGGCCGCTGCCCGATCGTAGACACCTGGTGGCAAACCGAGACTGGCGGCATCATGATCAGTCCGCTGCCCGGAGCAACGGGTCTTAAACCGGGATCAGCAACCCAACCGCTGCCGGGCGTCATGCCGGCGCTTTTCGATGAGAAAGGCGTTGCTCTGCCGACGGAAGGCCCTGCCGCCGGACTGCTGGCCATTACCGAAAGCTGGCCGGGCCAGATGCGCACCGTTTACGGTGATCACCAGCGCTTTGTCGATACCTATTTTTCAACCATTCCGGGCACCTACTTCACGGGTGACGGTTCCCGCCGCGACGAAGACGGTTATTACTGGATTACCGGCCGCGTCGATGACGTGCTGAACGTTTCGGGGCACCGCCTGGGCACCGCTGAGATCGAAAGCGCGCTGGTTGCTCACCAGGCCGTGGCAGAGTCGGCGGTCGTGGGCTATCCGCACGAAATCAAAGGCGAAGGCATTTACGCCTATGTCACCCTGGTCAAGGGCCATGAGCCCTCGGACGAGCTTCGGACGGAACTGCGCCAATGGGTGCGCAAAGAAATTGGCCCTATCGCAACGCCCGATATGCTGCAGTGGGCACCTGGACTGCCAAAGACACGTTCCGGAAAAATCATGCGCCGGATATTGCGCAAAATCGCGGCCAACGACTATGGAAACCTTGGTGACACCTCAACCCTCGCCGAACCTGAAGTCGTGCAGCGGCTGATCGATGAACGAATGAATCGATAATCTTCCCACTCTCTGTATAATTTCACTGGAGTTGCCCGGCAATGGGCAGCTCCAGCAGAGCAAACAGGAGAAGTGCATGGGTATTTTTGATTCGATTAAAAACGCGTTCGGCGGTAAAGATGAGCCGAAAGCGGACGTCACGGTCAGTCCAAGCCAGATGCTTCGCGAAGCCGGGCTGGATCCCAGCCGGCTGAAGTTTGGTTTTGGCACCGGCACCATCTCGGTTTCGGGTGAAATCGCCGACGAAGCCGACCGGAAAAAGATCCTCGACGTCCTCGCCGGGGCCGCCGGAATTTCTGCGGTTCAGGACAACATGGTCGTCGCCGCCCCTGCTCCCGCACAGGCGCCAGAACCGCCTCCGGCGCCGGAGGCTCCTGCAGCAGAGGCCGCCAGTGAAGATGCCGGCGAAGGTTCGGAAGCGGAGGCTCCCAAGACATACACGGTTCAGTCCGGTGATACGTTGTGGAAAATCTCGGAGGAAATATACGGCAACGGTTCCAAGTACATGAAGATCTTCGAGGCCAACACGGATCTTCTGGAAAATCCGGACCGCATTTTCCCCGGACAGAAACTCGTCATCCCCGAACTGGAAGGCTGACAGCGACACTGGAACGAGTTTATCGGAGCGGGCGTCAATTCACGACTTTCCGGTAAACCCGTTCCCGTTGTTGACATCCCATCATGCTGTGCACCATCTACCGTTCCGAAAAACGATCGGAAACCTATCTGTACCTGGCGCAAAATCTTGATTTTCAAGACTTGCCCGATGATCTCCGGGATCATTTCGGTGAACCTGTCCTGGTGATGCGACTCAAGCTGGCCCGCGCCCGAAAGCTGGCCCGCGCCGATGTCGATAAAGTCATGTCCTGCCTCGAGGATCAGGGATTCTATCTGCAGCTGCCGCCGCAACTGCCGGTGGAAGAGGAAATCGCCCGCCGATTTTCCTGAGTGCCCGGTCGATCGGCCATTCCGTGCGGCGGGAGCGGCGCCTTACTTTGAGCTGGTCGCGACGCTGACCGATTCGATGCCCACGGCTTCTGCGGCATCCAGAATGGTTACCAGCGACTCGGTTTCCGCCTCGGGATGCGCCGCCACAATTAACGGAGAGGTGGGCTTCTCGGCTTTTTCGCGTTCAAGGTTTGCCTGAACTGCACGCGGCTCGAGAATTCGGCCTTTGACGCTGATCAGGCTGCTGGCGTCGATCTTAACGACGATAGGGCCCTTGTCCTGCTTTATTTCCTTGGGCGGTGCGTTGCTCGGACGCGATACTTCAAGGCCGCTTTCTTTCACAAAGGATGTGGTGACGATGAAAAAGATAAGCATGATGAAAACGATGTCCAGCATCGGGGTGATGTTGATTTCCGCTTCTTCGTCTGTGTGATGCCTTCTTTTCATCCTAGCGTTCCGTTACGGCTGCCCGGCAGGGAAGCACAGGTTACTCAAACGATGCCGTTTTCGCCAGTTTTGACATCACTCTACAGTCACTGACTTGGCGAGATTTCTGGGCTGATCTACATCGGTGCCTCGCAGAACAGCTACGTGATAAGCCAGTAACTGCAGCGGCACGGTCAGGACTACCGGCGCCAGCATCTGGCCGCCGGTTTCCAGCTTTATGATCTGGCCATGACGCTCTTTCAGGCTGGAAACTGCCGCTGCGTCGGCGATGACGAACATCTCACCGCCCCGGGCGCGGACTTCTTCGATATTGCTGATGAGCTTTTCCAGCAGCGTATTGTTTGGCGCAACGGCCACGACCGGCATATCGTGATCAACGAGCGCCAGCGGTCCGTGTTTCAGCTCTCCCGCGGGATATGCCTCGGCATGAATATAGGAAATTTCTTTCAACTTGAGCGCACCTTCCATGGCGACGGGGTAGTAGCTGCCCCGCCCGAGGAACAGCGCATGGTGCTTTTCCACGAACTGCTCCGCCAGCACTTCAATTTCACCGTCGAGTTCGAGCGCGCGGTTCATCAACTCCGGCAGTTGGTGCAAATCCCGGGCCCACTGCGCAATCAGGGAAGCCTCGGCCAGGCCGGCCAACTGCGCCAACTCCAGTACCAGCAACTGCAACGCGACCAGTTGCGTGGTAAACGCCTTGGTTGAAGCAACCCCTATTTCGGGTCCTGCTCGCGTCATCAGGACCAGATCGGCCTCCCGGACAATAGTGCTTTCCGGTACGTTGCAGATTACCAGCGTGGCAAGGTAGCCGGCAGCTTTGGCATGGCGCAGAGCAGCCAGCGTGTCCGCGGTTTCGCCCGATTGCGAAATGGCCACAAACAGGGCGTTTTCCGGAATGACCGGGTGACGATACCGGTACTCACTCGCCACCTCGACCATGCAGGGAATCCCGGCCAGCTCTTCGAGTTGATAGCGGGCGACCAGGCCGGCGTGAAAACTGGTTCCGCAGGCCACGATGTGAACCTGCTTGACCTTCTTCAGAATGGTATCTGCGCCGACTCCGAATATATTGGGCAGCACCCGGTCTAGCCCAATTCGGCCCTCCAGCGTTTCAGCAACCGCCGCAGGCTGCTCAAAGATTTCCTTCTGCATGAAATGGCGAAAGGTCCCGCGTTGTGCCGCGTCAGCCGCGACGTCCGATTCCTTCACGGCACGTTCTACGGGCTGGTCTTCCCGGTCGCGAATGTCGTAACCTTCTGTGCCCAGGCGGACTACATCGCCTTCTTCGAGATAAATAAAGCGGTTGGTGACGCCCAGCAGCGGATGGATATCCGAGGCCAGGTAGTGTTCCTGGAAGCCGATACCCAGGACCAGCGGGCTGCCCTGGCGTGCTCCGACTATCACGCCCGGTTCCGTTGCGCTCACAACGGCAATGGCAAATGCGCCCCGGATACGCGTGACCGCCTCACGCACCGCCCCGAACAGGTCGTTGCCCTCCTCCACCAATCGGTGGACCAGGTGAACCATGACTTCGGTATCGGTTTCGGAATTGAATTCGTATCCCGCTGCAAGCAACTCTTCCCTCAGCTCCTCGTGATTCTCGATGATGCCGTTATGCACGAGCGCAATGGATTCCCTTGACAGGTGCGGATGTGCATTGGCCGTGCTCGGAACGCCATGGGTGGCCCAGCGGGTATGGGCGATTCCGCAGTGGCCGGACAGCGGACTGGCCTGCAGCAAAGCATCCAGATCCTGGACTTTACCCTGCGTCTTCTGCCGAAGCAGGATGCCTTCGTTCTGGATCGCCACACCGGCAGAATCGTAACCGCGGTATTCCAGGGCACGCAGCCCGGAAATCAGGATTTCACTGACGTTGCGATGGGTAGAGGCCGCTACGATGCCACACATGATTCACTTATCCTTTTCTTTGCGCGGCCGTTTCCAGTTCGAAACCGAGGCCTGCCTTGCACGGCTTACTGTCAGGGCGTCTGGCGGCGCGTCTTTTGTCACCGTTGAGCCCGCTCCAATCGTTGCGCCGCGCCCCACGGTCACTGGCGCGACCAATTGCGTGTCCGAGCCGATGAAAACGTCGTCCTCAATGACGGTCTCGTGTTTGTTGGCGCCATCGTAATTACAGGTGATGGTGCCGGCACCGATGTTTACGTTTTTTCCGATTTCCGAGTCACCAAGGTAACTCAAATGGCTGGCTTTTGTGCCCTCGTCCAAGCGCGCATTCTTGGTCTCGACGAAATTGCCGACCCGGCATCCTGCGGACAGCACCGTGCCGGGGCGCAGCCGCGCAAACGGACCGATCTCACAAGGGCCGGTGGTTGTCACACCCTCCAGCACGCTGTGTGGATGAACGATGCCGCCCGCGGCGAGCCTGCAGTTGGTCAGCACAGACCCTGGCCCAATGCGCACACCGTCACCGAGGTGGTTCTCGCCCTCGAGCACCACGTTGATATCGATGCACACGTCCAGTCCGGTCGTTACGCTTCCCCGGATATCCACGCGTTCCGGATCAAGCACATGAACCCCCGCTTCCATCAACTCCATGGCCCGGCGCTGGCGGTAGCGTTTTTCCAGTTCGGCCAGCTGGCCGTGGTCATTAGCGCCGCGCAGATCGCGTTCGTCCGGCGCCAGAACTCCATGCACTTCGCCGTTTTCAGTACGCGCCATCGAAAAAATATCAGGCAGATAGTATTCGTTCTTGGCGTTGTCACAACTCAGCCGGTCGAGCCAGCCACGCAGCTTTGCGGCATCTGCCATGATAATTCCGGTGTTGACCTCGCGAATCTTATGCTGTTCGGGAGCCGCTTCATGGTGCTCGATCACACCGATGATGTTTCCACCGGGATCACGCAGGATGCGCCCGTAGCCATGCGGGTCATCGAGGTTCATGGTGAGCAATACAAGCGGCTGGCTGCGCTCAGCCAGCATGTCAGACAACAGTGAGGCGGGGATCAGGGGGTGATCTCCCAGCAATACGAGAACGGTGGCTTCGTCAGGAATGCCCGGCATCGCCTGCATCACGGCGTGGCCCGTACCGCGGCGCTCAGCCTGCAGAGCCCAGGTGACCGGGTACGCGCTGCACGACTCCCTGACCTGCTCAGCCCCGCTGCCAACGACCACGTGAACCCGTTCCGGTTCCAGCGTAACTGCGGTATCCAGCAGATGCGCCAGCATGGGCTTGCCGCCCACGGTTTGAAGCATTTTTGGCAGGCTGGATTTCATCCGGGTACCCTCACCCGCAGCGAGAATCACGATATGTAGAGGTTTGTCCATAAAATCAGGCTAATGCTCGAATCGTTTCAGCAGCACAGTATAGCTCTATAAACCTGAACGCTCTATTTATGAATATCACCCGAATAGACTATAGTTGCGGTTCGTTATACCAATGACCGCCCGTGAAATTAAAATCGATTCTCTTCAGCCTGCTCCTGTTTTCTTTTTCAGACGTCAGCGGCGACGTCCAGGAATGGACCGCGAATGACGGGCAGCTCATTCTGCAGGATGTGCCTCAAATACCGGAATCCCTCGTCCATCGGCTAAGCCAATACCAGAACGTCCGTTCCGCCGGTTTCATCGATTGGACCAGCGACGGCAAGAACATGTACATCCGCACCCGCTTTGGAGATATCAGGCAGATTCACAAGGTTCATGCCGCCGGAGGCGCCAGGCAGCAGCTCACCTGGTTCCGTGAACCCATTGGGCGAGTTTCGAGGCGATCGAAAGGCCACGAGCTCGCGATTACCATGGATGAGGGCGGTGGTGAACTGGACCAGATTTACCTGTTCGATCCGAAAACTGCCACCCGGAAACGCATCACGAACGGAAATTCCCGTAACCGGATGGCACGCTGGAGCAACAACGGCAAGCGGCTCGCTTTCCAGTCGACGCGCCGCAATGGACGCAACAATGATCTCTGGATCATGGATCCCGACCAGCCTGGAAGTGAAGAACTGCTGCTGGAGGCTCCGGACGGCACCTGGTACGGCCCAACGGATTTCAGCCGTAAAGGAAGCTTGCTGCTGGTCCAACAGTTTCTCGGTGTCAACGATTCCCGGATTTACGTCTTGAATCTGAAAGATCGCAGCCTGCGGCTGTTAGCCGGAAGCCCGGATAATCCATCGGCTAACCGGGCGATCGCATTTGACCGGCGTGATAAAGGTTTTTACCTGATCAGCAATGTCCGCGGCAGAGCGGCGGAACTGCTCTGGCAACCGCTGGATCCCGGTTTGCCACCTGTCGTTCTCACCTCCGGAATCTCCTGGGATGTAACGGCTTTCGCGCTGAGCGATGATGGCCGGCGTGGAGCTTTCGTCACGAACGAAGACGGGGCCAGTCGGCTCTACCTGCTCAACACGAGGAACGGCCGGTATGCGTTGGTGGAAAAAGTACCGTTAGGGATTATTTCCAACCTGAATTTCAGTCCGAACAATCGCCACCTGGCGATGGACCTGAGTACCGCGCAGACGCCCAATGACGTGTACGTGATGAACCTGGGTACCAAGCCCGAACGCGCCCGGTCGATGGTCCGCTGGACCTTCAGCGAGGTGGGGGGGCTTGATACCCGTTCATTTGTCGAACCAAAACTGTTTCATTACCCCACCTTTGACCTCGCCGGAGAACTGCAGCGAGAAGTGCCGGCATTTGTTTATCTTCCGGACTCCGGCAAGCCTCACCCGGTCATCATATACGTACACGGCGGCCCGGAAAGCCAGTACAGGCCTTCGTTCAGCAGCACATTCCAGATGTGGGTAGCTGAGCTCGGCGCCGCCGTGATCGCACCGAATATCCGCGGGTCGACCGGGTATGATAACGAATATCTCACCCTCGATGACGGCTACAGGCGCGAAGACGCCGTGAAGGATATCGGCGCCCTGCTCGACTGGATCGCGCAACAGCCAGAACTGGATGAAACCCGCGTGGCTATCTACGGCGCCAGCTACGGCGGTTATATCGTGCTGGCATCAGCAGCACGCTATAGCGACCGCCTGAAAGCCGGGGTGGACGTGGTGGGAATCAGCAATTTCGTGACGTTCCTGGAAAACACCGAGGACTACCGGCGCAACCTGAGACGCCACGAATACGGCGACGAGCGGCAACCCGAGATGCGCAGTTTTTTGGAGCGGATCAGCCCGATCAACAACGTGAACGCCATCGACATACCGTTGTTGGTCGTACAGGGCCGTAACGACCCACGGGTGCCCGCCAACCAGTCCTTGCAGATCGTGCGCGCCCTGCGCAGCCGGGGCCGGCCGGTCTGGTACATCGAAGCGCTCAATGAAGGCCACGGCTATGAACGCAAAGAGAACGTGGACCTTTACGAGCAGGCAGCCATTCTCTTCTTGCAACAATACCTGGGCCGTTAAGCGCCGGCCGGAATCCGCACCTTCTATTCTGAGGCGCTGTTGAAGCCAGCGGAAGACGGCAAGTGAATATCGCGCTGGGGAAAAGGAATGCTGATCCCCTCCTGGCGAAACCGGCCCTCAATTTCAATCAGTAACTGGTGTTTCACCAGCCCCCGCTGCTCCGGATACTTGATCCAGCCCATCAATTCGAAATCCAGCGAACTTTCGCCGAATGCCCGCATCCGGACCCGCGGCACGGGATCATCCAGGATCAGTGAGTTATCTGTTGCAATCTGTTCCACCACCTCGACCACGGTTGCCGGCAGCGTGCCGTAGGCGACGCCGAACGGAACCCTTATGCGGTGCTCGATCGCGGGTCCGCCGCTTTCGTTGGTAATCTTCGCGTTACCCATTACGGCGTTGGGGATCGAAATTTCGACATCATCACGGGTGAGCAGTCGCGTGGACCGCATTCCAAGTTCTGTAACCACGCCGCGCTCCCCGGTATCCAGCACAATATAGTCCCCCAGTTTGTAAGGCGCATCCGCGATGATCGACACACCTGAAATCAGGTTGGCCAGCGTGTCCTTGGCTGCGAAGCCCACCGCGATGCCAATCACGCCGGCAGAAGCCAGCCAGGCTGTGCCGTCAATGTTCCACAGCGCCATGAAAAACCAGATCAAAAAGCCCAGAAGGACCATCTTGATGCCCATCTCGAACAACGGGCGGGTCCGGGGCTGGAAGATGGCGAAACGCATAGTGTCGCGGGACATGACGGCAATCGCCAATGCCGTGGCCTTAAACCAGGCCCGCCCCCACAGGAACAGCAGAACCGTGAACAGCAATCTCACCAATACCCAGATTACAGACTCTTTCAGGTCAAAAACATTAACGGTAGCAACCAGAGCCAGGATGACGGTTGTTTGCACGACAGGGGCCGTGAGGTACTTGACCAGGCGATCATCAAGGGCAGTGCGGGTGCGCTTGGCGGCATGCAGCAAAACAGTGTCAAGTACCCACTGAATGCCTTTACCCAGCGCAAAACCGAGCACCAGCATCAACAGCACCAGCACGAATGGATAGTCCTTCATGAATTCCCAGACGGGAAGCAGTTGCTCCGGCAGGAAGGGTTCCATCTGGATGTTCAGGTCCAGCATGTCGCCCTGCGCCGGCGCATTGTCGGGGGGCGTTGACGGCTTTGATGGTTCGGGTATCGGTATCTGCATGGATTTCTTCTGCTCAGAAGCTCATGTTCAGGTCGCGTGCAGCAACAACCACGCCGTTGGAGTCTGCATAAAGAAAAGCGCCCGGCCGAACCGTCGCCCCTGCAAAGGTCACATTGACGTCCAGCTGCCCCTCGCCGCGCTTCGCAGTTTTCACCGGGTGGCAGTTCAATGCCTTCACCCCCAGGTCAATGGTGGCCAGTATTTCAACATCCCGGACACAACCGTTAATCAGCAGCCCCTGCCAGCCATTTTCGGCGGCAGCGGCAGCCAACAGATCCCCCAGCAGCGCGTGGCGGAGAGAGCCGCCACCGTCCACCACGAGCACCCTTCCACGGCCCGGGGATTTCACCGCGTCCCGCACCAGCGAGTTGTCTTCGAAACACTTGACCGTTACGATTTCCCCGCTGAACTTCTTCTTGGCTCCAAAATCGGAAAACAACGGTTCCAGCACGGAAATTTCCTCGATGAAGTCGTCGCAAATATCTGGAACGGAATACGTCATTGGCTTGTCCTTAATACCCCGGTTGAATGTCGAGAGCGCCATTATATCTAAAGCATCCGAACAGGATCAGGTCACGGACGAGAGTAGCGGGATCAGAGTACTATGATTACATCATCAGGAATAAACGGAGATTGTCGATGTTCAAGGATCAGGTAGTCTGGATTACGGGCGGCTCATCAGGCATTGGCGAAGCCCTGGCACTGGAGTTTGCGGCGGCAGGATCCAGGATCGTGCTCTCGGCCCGGAGAGAGAAGGAACTCAACAGGGTAAGGGAACGCTGCATCGAGGCGGGAGGAGGAGCAGACGATGTCCTGGTGCTGCCGCTCGATGTGACTGACCATGATGCTATGCCTGCCGCCGTGCAAAAAGTGGTGAATGTTTTCGGCCGTATCGACCTGCTGATCAACAACGCCGGGATATCCCAACGCTCTCTCTGCGTCGACACTGACATGTCCGTTTACCGTAAGCTTTTCGAAATAGATGTCCTCGGCCAGATTGCATTAACCAAGGCGGTGCTTCCCGGCCTGCTGGAACAGGGCAGCGGGCACATTGCGATAACCTCCTCGGTGGCCGGCAAGATCGGTGTCCCGAAGCGCACCGGCTATTGCGCGGCCAAGCACGCCGTCATGGGTTTTTATGACGCCCTGCGAGCAGAGATGGCGCCGCGCGGCATTCGAGTGACGACCATCACGCCCGGTTTCATCAGGACCAATATATCGGTCAATGCCTTGAAAGGGGACGGTTCGGAATTTGGGGAAGTCGACGGAGACATTGCCGGGGGCATGGACGTAACCCGCTGCGCCCGCGTCATCATGGACGGTTTCCGCAAAGGCACCCCGGAAATTGCCGTGGGCGAAGGAATGGAAATGAAAGCCTTGTGGCTGAAACGTTTTTTTCCCGCAGCCGTTTTCAAAAAAGTCGAAAAAATGGCCTGACTTCCGCTAATTTTTTTGTGCCAGCATCCACTTGCGCAAGCGGTTGGAGTCACCGAAAGGCGTCAGCTTGCCAAACGAGTTCAACAGAACGATGGCGACGGGCTCGCCTTCGATGGTGGCCTGCATGACCAGGCATCGCCCGGCCTCATTAATGTATCCGGTCTTGCTCAGTGCGATATCCCAGCTTTTGTTTTTAAGCAGCCGGTTGGTGTTTCCATAGACCAGCGGCCCGCGACCTTCGTAGGGTCGAACCTCCATCCGCTGCGTTGTGCTGGCCTGCCGGATCAGCGGATAGCCGTCCGCGGCCGCCACCATTTTGGCCAGGTCGCTGGCCGTTGACTGGTTTTCAACCTTTAACCCTGCGGCATCGGCAAACCGGCTGGCAAGCATCCCGAGGCCAGAGGCCTTTTGGTTCATCTGCGCTACAAATTTACCGGTCCCGCCGGGATAAGTCCGGCCCAGGGCCGCGGCAGCCCGGTTTTCGGAAGACATGATGGCCAGCAGGATCATTTCCCGCCGGGTCAAAGCCGCACCATACTCCAGCCGGGAATCCGTCAGCTGAACCAGGTCACGGTCAGCCCGGGTGACGGTAATTTTCTCGTCCAGATTCAATCCGGAGTCCAGAATGACCATTGCCGTCATCAGCTTGGTAATCGAGGCGATGGGGCGAACTGTCTCGATATCCTTGCCGTAGATGATTTTTCCGTGCCGATCAACGACCAGCGCCGAGGCAGAACGCACCTTGGGATCCGCTGCGGAACTGGAAGCCAGTAGCAAGACGGGCGCGCAAATTCCCAGGCCGACAAGGAGAAAAAGGCAAAGAGCTGTCAGTCTGGTCATGGAGTCCGTTCCTCTGTCCGCATGTCGTTCGACCGCATGCTATCACGGGTCAAAAATGATTTTCTCGTAACGATTCTCTGCGGAACGGATATCTTCGCCATAGAGTTCAATGGATTCGAGACTGACAAACAGGCCACTGCGGTCAGAGCGGACGAAAACCCGGTCCAGGTAAGCGTTTCCGCCGTCGATCGTCGTCGCGGCCCTGAAGTTTTCACCATCGTGAAGGACGATGACGCGGCGATCAATATCCGCCTTCATTTCGAGTGTCACCGAACCGTTTCCCGAGATGAACATGGTCTCGAAACCATAAGCAAAGGTCCATTGCGCCCAGCTGAGTTCCTTGACCTGGCCCTGTTCCGCCAGCCGGACCCAATAGGCAATGACCGGCTCTGCATTAAAAAGGTTGCCCGACGAGTCAATCTGGGCGTCGTATTGCACGATATTGGCGTTTTTGCTGCGCTCAACACGGAACAGGTGTTGCCGGGAGAGATCCGCTGCATGAATAAAACCCGGCAGGCAGATCTGCGATGCGATCAGCAACCCGGTGAGCCAATATTTCATTGATTTCGCAACTGTCATCAATGCCTAGAACATCGATGAGCCGTCGATTTCTTCCTCGGTGGTTTTGATCCGGCTGGGAATATGGTCACCGGTAATCATCTGGTCGTAAGAGAGTCCCGGACCTACCATCGGGTAGACACCGGCGTCCGGATCGATCACGACTTCGAGAAACGCCGGGCCGGTAAAGGCCAGCCACTCCCTGACTGTCCGGTCAAGCTGCTTTCTGTCGTCCAGACGAACGGCGTATTGAAAACCGTCGGCCTCGGCGGTTTTCACGAAATCCTTGCTGCGCAGGGACTTGTCACTGGCGGCCATGCGGCCCTCATAGAAAAGCTTCTGCCACTGCCTGACCATGCCGTCGCCGTAGTTGTTCAGGACCAGAACCTTGACCGGCAGACCGTATGTCGTGGCGGTTTCGAGCTCACCCAGGTTCATGCGGATACTGGCGTCTCCGTCAACGTCAATAACCAGGTGATCACGAGCCGCAAACTGCGCACCGATGGCCGCCGGCAAGCCAAATCCCATGGTGCCCATGCTGCCGGAAGTGAGCCACAGGCGAGCGTGCTTGTAGTCAAAATACTGGGCCGCCCACATCTGGTGCTGCCCGACGCCGGTCGAGATAATCGCATCCCCGCCGGTAATCGAATTGATCGCCTCGATCACTGCGTAAGGCTGGATCAATTCGCTTTCACGATCGTAGTTGAGCGCGTACTTTTTCTTCAGTTCCCTGATTTCATCGTGCCAATCGCTGTAGGAAGGTGAAACCCTGTGCCGAAGGCCATATTCATAGATGGCCTGCAGATCCACTTTGAGCACGCCCACATGCGACCAGTCAACGGATTTTACTTTGCCAATTTCGGACGGATCGATATCGAACTGTGCGATATGACGGGCATTCGGTGCGAACTTCTCCGGAACACCGGCCACCCGGTCGTCAAAGCGCGCGCCCACCGCGATCAGGAAGTCGCAGTCTTCAACGGCATAGTTAGCGCTCGCCAGTCCATGCATGCCCAGCATGTGCAGTGAAAGCGGAAGCGTGGTGTCGACCGCGCCGATTCCCATCAGCGTCGTGGTGACCGGAATACCAAAATGATCGGCCAGCTGCCGCAATTCCTCCGTCGCATTGCCGTTGATGACTCCGCCGCCGGCATAGATCAACGGGCGTGAAGAGGCTTCCAGCATGCCGAAAAAGGAGGCGCATTTTCGGTCATCAAGATGATTTTCCCGCGCCGCATGCAGCCGCTTACGGTAGCCGGGAACGGGCAACAGTCCCTTGCCGGTGAACGTTCCGGTCCAGTTCTGCACATCTTTCGGCAGATCAATAACGACGGGGCCGGGGCGGCCCGTTCGTGCAATTTCAAAAGCCGTGCGCACGGTGGATTCTAGTTTTTCGGGATCGGTAACCAAAAATGTATGTTTTGCCACCGGACCGAGGCAGCTGTTGACCGGAGCTTCCTGGAACGCATCGGTGCCTATGGCCGCCGTGGGGACCTGTCCGCAAATCACGATGATGGGCGTAGAATCGGCCATGCAGTCCCGCACCGGGGTTACTGTGTTGGTGGCTCCCGGGCCCGATGTCACCATCACAACGCCCACATCACCGCTGGCGCGAGCATAGCCGGCCGCCATGAAGCCCGCACCCTGCTCATTGGCCGGGACGATCAGAGGCATGGGCTCATCGCCGTCAGTGCCGGTATTTTCAGCGTTGTAGCGGAAAACGGCGTCGTAGGTTGGAAGGATGGCTCCACCGCTGTAGCCAAAAATCACGCTGACCCCCTGGTCCGCCAGGATCTGCACGATCATTTCGGCACCGGTCATTTGCTGACCGGCTCTCGGATGCTTCACTTCGGTTAATTTTTCGGCTGTTTGGGTCATGATAGTAGGAAGTGTCGGACAACTGAACATGCATTGCAATAGCTGGCGTTCTGAGCCAACATTGGAGCCAATATGCGTCATATCATCTCAATCCTGCTACAAAACGAAGCCGGCGCCCTCGGGCGGGTGGCCGCCCTGTTTTCAACCCGCGGTTACAACATCGAATCTCTGAACGTTGCGGCCACCGAGGACAGTGAAATTTCCCGCCTGACCCTGGTGACCAAGGGTTCCGATGGAGTCATACACCAGATCAGCCAGCAACTGCTCAAGCTGGTCGATGTGGTGAAGATCGCCGACATGACACTTGACGACCACATCGAAGCTGAATTGCTCCTGATCAAGGTGGTTGTTCCAACGAATGCAGAATGTAACTTACCCGAATTGATCGAGTCCGCCGGTGCCCGGGTGCTGGATGACAGTCCGGAAACCTTCACGCTCGAGCTGACGGCATCCAGCCAGGAACTCGATGACTTTATTATCGCCGTGAGCGACTGCTCCGAGGTTCTTTCCGTTGTGCGCAGCGGAGCAATGGCGATCGCGCGCGGCCACAACGTACTTGGAGCGGGCTTCTGAGGAAACCTTCTTCCACCGCCATCCCGCTTTGGCTGGCCCTGCTTCCCCTGCTTTTTCTGATCACCATGCTGGCCAGTTCGGTCAGCCTGTTCCACGACAATTCTTCTTACGGGCCCAACCAGATCGCCTTGCTGCTGGCCGCGGGAGTTGCTTCCGTGATCGGCCTCTATCTTGGCGAAACATGGAAGGACATGGAACGGGCCATGGCAGACGGCATAGCACTGGCGCTAAAGGCCTGTCTCATTCTGCTCGCTGTCGGCTCCCTGATCGGCAGTTGGATGCTGGCCGGCACCGCACCCACCGTCATTTATTTTGGGCTTGGAATTCTCGATCCCGCCTGGTTCTACCCGGCTGCGCTGATCATCTGCGCCCTGGTCGCCATTTCCATCGGCAGTTCGTGGACCACGGCCGGCACCATCGGCCTGGCGTTGATGGGCATATCACAGATCATGGGCTTATCAGCGCCCGTAACGGCCGGCGCGGTCATCTCGGGCGCTTATTTCGGTGACAAGATGTCACCCCTTTCTGACACCACCAATCTGGCGCCGGCCATGGTTGGCGTCGATCTTTTTGTTCACATCCGGCACATGGCATGGACGACCGTTCCGTCATTCCTGATTTCACTGGTGCTTTTTTCCCTGATTGGCTGGAACAGCGAGACCGTCCAGGCACCGGCGGAGAGCATCAACGCAGCGCGCGACATCCTCCGTGACAATTACACCATTGCGTGGCCGACTGTGCTCCCGCTGGCGTTGTTACTGGTTCTTGCCATGCGCAAGGTTTCTGCGTTGCCAACCATCGCCGCGGGGGCGTTGGCGGGTTGCATCGTCGCACTGATCTGGCAGCCGGAACTGGTGCAGGCGTTCGGCAGCCCCGACGGTGAGCTGTCAGCTTTCGCCGCCAGCGTGATGGCATTGTTTACCGCGCTGGCTGACGGTTTCCAGATTGACACCGGGAACGAATCCCTCGACTCCCTGTTGTCGCGCGGCGGGATGTCCAGCATGCTCAATACAATCTGGCTGATCATGTCTGCGATGTGTTTTGGCGGGGTCATGGAGCATACCGGTTTGTTGCAGAGAATCGTCGACGCCCTGCTCAAAGGCGTCCGCGGCACCGGCTCGCTGGTGACCACGACCGTCCTGACATCCATCGGCATGAACATCATCGCCGCTGACCAGTACATCGCAATCGTTCTTCCCGGCAGGATGTACCGGCTGGAATTCGCCCGCCGCGGGCTGGCGCCGCAAAACCTGTCCCGCACGCTCGAGGACGCAGGCACGATGACCTCGGCGCTGGTGCCGTGGAACACCTGCGGCGCGTTTATGGCCGCCACACTGGGCGTGCCGACCCTGGCGTACGCGCCCTACGCTTTCGTCAACCTGCTCAACCCGGTCATCGCGATCATTTACGGCGTGACGAATTTCAGAATCATTCCGCTGGAACAGGAGGCCGGCGCTGAGCCTTCCGCTACCTGAGCGCTAAACCCGTTTTTTACGCCGGGTTTTAAGTCTCAGGCGTTTTGAAGCAGCCAGGCGCTGGCGCGCCCTCCGGAAGCGGTGCCGGTGAGCTTCTGTGCCAGTTCGGCAGCTTTCATCAACGGGCCGAGGTCGATTCCGGTCTCAAAGCCCATTTGCTCAAGCATCATCACGACATCCTCTGTCGCCACGTTGCCGGAAGCCCCGGGAGCAAAGGGGCACCCGCCCAGCCCCGCGATCGAGGCATCGAACTTGCGGATTCCGGACTCCAGCGCCGCGAATACGTTGGCCAGCCCCAGGGCCCGGGTGTCGTGGAAGTGACAGCTGAGCCGGCTCGCGCCGTACGAACCAACCAGCGATCCGGTCAGCGATCGCACCTGCAGCGGATGGGCAGCCCCAATCGTATCGGCCAAGCATAATTCATCGGTTCCCAGTTCCAGCAGGCGGCCCCCGAGTTCGCAAACGCGCTGAGGATCCACCGCACCTTCAAAAGGACATTCAAAAGCAACGGCTATGGTTAATGTGACGCGAACACCGTCCCTGCGCGCCAACTGGAGTATCTCCGTTGCCGCGGATTCTGCGCCCCGGCGGCTCATGCGAACATTCGCCTGGGCCATGGCATCGCTGCCGTACACCACCATGCAGACACTGTTCGCTCCGGCGGCTCTGGCCAGTTCGTAACCCCTGAGGTTGGGCACCAGAACGGTATGGATAGCATCTGCAGACCGGTCCTTCTTCGCAAGTGCCGACAAAACCCCGGCCGTTCCAGCCATTGCCGGAACGGCCTTCGGTGATACGAACGCCCCCACCTCGATATGGCGTAAGCCTGCTGCAATCAGCGCTTCCACCAATTGCAGGCGCTCGTCAACGGTCAGGATTTTCGACTGGCTTTGCAGGCCGTCCCTGGGGCCGACATCGTTTACGGTCACTTGTTCTGTGGTCATTGGACACAGCCTGCGCTTGACGTTGGACAAAGTCTAACGCATCAACGCAACCCGCCGAAAAAACCCTCACTGAAGAACGTGGATATTCCGCTCGGCGCAGATGTCTTTTAACTCTTTTGGCCAAATGGTTACGCCCACCTCACCCAGGTGCGCTTTCCGCAACAGCAACATAAAAACGCGGGATTGACCTATTCCGCCGCCAATACTAAGCGGAATCTGGTCATTGAGAATCGCCTGGTGATAAGGCTGGTCCACCAGTTCCATCTGGCCGCTCATCTCAAGCTGCTGCAACAGGGTCTCCGGGGTAACGCGAACACCCATTGACGTCAGTTCATGCCGGCGGCCGGTGACGTGGTTGTAAACCAGGATGTCGCCGTTAAGGCCATGCATCGGGCGCCCGTCCTTGGATTCGGTTTCGGTCACCCAGTCATCGTAGTCAGCCGCCCGCAATTCGTGCGGATATCCATCCGCCAGCGGCCAGCCGATACCATAAATGAACACCGCGGGGCATTCCCTGATCAAGCGGGTCTCCCGCTGTTTTCTCGGAAGGTCCGGATACATCTCGAGGATGTCCTCAGCGTGGATAAAGGTCAGTTCCTTGGGCAGGCTGGGATATCTCGGGTTCTTGAGCTGTGGAAACATGTCCTGCGCAAACTCTTCCGCTCCGGTAAGGACCTTCCAGATGCGCCTCACCGTTTCGGTGAGATAGTCGAGGTTGCGCTGGTCCGCCCTGATGGCTTTTTCCCAGTCCCACTGGTCAACGTAGGCACTGTGATCGTGATCCAGGAAATAGTCTTTCCTGATGGCTTTCATATCGGTGCAGAGGCCTTCGCCAACCTCGAGCCCAAATGTCTTCAACGCCATCCTCTTCCACTTGGTGGCCGCCTGCACCACCTGCGCATTCAGTCTTTTCTCGAGCCCCAGACCACAGGGAAACTCCACCGGGGTGCGTGACCCGTCCCGATCCAGCATGTCGTTGACCCCGCTGTCCCGATCCACGATCAGCGGCACCTGCACCATCATCAGGTTGAGCTCTTTGCACAGGTTCTCCTCGATGTAATGTTTTACGCCAAAAAGCGCCTGCATGGTCTCCTTCGGCGTCAACAGCGATTCGTAATCCCTCGGAAGGATTTTCGCAACTTCTTCATAGGTGCTGATACCGGGGCCCGCGAGGTCCGATTGCTTGTTCATAGTATGATTCTCCGGTGAAACGGCTTACCGGAACATTCTGAATGCTAATACCGTGATTCCGCCATGATGTTTGTCAAGGCCATGAACCTAGTCAATTTCCTTTTCCCGCCAGCGGGACCGGATCATCGCCGAGTCCAGCAGATAATCCCTGCATTTTTTGTGATCTCCCGCCATGTCCTGCAGTTTTCGCCAGATCTCCGCCCGTTGTTCAGGACGGTTTTCAATGTGCCAGCGATAATTGCGCTCCGAAAGACGCTGGATTTCCTCCAGTGTGACGATCCGGCGGCGCCTTGCAAACCGGTCCAGTAACACATCGTCCGCGCCCGCAAGCACAGGAAGAAGATGTTCAACCAGGCAGTTGGCATCATGCATGCCGGAATTCATGCCCATGCCGCCGCTTGGACTGTCCAGGTGCGCAGCATCGCCGGCAAACAGGACGCGTTCTTTGCGAAAGGACTCCAGGCACCGCTGCTGCAGCGTGTAATGGTCGAGCGCCACCAACTCGTAGGGCTGCAGGCTTGGAAACACGGACTGCACGTGAGCCTGGACGGCCTCTTTCGCGAGCGCCTCATCCAATGGCTGGTCGGGGTCCGGTGAATAGGAAAACCGCCACAAATCACGAACCTGCACCAGGCTGTAATAACCGGTCTCGGTCCATACGTAGTTGATGCCGAGCAAGCCCGGTATCTCATCCTGGAACGGGTGCTTCAGCACGACCGTGATCGCGGTCCTGGGAAAAAAACTGCCTTCGAAACTCATATCCAGCAATTGGCGGACCCGGCTGTTTCCGCCGTCCGCTGCGATCAGCCAGGGCGTGCTCAATTCATATTCTTCTCCGGCTTTTTCGACCTTTAACTTCACGCTGTCCGGTTGAAGTTCAAGCCCAGTGACTTCATTCCCGAAACGCATCTCAAACAGCGGAGTTGCAAGCAGGTAATCGATGGCGAGGTCACTAAAATAGAATTGTTCGCACTGCAGGCGGAACGGGTGGGGGGTCATGTCGCTGATGCTTTCCAGGTCAAAAACGACATGATTCTTGGTGCCGTGAATCATGTATTGCCAACTTTGCCTGATCGATCCGCGAGCGATCAGGGGGTCTGCCAGGCCAATCCGGTCAAGCAGGTCGAGAGTGGCCGAATGAAAGGTGGAAGCGCGCCTGTCCAGCACGAGATTGTCATTTTTTTCGAGCACAATAACGCGAATCCCGGCCTTGACCAGCAATACGGCAGCAAAAAGACCGACCGGGCCGGCACCGGTAATGACGACAGATCTTATGGCTTCGCGTTCACGCATCTCAATACAAACCAAATCAGGTACTTTTAAGTCTAGCAGCATCTCCAATCGGCACAGAGACACTCAACAGGTATACTTTGCCCATGACGGCAGTTCTTGCAATTGACCAGGGAACCACCGGTTCGACGGCCCTCATTTTCTCGCAACAGGGCCAGATTCTCGCGCGCGCCTACAGTGAGTTTGAACAACACTATCCGCGCCCCGGCTGGGTGGAGCATGACCCGGAAGAAATCTGGCAGGTCAGTCGGAAAGTAATGGCAAAGGCGCTCGTTGCGGCAGGCCTTCGCCCGGGTGAATTATCCGCCATCGGAATAACCAACCAGCGTGAAACGGCGGTAGTCTGGGACCGAAATACCGGTCAACCGGTGCATCGCGCCATCGTCTGGCAAAGCCGCCAGAGCGACTCCATCTGCGCCCGGCTGAAAGCCGACGGCCTCGATCCTCTTTTTCGGGAAAAAACCGGCCTGCTGATCGATCCCTATTTTTCCGGGACCAAGATTCGCTGGCTGCTGGACAGCGATCCCGATCTCCAGCGCAGGGCCGATGCCGGTGAACTCAAATTCGGCACTATTGACAGTTGGCTGTTGTGGAAGCTGACAGGGGGCACGTCGAAAGCCGGCGCCCTGCACCGCACTGACCCTACCAATGCGTCACGAACCCTGTTGTATGACATTCATAACCAGCAATGGGACCAGGAACTTTGCGAGATTCTAAACATCCCGATGTCGATGCTTCCCGAGGTTCTGCCCAGCGCCGGGATTTTTGGCGAAACCGACGCCATCGAGGGACTGCCATCAGGCATCCCGGTTGCCGGCATCGCAGGCGATCAGCAGGCGGCTCTGTATGGACAGGGTTGCTGGGAGCCCGGGCAGGCCAAGAACACTTACGGTACCGGCTGTTTTCTGTTGATGAACATGGGTCTGAAGCATCCCGTCAGCCGCAACGGTTTATTGACCACAATCTGTTGTGATGCGGACGGCGCCCCAGCCTATGCGCTGGAGGGTTCAATTTTCATCGCCGGTGCGGCGATACAGTGGCTCCGTGATGAGTTGAAAATAATCGGCGATGCGTCCGAGACAGATGCGCTGGCGCGTGAGATCGAAGACAACGAGGGCGTGTATCTCGTTCCGGCGTTCGCCGGTCTCGGCGCCCCTTATTGGGACATGAATGCCCGCGGCGCGCTGACCGGACTGACCCGGGGGGCCGGCAGGGCCCACCTGGCGCGTGCAGCGCTTGAAGCCATTGCTTACCAGACCCGGGACATCGCGCTGGCCATGCGCGAAGATTCAGGCATTGAACTGAACGAATTGAGAGTGGACGGAGGCGCTTCCATGAACGACTTCCTGATGCAGTTTCAGGCCGATATGCTCGGCGTCACCGTAGACCGGCCAAAAATGGTCGAGACCACCGCATCCGGCAGCGCCTACCTTGCCGGCATGGCCGTGGGGGTCTGGAACAGCCCAACCGAGCTGGATCAGATCCGACACAGCGACAGCCGTTTTGAACCTCAGATGCCTGAGGCGCAACGAGACGAGCTTTACCAGGGATGGCTTCGTGCGGTCGATCGAGTCAGAAGCAACGGACAGGAGCTCCACGATGACTGAGTCTCGCGCCATTCCCGGGTCCGCAGCCGGCCACCACCACGATCGTGTTCAAACCGCAGACCAGCTGGACCTGGTCTGCCAATCTTGGGTGTGCCCCTCGCCCCGCGGCGTCATTGTCATCGTTCATGGATTGGCCGAACACAGCGGCCGGTATCACGAAACGGCCGAGTACTTTTGCGCCAACAACTGGTCGGTGTTTGCCTGCGATTTGCGCGCCCACGGCCACAGCCCGAACCCGCCCAAAGCAGGCCGGGTTCATGTCCGCCGTTTTACCGACTATTTCATGGACGTGGACGCCGTGACGGAGTGGGCCAGAAACCGGCACCCGGAACTTCCGTTGTTCCTGCTCGGGCACTCCATGGGCGGCCTCATCTCAATCAGTCACGCGCTTGAAAAACCGCGCGGCCTGGCCGGAGTCGTCATTTCCTCGCCCGCGCTGGGAACTCATCCCGAATTCAAACCCCCGCTGATGCTGAAGATCCTGGTCGGTATCCTTTCGCGGATTGCGCCCCGCGTGCTGGTCGACAGCGAACTGGACACGCAGGCCATTTCCAGAGATCCGGAAGTGGTCAAAGCGTACCTCGATGATCCGCTGGTTTCGCAGAAAATTTCCGTCCGCTGGTACAGCGAACTTCTTAAAACAATGAAAAAGGTCAACCGCAATGCCGGCACCTTGCAGGTACCGATGTTGCTGATGCAATCGGGTTCCGACTGCTTGGTGGATCCAGAAGCTCCGGGGCGATGGGCCCGCGCTGCACCCGCCGAAAAGGTTGAACTGGTTGTCTGGGATGGGCTGTACCATGAGATGTTCAACGAGCCCGAAAAAGACCTCGTGCGCCGCAGGGTGTTGGAATGGCTGGACAAGCGGACAGCACCGCAGCCGGCTACTGTTGCTGGCAGTTAAACGCCTGGTTCAGCAGAATCATTTTGCCCCGGTTTCCGAACCGGGTTACCACGTACAGCCTGTCGTATTCATCTTCACCAAATTCCTCACCGGCCTCACCGGCAAGCAACGCGGCCAGAACGCCTGTCGTGTTGCTGTGGCCGACAACCAGGCTGTGTTGTTGGCTTTCAAGCAACAGGGCGGCAAACCCTTCGAGATTTCGCGGATCATAGGTTTCGAGCACTAACTGGTGTGAATCAGCGACCGCAGACGCGGTCATTCTGGTGCGCTCGTACGGCGTGCTGTATACCCTTTCCAGCTCCACATCTTTCAGCATGGTTGCGAGCGCCCCGGCCCGCAGTTCACCGCAGGGCGAGAGCGGAGGGTCGCGGAGATCTGTGGCCGCGGTTTCTTTTTCCGCATGCCTGACGAGGTAAATCGAAAACCCCGTCGATTCGTGCCCGGCGTGCACAACGGTTGTGAGACTCATCCATACCAGCGCGAGCTGCAACAGCCTGGGCCGTTTACTCATAACCCGAGAAAAACGACGGCGATGCCGCATGCGAGAATGGCGCTTCCGGCCAGCGCATGCGCATAAGGTTCAAACCGCTTTAGTTTGAACGACTCCAGACCCCGCAGAGCAAGAGCGACCACGATGGTCATGGTAAGAACCGTTATCAGTCCGAAGACACTGGTAACCACCAGGACTCCGGTCAGGTTTTCCCGCGCTGCCGGATACATGAGTAACGGAATCAGCGGTTCACATGGTCCCAGCACGAAGATCACAAAGACCACCCAGGGCGTCAAAGATCTCTTTCCCGAAGATTTTTCATGCACGTGTGCATGGTCCTGGTGGTGGCTGTGAACATGTTCATGCATGGTCCCGCCGTGACTGTGCCAGTGCGAGTGAGGACGGTTTCTGAATGCCTGCCGAATACCCCAGGCCGTGTAAGCCAGGCCAAAGCCGATCAACAGCCACGCTGCGAAATTGCCCCGGATACCTTCCAGCCATTCTAGTGAGGAGAGCTGTATCCCCAGCGTAATTCCCAATACGCCAAGCACGATTGACCCGGCCAGATGACCTACGCCGCAGATCATCGTGATTCTCAGTGTTTTTTTCAGCCCCCACTCACGGGCTTTGGCCATGGCCACGAACGGCAGGTAGTGGTCCGGACCAAGAATCGTGTGCACAAATGCAATGGAAGCAGCGGCAAAAGCCAGCAATGTGATTTCAGAGTTCATCTGTCAACGGTTCTTTTTCACATGATTTTGCCCGCCCATTCAAACAAGTCGATTCGGCCGCTGCAACGACTTTGGTCAATTGAAGCGGCATTGGTAATCCCGGGGTTATTTGATGCGGCCCAAGTTTGCGCCAGCAGCTTCCAGCAAAGTCTTATCAGGATGGCTATAATGAACACTGAAGTAAACAGGACGCATGGATGCGCCCTGTAGGTGAAGCAAGGAGCGAGACATGAACCACTATCAGACGACTGTACGAATTCTGTTCACTTTAATCACGCTGACCTGGGCCGTTGTCATGACGTTGCCGGCGTCCGCTGCCGACCTGGCCGTAACGCGATATTTTTCAGGGCTTTGGGATCAACCCAGACAGGAAAGCCAGGGCATCGTCCTGCAAATCATAGACCAGGAGGAAGATGGCCATAAGAAGGCCGTGGCTTACTGGTTCACTTACGGGGATAACCTGGACACCGCCTGGTTCATGGCCATCGGCCACACCGAAGGCAACCAGGTGCTGATGAACCTCTACACCGCCGACGGTGTTGCGTTCATGGAAGAGGACGCGCCCGGTAACGAGAACGTGTACGCAGTGGGAACGTTGAACCTGGAGTTCAAAAACTGTAACCGCGGAGTAGCCAGCTACGACCTGGGAGAAGACGGGAACGGTGATTTTGAGATCAAGCGCCTGGCCGGACTCTACCATTCACGATGCAGCGGCGGTATTTCAGACGACACACCCAGTGACGCCAAACCGATCATGCTGACCGTGGCTCTTGAACCAGCCAGGGAAGACATCAGCGGCAAGGGGCAGGCTAAATTCTGGGAGCGGGTGGATCGCTCTGATTTTCATGTGTCCGCTGAAGACTTACCGGACGGCATCTACAGCATCCTGGTTTGTGAGCCCCTTGAGCCTGTTGGAAACCTGGTGGTTGAAAACGGCGAGGGAGCAGTCCAGTTTCGCAGCCCCGCAGCCGAAGGTAAGGAACTGCTTAGCTTTGACCCGCGGAATTGCATAATCGAGCTGCATGATGCCAATGGAGCAGCGCTGAGCTCTGGTGAGAGTGTTTTGGCGACCAGGAACCGCGGTGGCGGAAATGGTCGCGACATGGCCGAAATAAGCGTTGACCTGGAAAATACCGGTGTCTTTGAAGGCGCCTCCGGCACAGCTTCCTACCGGGAGAAAAACAGCAGCACAGAGTTCGAGGTCGAAATCAGGGGCGTAGCGGAGGGTGCCTACCCGCTTCGAGTCAACGCGGTGCCGGTTGGACAAATTGTTGTGACGGCGGACGAGGACGAGGACGACGGTAGTTTAAAAGGCAGAATCCGCTTCAGCAAACCGCAGAAGGAAGAGCGTGAGCTTTTGAATTTCGACCCCAGGGATCAGTGGATTGAAGTTTATGACGCTGACGACGCCCAAATCATCCTCGAGGTCTTCTTTCCAGAATAAGTTACCGCAGCGGTCAGGAGTAACGGCCGGCGGATTTAAGCCGGCCGTTTGACATCCCTATTTACAGTTTTTCGCGATCAGACCCTTGAGCTCAGCCACCCGGTCGGTCCGTTTCACGTCGTCCATGCGCTCGGTTTCGCCCTGATCATTGGTGGTAAAGACCCGCCGATTGGGCTCCAGCCGTTCCACTTCGGATTTCCAGGCCGCACATTGTGCGTCGTTGATTGCCTGATTAGCCTTGGCGTCCTGATGTTTCTGCGCAATCTGCTGGCGTTTCTGTTCCGCCATTGACGGTCCTGTGTCTGCGTTCGAATACGGGCTGGCCGAAGCCGGTTGATCCGAAGCGGGTATGGCCTGTTCCGTCGCCTGTTGCCCTTCTGGCCTGGAATCTGAGAAATGAACCGTGCCATTTTCATCGGTCCAGCTGTACATCTTCTTGTCCTGGGCTTGTGCCTGCGCAATCACGAAAAAAATACTCAATACGGCAAGTGCCCGGATCAGGTGACAACGCTTCATATGCTTATCCTCCTAGGTTTCCTCCACCAGAAACTCTACCACACCTGTCTCGACGGAATATTCCGCCCCCACGACCAGCAACCGCTCGTCTTTGATCATTTTTTCCAGAATTTCAGATCCCTGCTTCAGGCGATCCACCGAGGCGCGGATGTTCGCGCGCACGGCAGCCTGGAGGAGTTCGTCCGGAAATGCCGTGCCGGGCTCGCGGTGCCCGCTGGCGAGGCAGCTCTCGACTGAAGGGCGGATAAAATCAACGATAGGCCGAAAATTTGGCGACCTGGACCCGGATGGCTGTTGCAACTGGTTCAGCGTGGCCAGGACCGCCCCGCACAGGGAGTGTCCGAGCACCACGACCAGCTTCGTCCCGAAAGTCTCCGCCGCATATTCCACGCTGCCGATCTGGGAGGGCCTCACGATATTTCCCGCCACGCGAATCACGAACAGGTCTCCGAGGCCCTGGTTGAACACCAGTTCCGCCGGCACCCGTGAATCAGAGCAGCCAAGCACGATGGCAAAGGGACGCTGCTCGCTGGGAGACTGCCGGCTCTGCGAGTGCTCGAAACTGATTTCGCGGATATCCTTGCCCGTTACGAACCGGCGGTTTCCCTGCTTGAGCCGGTCAAGGGCTGACAGGCTGGAAATCATGTCGGACCGGGGGTTGCGATGCCGGAGTAATCCATCTGCGGTCAATCCTGTTCCACGTAGATCAGGGAAGTGGTGTCGAACCCGAGGGCCGAAGCTTTGGTCTCGAATCGCTGAATGATGTCATCACCGACCGTTGGCGTCCGCGAAAGAAGCCACAGGTAGGATGTGTCGGGACCTGAAATAAATGAGTACTGATAGTCTTCCTGTTCCAGTTCAAAAACGATATAGGAGCCGTAAAACGGCCCAAAAAAGGACACTTTCAGAAATCCCTCGTTTTCAGGCCCGACAAAATAGGCCTTGCCTTCGGCTTCGTCCCATTCATTTTCTGAGCTGGAGAACCCGCGATTGACTACCTTGATACCGCCGTCGTCACGCAGGCTGTATTCCGCGGTCACCCGGCTCAGGCCCCTCTCAAAAGAATGGTCCAGGCGGGCGATTTCATACCACTTGCCGAGGTACCGGTTGACGTCGAAATTTCCAACCGGTTCAACGCCGGTGGGCACTCCCGTGCAGCCCGATAACAACAGCAGCAACGGCAGAGACAACTGTTTTATTAATTTCATTTTTATCTCCAATGCAGATACACTACATGCTCCCTCTTTCGATGGAAAGACCATGACAGTCTGCCCGGTAGCCATAGCCGTAGGTTGTAAGAAATGTCCCGCATTCTCCATTTGCCCCGCCAAGTCGTTGCTTGGTGACCGGCCAAAAAAGGATGATGCGCCAACGGATTCTTCCGGCAAGCAAAAGTAAGTTCAGGCCGGCTTGTCCTGGTATTTCCAGGTCACGGCACCGTCAAAATGCTTGACCTCGATGCCGGCGACGTCAGCCGCAGCCAACATCCGGGTGTTGACCGCAATCCGGCTCTCCGGCTCCTTCTCAACGCTTTCGTAATGGGTCACGCAGCCACACCTATTGCAGAAGTAGAACTCCAGTTGACGGTCACCCCAGGAGTAGGAGGTCACAGCACCGGGTGAGCAATTTATGCGTGCAGTTTTGCGGTCGTAGTACGCCCATAATGCGCCGTATCGGCGGCAAATAGAGCAGTTGCATTCAGTCAGAGAGCCGGGAACGTGGTCCAGTTCGAATCTGACCGAACCGCAGTGGCAGGCCCCGGAGAGTCTCGTCATCGTTTTTTCTTCCTGCGTACCATTTCTACTGCCTTGAGCTCAGCCAGAGACCTCAATAATTTCAAACGCGCCAGTTCCACATCCATTTCTGACGTGCTGGTCGAGAGTTCGCGTTCTGCTTCGTCCCTGGCTTTCAGCGCTGCCGCCTCATCCAGGTCCACGGCCCGTTCGGCCTCATCGGCCATCACGGTAATGACGTGTGGCATCACTTCGAGAATACCGCCGCCGACGTAAAATATCGATTCCTCACCATCCGCGGAGATCACTTTTACCGGCCCCGGTTTCAACTCCGTGATCAATGGAACATGCCGGGGAGTGATGCCCAAATCGCCCGCGACTCCCGAGGCAACGAACAGGGTGATTTCACCGGAGAATATCTCCCGCCGCGAAGAGACGATGTCACACTTCAGGGTGCCGGCTGTCTTTTCCACGGGGACTAGCGGCGAATCCTCTTGGCCAGGTCAACCTGGTCCCGTTCGCAATAACTGCAGACATAATGGTGTCCGTCGTCGGTGTTTAAACGGAACGCAGACGTTATGGGTTCGTTCTGGTTGGAAATACAGTTCGGATTAGAACAGGTCAGGATACCCCTGACGACGTCCGGGGCTTCTGCATTGAACTTCCTGACCACGCTCCCGCCAACGATAATGTTGATGGTAGCCTGCGGCGAAACCAACGCGACCCGGCTTGCTTCTTCTTCGCTTAACTCAACGTCTTCAATTTTAAGTATGTCTTTTTTTCCGCCTTTCTTCGAATGAGAGTTGATCAGGATACTCATACTGCGCTCGTTTGAAACACCAAGCACTCTTAGCACGTCGAAAGCCATTCCGGGCAATATGTGGTCAATTACGGTTCCATGCTCGATGCGCTGAACCTTCATGAATTTTTCCGGCACCTTACTATCCTCCCATCACCATCGATAACAGCGCCATTCGGACCGGGACTCCGTTAAAAG